>JAJYJO010000107.1 GCA_021789435.1 Chloroflexota bacterium
GCCCGAGGCGGGGCGGCCGCGTCACGCCGGGCCACGCCGGGCGCCGGCCGTCCGGTCGCGGCGGAGCCCGAGGAGGCCGCGCCGGCCCGCCGGCGGAAGAGCGCCTGACCGGGCGACCCCGACGGCCCGCCGGAGGGGCGGCGGCCCGCTACAGGACCTTGCCCGGATTCAGGATCCCGAGGGGGTCCAGGGCGGCCTTGATCGCCCGCATCATGCGCAGGGCGTCGGGCCCGCGCTGGACCTCCAGCCAGTCGCGCCGGGCGGTCCCGATGCCGTGCTCGCCGGTGACGGTCCCGCCGAGGTCGAGCGCCGCCCGGTAGAGGTCTGCCCGGGCGGCCTCGAGCAACGCCGGCGCGGCCGGGTCCTCGCGCTCGGTGATGAACGTCGGGTGGAGGTTGCCGTCCCCGACGTGGCCGAACGTGCCGATCCGGACGCGGTGTCGCTCCGCGACGCCCTGGATCGCCACCAGCAGCTCGGGGACGCGCGAGCGCGGCACGCCGACGTCCTCCATCAGCGCGGCGCCCAGCCGCTCGAGGGCTCGGAAGGCCAGGCGGCGGCCCTGGCGCAGCCAGTCGGCCTCCTGCGGATCGGTGGAGCGCACCAGGCCGCTTGCCCCGGCGGCCTCGCAGCAGGCCTGCGCCCGGTCGAGCTCGCCCTCGGCCGCGGCGCCGGGCAGGTCCGACTCGACGAGCAGCATCGCCTCAGCCTCGCGGTCCATGCCGAGCCGCTGCCAGTCGTCGACGGCGGCGATCGTGAAGCGGTCCATCAGCTCCAGGGTGCAGGGCTGGACGCCGGCCGCGGTGATGCCGGCCACCGCCTCGCCGGCCGCGGTGAGCGAGGCGAAGAAGGCGAGCAGGGTCGCCTTCGGCGGCGGCTCGGGCCGGAGCCTGAGGGTCGCCTCGGTGATCAGCCCGAGCGTCCCCTGAGAGCCCACCAGCAGCTGGATCAGCCCGTAGCCGGCTACGTCCTTGACGTTGCGTCCTCCGAGGCGGACCACCGTCCCGTCGGCCAGCACGACCTCCAGGCCCAGCACCGCGTCGCGGGTGACGCCGTACTTGACACAGCAGAGGCCGCCAGCATTGGTGCCCAGGTTGCCGCCGATCGAGCACTGCTCATAGCTCGCCGGGTCCGGCGGGTAGAAGAGGCCGACCTCCGCCACCGCCGCCTTCAGCCGGGCGTTGATGACGCCGGGCTGGGTGACGACGCAGAGGTTGCCGCGGTCGATCTCCAGGATCCGGTCCATCCGGGTGAAGGCGATCGTCAGGCCACCGGCGACCGCGACCGAACCGCCGGAGAGCCCGGTGCCGGCCCCCCGGGGCACGACCGGCACCCGGTGGGCGGAGGCCAGCCGGAGCAGCTCGGCAACCTCGCGGGTCTCCGTCGGCAGGGCAACGGCGAGCGGCGGCGGCGGATCGAGATGGGCTGTCTCGTCGCGCCGGTAGGCCTCCAGGTCCAGCGGATCGGTGAGCAGCCGCAGCTCGGGCAGGCTCGCCCGGACCGCTTCCAGGAAGACGGCACCGATCTCGAGGTCGAGGGCCATGGCTGCCTCTCCTCCGGGGGGTAGGGTTCACCACGACGAGGGCCAAGCGTACTGCGGGCGGCTTGTGCCCGCCGGGAGCGTCTCGCGGCGCGACCAGGATCGGCCCTGGGCCGGCTGCCTCAGCCTCGGGGTGCGCCCCGTGGCGCAACGCCGGGAGCCGGCGTGGGCGAGACCGGGGCCGGCCGGGCGGCGCCGGAGGGATCGGACCCGGCCTCCGCGGGGACGGTGCCGAGTGTCCGCTCGCCCGGGCCGGTCGCCGGGCCGGCCGGTCTCTCCGGTTCCGGGATCTCCACGAGGACGACGGCGTGGCGCGGTGTCCGGTTGTAGGCGGCGGCCACCAGGCCGGCGACAAGCGCCCCGAAGACCGCGAACACGATCCCCCCGGCCAGCGCCGTCGCCGGGATGACGGCGTACCAGAGCCGGCTCAACGTGCCGAGCAGCCCCAGCTGGTCGCCGAAGGGGAGAAGGGTTCGGGTCAGGCCCAGGGTGAACGCGAGCTCGCGCTGCCAGGCCAGGACCGCGCCGGCGAACCAGGCCAGGAGGACCCCGGCGATCGCTCCCAGGAGCAGGCCCAGCGCGAAGCCGACCCAGGCGCCGGCGCCCATCGCCGCCCGGACCGAGATGGCCGCCAGCCGCCCACGGACGACCCGGTGGTGGCGATGAGTCGGGCTCGCACCCGCGCCGCTCCCGACCGGGCCGCTCCCGGGCCGCCTCGCCGCACTCATCGCGTCCGCCGCCCGGGTTGCGTCCGGCCGCCCAGGACCAGCGAGATCCCGAGCAGGATCGCCAGCACCAGGACGGAGATGCCGAGACCGTAGGCCAGGAAACCGAGCAGACGTGCCGTTCCGGCCGAGCCCTCCCGCTCCAGCAGGCCGGAACCGCCGGAGATCGTCTCCGGGATCTGCGCCTCCGCCGGCCCGGTTCCGATCGAGCCGAAGAGGCCGGCCGCATCGATCGCGGCGGGCCGGGCGGAGCCGGTCTCGTCGAAGAGCCCGAAATGCTCGACGGCGATGCCCGGCCGCATCGTGAGGTAGTCCTCCAGCGTCCACCAGACCATCGCCGCCACGTAGCCTCCCTGCCGGGCCGTGCTCGCGGCGGCGAGCGGTCGGCCGGTCTGGCGCAGGATCCGGGCCTGCTCCGCCGGTCCGTTGGCACCGTCGGCCCAGCGACCGAACTCCAGGATCATGATCGGCTTGATCGGGTAGGCGCGATGGGCCGCGATCAGCGCGTCCCGCGTTCCCGTCGTCGGGTCCTGGCCGTAGAAGACGCCCCAGTAGAACGTGAAGCCGACGACGTCGAGGCCGGCCGAGGTGGGGTCGGTCGGGTCGAAGCCGTAGGCGGCCTGCCCGACGAGCCGGGTGCCGTCGATCTCTCTGGCGATCTGGTAGAGATGATTCAGCGCGTCCGTCCGCTCCTGTCCGCCGGTCGATTCGTTGGCCAGCCCGTAGAACAGGACGGCGGGATGGTCCATGTCGCGCAGGGCCACCTCCCGGAGCATCTGCTGGGGGATGCCCCGGGCCATCGTGAGCTGGAAGGTGAGCGGGGTGAAGTGGTAGAGCGGGATCTCTTCCCAGATCGCGATGCCCAGCCGGTCGGCCACCATCAGGAGCGACGGGTTGGCCGGCTGATGACCGGTCCGGACCAGCGTCGCGCTGAGCCGGCGAGCCTGCTGGAGCTGCGCCAGGGCGACGGCCGGTGTGATCACCGGCGAGCCGGTCACCGCTGGGCTCGAGGCAGCCTCGATCCGCTCCCCGTGGAGTGCCACGCCGGCGAAGGTGATGTTCTGGCCGTTGAGGAGCAGCCGGGGAGCTTCCGGGTCCACCCCGATATGGCGCAGCCCGAACGTCTCGTACAGGTCGTCCGTTGCGCCACCCGGATCGTGGACCGTGACGTGCAGGACGTAGAGCGCCGGGCTGGCCGGGGACCACGTGTCCGAGTTCTGGATGGCCACGCTGGCGTTGAGGAGGCCGATGTCGCCCGGGGCGAGGTCGCCGGACTCGAGCTGGCGGACGACGACCGGCGTCGCGAACGCCGGGACCAGCCGGCGCGGGTCCGGATCGAGCAGGTCGCTCGCGTCGACGACGGCCGGCAGGATCTCCAGCTCGACGGTCCCGTGGACCGGCTCCGGACCGCGATTCTGGACCACGACGGAGATGTCGGCGCCGTCGAGGTGCGGCACGACGTCGGCGCGGACGGCCGCCAGGGCCGGCGTCGCCTCCAGCCAGACCGGCTGCAGGATTCCCCCGTAGTCCCACCAGTCGGCGAGCCCCCAGGGCACGATGTCGTTGCGGCTGCCCCAGGCCGGCACGTCGACGCGGACGGCCAGCTCGTTGACGGCGCCCGGCCGGGCCACGTTCTCCACGGCAAGGGCAAAGGGGGTGGCGCCGCCCTCGTGGTAGCCGAGCCATGTGCCGTTGAGCCAGACGTCGGCGATGTAGTTGACGGCCCCGAACTTGAGGGTGATCGTCCGGCCGGTCCAGTCCGCGGGGAGGGCGAAGCGGCGCCGGAACCAGGCGCTGCTGTCGGCCGCGTCGGGCGGCGGGTTGAGGACACCGGGGATCGTGACCGCCGGCCAGTGGGAATCGTCGTAGCCGGGCAGCTGCCGGCCGCCGGCCTCGGCTTCGATCGCCGCCAGAGAGGAGGATCGATCGGTCAGGGAGAGGTCCGTGTCGAGCGGCCGCCGGCTCATCCGCCAGGCGCCGGACAGGTCGACCCGGGGCCGCGGCTGGTAGTCGAAGCTCGGCACCGGGATCCCGTCCTGCATGGCAACCTGCTCGCCGCCGACCGTCCGGAGGCCGAGCGTCGGCGCAAGGCTGCCGGGCCGGGCCTGCGGCAGGCAGCCCCCAAGGGCCAGGGGGAGGAGCGCCAGCGACAGCAGGACGAGGCCGACCGGGGGGACTGAGGCCCGTGTCGCGTTGCCCACCGCCACCGGTGCCCGGTGGCTCGGGATCACGCCTCGAGTCTACTCACCGCCTCGCCTCGCGGCGCCACCGTTCGATCGTCGGCGCTCCCGCGGACCCCCGAGCACGCGGCGGTCGGCCGCCAGAGCCTGGGGCATCCAGCGCAGCGCCGGTGGAAAGAGCGGCCGCCAGGCCCGTAAGCCGGCGACCTCGTAGCGGCTGACCGCCCGGCGGAAGGGCGTCCAGGGGATCCCGTACTCTTCGCGGATCCGCGCGGGCAGCAGGCCGACGGCAGGCCACAGGAGCCAGTCGTAGCTCGCCCGCGGGACGGCATCGAGCAGCGGTGCCAGGCCGCCGAGACGGCCCCCGGCGAGCCGCGGATCGCCGGCCAGTGGGCCGAGCGATGGGTGGAGGATCGTCCACGACAGCTCGCGGGCCGTGGGAGTGACCCGCACCGGCCCGCCGGGCCGCAGCATCGCGTCCAGGTAGTCCCGGAAGGCGCCGTAGTCCGCCGGCAGCAGGCGCTCCGGAATCCCCAGGGCCCGGCCGATCGGTCGAGTCTCGGTGTAGAAGGCGGCCCGCCGCGCCCCGGGCAGCGGCTCGAGCCAGGCGTCGGCGGCCACGATCGTCGAATCGACGAGGGTGGCGTGGACCCACAGTGAGAGCTCGGGGTCGCGGGCCCGGTAGCGCACCGCGCCGCTCGCATCGCGGGCTATAGGGTCGCGGACCGGTCCCCTGACCGAGCGGTGGAGCCGCTCCAGGCGGCGGATCTCGTCGCGCGCGTCCGTGGCGCCCGCGTAGACGATCCGGAGGTAGCTGCGGAGCGTCCCCTCGAGCCGGCGCCAGGGATCCTCGCGGAAGGCGCTGTGCTGGTCGACGCCCTCGGCGACGAGCGGGTGGGCGATCTGCAGGAGCAGCGCGCGCGGTCCGGCCGCGAGGAGGATGAAGGCCTCCCGGTTGAGCCGCCAGGCCTCGCTGCGCGGGCCGTAGAGGCCGTCGATCTCGGCGTCCGCGCTCACCCTGGCACCGTCGCTCGAGTCGGGGTCCGCCGCCGAGGCAGCCGGGCCGGGTGCGCCCGAGGGTCGCGCCGGCCGGCCGGGAGCCGCGACCGCGGGGTGCCTAACGCTCGCCCGCCCGCCGACCGACCAGCCACCAGGCGGCCGGGAAGAGGACCGCCGCCAGGGCGAGCTTCACGATGTCGCCGATCACGAAGGGTTCCAGCCCGTTGGCCAGCGTCCAGGCCGGCGTCTGCCCGGTGGCGGCCATGAGCCAGGGCAGGCCGACGAGGTAGATGGCCAGGTTGCCCAGGACCATCGCCGCGAGCGCCCCGCCCAGGCCGCGATCCCAGCCGAGCTCGGCCAGGCGGCCGACCAGCGCCGTCCCGACGACGAAACCGAGCAGGTAGCCGCCCGTGGCGCCGAGCACGAGCCGGCCGGACTCGATCGTCGCGAGCGTGGCGATGCCCGAGTGGTGTTCGGCGTAGATCGGCAGGCCCAGGCCGAGGACCAGGTAGAGCAGGCTGGCCATGCCGCCACGGCGGAAGCCGAGAGCGCCTCCGACCACGAGCACCGAGAGCGTCTGGCCGGTCACCGGGACCGGCGAGCCCGGCACCGGGACGCTGAAGTTGGCGGTCAGCGCGATGAAGAGCGCACCGATGACGACCAGGGCCGCGTGCCGGGCCCGGGAGCTCATCCGCTCGCCGACCCGCACCGGCACCAGGAAGTCGCCGATCGTGATGCCCCGCTCGATCGCGGGCAGCCGGTTGAGCCTGGAAGTTGCGGCCATCGTGGCTCCGGTGTCCATCCGACGGTCCGCCGCGGCCTGCGGCGGTCTCATTGCCTGGGGTTCCCCGCGAGTATAGCCGTGGACCGGCCATCGCCCCTCCGCGCCCTCGGGCGCTCCGGGAAGGCTCTGCCGGGCCGGCAGCCCGCTGGCGCCGGCTGCGACGTCTACTCGTACTGGAGGGCGCGGACGATCGAAACGCCGCTGGCCAGGCGGGCCGGATAGGCCGCCGCCAGCATGCTGACCGCCACCGCGAAGACGGCGACCAGGCCGAGGGTCGGGACGGGCAGGACGACGCCGAAGCCGGGGGCGGCCCCGGCCAGCTGCACCAGGACGGCGGCGACCACCACGCCAAGGACGATCCCGAGGACGGCTCCCACCAGCCCCAGGATCCCCGCCTCCACCATGACCATGCGCCAGACCTGGCCGCGCGTCATGCCGTTCGCGCGCAGGACGCCGATCTCCCGGACCCGCTCCGCGACGCTCATGCTCAGGGTGTTGACGATCCCCAGGCCGGCCACCGCGACGGCGACCACGGCCAGCGCGTCGAGCAGCCCGAAGATGCGGCCGAGCGTATCGTTCACCGCCCCACCGATCGCGTCGAGCCCGGCCGGCTCGAGCGCCAGCTCGCGGGCGGCGGCGTCGAGCGCCGGGCGGGCGGCCGCCTCCCGGCCCGCGGCGTAGCGGACCGCGAAGAGCCGGGCGCCGGTCACCCCGAAGTGGGCGGTCGCGTCCGACCAGCCGACGAGCATCGCCTCCCCGTCCGCGGCGGGCACGGAGCGGGCCACGATCCCCACGATCCGCAGCTCGGTCGGGCTGGCGCCGGTGGCGAAGGCGAGCGTCGAGCCGAGCCCCACACCCAGCCGGTCAGCCAGGCTCCGGGGCAGGATCGCGCTGCCGCCCCGGTCGAGGGCGGCCAGGGCGCCGGCACGGTCCCCGGCCACGAAGGTGAGCCGGCCGTCCGCCGCGAGGTCCGCCCCCACGACCGCGGCCGCGCCGATGGCGCGACCCTCCAGGGGAACACCGAAGGTCGTCATCGGCGAGAGTCCGGCCACGCCGGGCATGCCGGCGAGCCCGGCGAGGCTCGGGTCGTCGAGGGCGATCGGCCGGATCGACGTCAGGATCTCCGAGCCCGGCACCACGTCGGCCAGCCAGGCCGAGGCCGCCCGTCTTGCGTCCTGGCCGACCGTTGCGACGGCCACAATCAGGGTCAGGCCGACGGTCAGCGCGCCGAGGGTCAGCGCCGTGCGGCTGCGATCGCGGATGAGGCCGCTGCGGGCCAGCCGCTCCTCGGTCCGCAGGAAGGCCGCGAACGGCAGCCCTGCCAGGCGGCCGAGGGGGCCCAGGAGCAGCGGCGAGACGAGGAGGGTGATCAGCAGGAGGCCGTAGACGACGAGCGGCCGGAGGAGACCGCCGACGATCTCGCCCCCGGGGGGCGTGCCGTCGAACGCGGCGCCGCCGCCGGTCGCCGCCGTCGACAGGTCGCCCGGCCAGAGGGAGAGGCCCGCGACGGCCACGGCCGCGAAGACGACGACCAGCCAGCGCAGGCGCGCCCTGCCGGCCGCCGGCTGGACC
>JAJYJO010000016.1 GCA_021789435.1 Chloroflexota bacterium
CCTGGGGATGCTGCCCATGGTGCTGCGCCCCGACGAGCTGCAGATCGGCCGCGGCGAGCCACCCGCCGACACCGCCCGCGTCCTCTCGCGCTACGTGGATGCGGTGGCGATCCGGACCTTCGAGCAGGCGTCGCTCGAGGAGCTTGCCCGGCACGCCTCGATTCCCGTCATCAACGCCCTGACGAACGAGCACCACCCGTGCCAGGCCCTGGCCGACCTGATGACGTTCGAGGAGGCATTCGGCTCGCCGGTCGGACGGCGCCTCGCCTATGTCGGGGACGGCAACAACGTGGCCCATTCGCTGATCGAGGCCTGCGCCCTGGCCGGCGTCCACGTCGTGCTGGCCACCCCGGAGCGCTACGAGCCGGATCCGGCCGTCGTGGCGGCCGCCCGCCAAGTGGCCGCGACCACCGGCGGGTCGGTCGAGGTCGTCCGCCGCCCCGAGGCGGCGGTCCGCGATGCCGATGCGGTCTACACGGATGTCTGGACGTCGATGGGGGCGGAGGCGGAGCGGGAGGCCCGCCAGGCGGCGTTCGCGGGCTTCGTGGTCACCGCGAAGCTGATGGACCTCGCCCGCCCGGAGGCCGTCTTCCTGCACTGCCTGCCCGCCCACCGCGGCGAGGAGGTGACCGACGAGGTGATCGAGGGACCCCGGTCGCGGGTCTGGGACGAGGCCGAGAACCGCTGGTGGACGGAGATGGCCGTCCTGTACTGGACGATCGGCGGGGACGGCGCCGGCCCACAGGTGAGCCGGTGAGCGCGACCGGAACCGCCGTTCGCGCCCGCCGGCGGATCGCCCCGGCCCTGGCCCCCGAATCCACCCCGCCGTCGGGCCTGCCCGGTCGCGTCGTGGTCGCCCTCGGTGGCAACGCCCTCATCCGGCGCGGCGAGCGGGGCGAGTTCGAGAGCCAGCGCCGCAACACCGACATGGCCGCCTCCGTGATCGTGAAGCTCGCGGAGACGGTCCCGGAGGTCGTCGTCACCCACGGCAACGGACCCCAGGTCGGCTTCCTGTCCCTCCAGGCGGAGGCCGGCCTGCCGGACGTCCCGGCGCCGCCCCTCGACGTTCTCGGCGCGGAGACCCAGGGCCAGATCGGCTACCTGCTCAGCCAGTCTCTGCGGAACGCCTTCGGCGGGCGGGAGGATCCGCGGGAGATCGCGGTCGTCCTGACGCAGGTGGTGGTCGCCGTCGATGACCCGGCCTTCCAGCGACCGACCAAGCCGGTCGGGCCGGTCTACGACGAGACGAAGGCGCGCCGGCTGGCCGGCGAGCGCGGCTGGACGGTCGCGCCGGACAACCAGCACTGGCGGCGGGTCGTCCCCTCCCCCGCGCCGCGGCGGATCGTCGAGGCGGCGGTGATCCGCCGGCTCGTCCAGGCCGGGGCGCTGGTCATCGCCTCCGGCGGTGGCGGCATCCCCGTGGTGGAGGACGACGGCCTCGGCCTCCGCGGCGTCGAGGCCGTGATCGACAAGGACCTCGCTGCGGTCGTCCTCGCCGCGGATGTGCGGGCCGAGGCGTTGCTGCTGCTGACCGACGTGGACGGGGTCTACCGCGACTGGGGAACGCCCGAGCGCGAGCGAATCCCGCTGCTGACGGTCGACGAGGCGGAGGCGATGCTGGCCTCCGGCGTCCTGCCGGCCGGGTCGATGGCCCCGAAAGTGCGCGCCTGCACGCAGTTCATCCGGGCCGGCGGCAAGGTCGCCGCGATCGGCCCCCTGGACGCGGCGACGGAGGTCCTCCTCGGCCAGACCGGCACGCGGATCGTCCGGGCCTGAGAGGCGGCCTCGGGACCTCTTCCCGCCGGCCGGGCCGTCCCCTACCATCTCCGCCGTGGCCGTCGTCACCGTCACCCCGTCCGAGCTCGGCGGCCTGGCACTGCTGGGCCTGGTCGCAGGGCTCGCCCTCTTCGGGCGCGGCCTGCTCGCCTACCGGCGCGGCAGCCAGGTCTCGACGCTGTCGACCTCGCGGATCGCCTCGCTGGCCGCCGGCGAGGTCCGGGTCACGGGGACGGTCCGGCCCGGGCCCCTGACGCTCGTCTCGCCGCTCCAGACTCGGCCCTGCGTCTACTTCCACGCCCGGGTCGTCGAGCACGACGGCCGCCAGGTCCGAACGCTGCTGGACCGCCGGCGGGCGGTCGGCTTCCTGGTGGACGACGGCTCGGCGACGGTCCGGGTCTTCCCGGGCGGCGCGAGCTGGGACGTCCCGGCCGCCTACCACGAGTCGGACGGCCTGCTGGGCGACGGCGCGGTCGGCCTCCAGCCGAATGACGGGCCGGAGACGGTCGGATCGACCGGCCAAAGCGAGACGATGACCGCCGCGGAGCGTGAGGCGGCCGTCGCCCGGCTCCTCACCGTCCGGTCCGCCGACGACCGCCTCGCCGACTCGCCGGCCGCCGCACTGGCCGGCGGGTCCGGTCCGGGCCCGGTCGGCGGCGTCGCGGCCGCGGAGCTCGGCGGGACCGGCCGCGAGTACACCGAGGTCCGCCTCGAGCCCGGCCAGGTCGTGACCGTCATCGGGACCGCCCGTCCCTTCGCCGACCTGCCGGACCCGGCCAACCCCGACACCGTGGAGGGACCCCTTGCCGCCGCCGACGACCCGGAGATCGCCGCCGACCTGGCCGCGGCCCGGGCAAGCGGCAGCCTGGCGAACGACCCCGCCGCGGCGTGGGGCAACGCCGCGATCGAGGGCTTCGGCATCGGCCGGCCGGTCAGCCCGCCGACGCTCGACCCGGCCGCCGCGCCGGAGCCGGCAGCCCCGGCCGCCGAGGCAGCCGCCGCGCGCGGCCGCTTCGACATCCCGCCCGACGCGCTCGTGCTGGCCGCCGCCGCCGGCGCCCCGCTGGCCGTCTTCGCCGGTTCGCCCGGCGAGGCGGCCGGCCGCGCCGAGCACTCGTTCCTCGTCGGCCTGGTCGGGGCCGTGCTGGCGATCGGCTCGGCCGTCGGCCTGGCCCTGGCCGTCGCCGGCCGCCCGTGAGCGCGCTGCGATGGCCCTGACGGCCGCCGCGGTCTTCGCCGCCGTCCTGGCCCTGGTCCTGGTCGCCTTCCTGGCCTACACGACCTACAACGCCGTGATCGCGATGCGCCAGCGGATCGACAAGGCCTGGGCCAACATCGAGGTGACGCTGGAACAGCGCCACGACGAGCTGCCGAACCTGGTCAGCGCGGTCCGCGACGTGATGGCCTACGAGCGCGACGTCCTTGAGCGCGTCACCGCGGCCCGGGCCGCCTTCTCGTCCGCCGCGCCGGTCCGGGAGCAGGCGACCGTCGCCGCCGCCACGAGCTCGGCGATCCGCTCGCTCTTCGCCGTCGTCGAGCGCTACCCGGAGCTGAAGTCGGCCGCGAATGTCCTCTCCCTCCAGGCGGAGATCGAGCGCCTGGAGGGCTTGATCGCAGACCGCCGCGAGCTCTACAACGACACCGTCTACCGCTACAACACCATGATCGCGCAGGTCCCGGCCAACCTGCTGGCCGGCCTCTTGCGCTGGCGTCCGCGCGACTTCTTCACCGCCGAGCAGGGCGCGGTCGAGCCGCCCGACGCCCGTCTCCGCACGGGAGAACCGGCCTGACCCGTGAGCCGGCGCGGCCGAGGACTCGGCCGGCGCGGCCGGCCGGGCCGGTGACGACGAGGACGGGGGGTCGGTCGCAGACGAGGTAGACGTTGACGATGCCGCCGATCGCGATCCGCTGGACCGGTCCCGCCACACGCTTCACCCCGTCGGTGCCTTTTGGGCTGGCCCTGCGGCAGCGGGGGGCAACGATACCCCGGGCCGGGGCCGCCCGACGGGCCGGCCGGGTCAGTCGAGGACGACCTCGACGATCACCCGGTCGACGCCAGGCGCGGCCAGCGGGACCACGTCGCCGTCGATGGGACGGCCGTCGACCGTGAGGGAAGCCCGGTTGCCGGATCCGGCGCGACGGACCTCGATCTCGTGAACGACGCCCCGGAAGACGCGCCGGGCGCGGAAGCCAGGCCAGGCCGCGGGGATGGTGGGGGCGATCCGCAGGCCCCGGTAGGTGGGCCGGATGCCGAGGATCCACTGGCTGGCGGCGACGAAGACCCAGGCCGCGGTCCCCGTCAGCCAGGCGTTGCGCCCCAGGCCGTACTGCGGGTGCGCGGGACCGCAGACGTTCTGGCAGTAGACGTAGGGCTCGGCGCGCAGGCGGTCGGCGTCCACCCGCGCCAGCGGCAGCAACGCCCGGTAGTGCGCGTAGGCGGCGTCGCCCCGGCCGAGCATCGCCGCGGCGACGATCGCCCAGGCGGCGGCGTGGCAGAAGATGCCGCCGTTCTCCTTGGCCCCCGGCGGATAGGTCGAGGTGCCACCGACCCGTGCATCGGCGCCGTCGTACGGCGGCCGGAGCAGGGCGTGCCCGAACGGCGTACCGAGACGTTCCTCCGCGGCGGCGAGGGCACGGGCCGGGCGGTCGCCCGACGCGATCTCGCCGATGACCGCCCAGACCTGGGGAACCAGGTTGATCTGGTGGCGCTCGTCCGCGGCCACGCCGACCGGGAGCCCGGCGTCGTCGAAGGCGCGGGCGTACCAGGCGCCGTCCCAGGCGCTCTGATCGATCGCCGCCGCCATCTCGGCGTGGAGGCCGCGGAACCGGGCCGCCTCGACCGGCGTGCCGGCCGCGTCGCAGAGCTCGGCGAGGTCGAGGGCCGCCCGGCAGAAGAGCATGGCGGCGAAGACGCTCTCCGCCTTCCCCGAGCCGTGGTCGACATTGAGCGTGTCGTCCCAGTCCGCGAAGCCCGCCCGCGGCAGGCCGTGAGGTCCGCGCTGGTCCAGGCTGAAATCGATGGCCCGCAGCAGATGGTCCCAGACCGTCGCCTCGCCGCCATCGGCCCACGCGACGAGGCGCTGCAGCGCCTCGAAGTCGCCCGTCTCCCGCAGCTCGGCGCAGGTCGCGACGACCAGCCAGAGATGGTCGTCCGAGAACCACTGCGGCCAGTCCGGGTGCTCGGCCGCCAGCCCGGGACCACCGGCGACGCCGATCGGGAAGAACTGGTGCCATGCGTGGCCGTCGCGGAACTGGAGGGCCCAGAGGCGGGCCAGCAGGCGGCTGGCCCGCTCGGGAACGCCGTGGAGAACGCCGAGGATATCCTGGGCGCTGTCGCGCGTACCCATCCCCCGCCCGAGCCCCGTCTCGTAGCCGGAGACGAAGCGCGACCAGTGAAGCGTCGTCCGGCACTGGACCTGGTTCCAGACGTTGAGCATTGCGTTCGTGTCCGGGTCGGGGGTCTCGACGACGAAGCGCGACAGGTAGGCGGCCCAGTCCCGGCGCAGCGCGGCGAAGGCGACGTCGACCGCCCGAGGGTCCGACCAGCGGCGGATCGCGGCGGCGATTCCGGCCGGGCGGTCGGTCAGGCCCATCACGAAGACGAGCTCCTGTTCTTCGCCAGCGGCGAGCTCGATCTCGTGGCAGAGGGAGCCGACGCTGTTGCCCCGCGGCGAATCCGCGTCGGTCGGCTCACCCCTGACCACCACGACGGGGTCGGCCAGGTCGTGGCCGCGACCCACGAACTCCTCGCGGTCGGCCGTGTAGCCCAGCGCCGGCCGGGACGACCCGATGAACGAGGTTGCGGGACTGAACGGGGTGGCAACCAGGATGGCGCCGTCCTCGAACCGGCCGCGCACGATCTGCTGCGCCCAGTCGAGGTTCTGCTGGTCGGCCACGGCGTCGAGGTAGCCGAACTCCACGTAGCTGAAGGTCCGCAGGCGGCGCCGGCCGCGGCCGGCGTTGCGTACCTTCAGGACCCACAGCTCGACTGGACAGGGATCGTCGGCCGCCGCGGGCGGGACGAAGTAGAGGAGCTCCGCGGCGATCCCTTCGACGGTGCCGCAGATGCGCGTGTACCCGGGCGCGTGGCGGCACTCGTACGCCTCGAGGTCGCGCCGCACCGGCTGCCAGGTGGGGCTCCAGAAGCGACCGGTCTCCATGTCGCGCAGGTAGACGTAGCGACCCGGCTGGTCGGCCGGGATCCCGTTGTAGCGGTAGCGGCTGACGCGGCGGCTGCGCGGGTCGCGGTCGAACGAGAAGCCTCCGCCGGTGTTCGAGACGATCCCCCCGTAGCCACCCCGGCCGAGGTAGTTGAGCCAGGGGCTGGGGGTGTCCGGACGGGTGATCACATACTCGCCGGTCGCGGAATCGATGTGGCCGTACGGGTTGACCGCCCCGGGCCCGCCGTTGCTCACGGCATCGCCGCGGTCCCGATCGGAGCGGCGGCCACCTCCGGCCCCTCCACGAACGCCTCGACCACGACCTCGGCGCCCGGCACGGCCGGCGCCGCGAGGCTGCCGGCCACGGGCCGGCCGTCGACCCTCAGCCGGCTCACGCGTCCGCGACCTCCGACCGGTTTGCGGATGGCGATCCGGTAGGTGGCCCCGCGGAACCGGCGGCGCACGGTGACGTCGCCCCAGCCTTCCGGCAGGCGAGGGTCGATCCGCAGCCCATCGTGCTCCGGCCGGATCCCCAGGATCCACTGGGTCACCGCGACGTAGTTCCAGGCGGCCGTCCCGGTCAGCCAGGAGTTCTTGGCCGCGCCGTGGTCCGGCGCGTCCCGGCCGGCGATCATCTGGGCGTAGACGTACGGCTCGCAGCGGTGGACGTCCGCGAGCCCCTCGCGGACCGATGGGTTGATCCGGAGGTAGTCCTCGAGGGCGGCGTCCCCGTCACCGACCATCGCCTCGGCGATCGCCAGCCAGGGGTTGGTCTGGCAGAAGATGCCGCCGTTCTCCTTGTAGCCGGGCGGGTAGGAGGAGATCTCGCCCAGGTGCAGCTCATACCGCGAGTAGGCGGGCTGGAGAAGCATGACGCCGTGCGGCGTGGCCAGGCGCTCGCGGACCGAGGCGAGGGCCCGGGCGGCGCGGCCGTCGGCCAGGCCGATGCCGGCCATGGGGCAGAGGCCCTGCGGCTCGGCGAAGATCTGGCCCGCCTCGTTCTCGACCGAGCCGACGGGCCGGCCGAAGTGGTCGTAGGCCCGACGGAACCAGGCGCCGTCCCAGGCGTGAGCATCGACCGCCGCCCGCAGGCCGGCCGCCAGGGCCCGGCAGCGGTCGGCCTCCGCCAGGTCGCCGCGCCGGGCCGCGATCTCCGCCAGGTCCCCGGCGGCCATCACGACCAGCGCTGCGATCACGACCGACTCTGCGACCATGCCCTCCCGGTTCTCGACCGTCTGGAAGGATTCGCCCGGCCGGTCCGAGAAGGCGTTGAGGTTGAGGCAGTCGTTCCAGTCGGCCCGGCCGATCAGCGGCAGCCCGTGGGGGCCCAGCCGGTCGGCCGTGAAGCGAACCGCCCGCTGGAGGTGCTCGTAGAGCGGCGTCTCCGAGCCGGCCCGGCTGTCGTACGCCACGGCCTCGTCCAGGACGGCCGCGTCGCCCGTCTCCCGCAGGTACGCGGCCACGGCCAGGATCAGCCAGGCGGGATCGTCGTTGAAGCCTGAGCCGACCGCGTCGTTGCCCCGCTTTGTCAGCGGCTGGTACTGGTGGTAGGCGCCGCCCGACGGCAGCTGCGTGGCAGCCAGGTCCAGGATCCGCGCCCGGGCGCGGTCCGGGGCCAGGTGGACGAACCCCAGCAGGTCCTGGCAGGAATCCCGGAAGCCGATCCCCCGCCCGATCCCCGACTCGAAGAGCGACGCGGAGCGGGCCAGGTTGAAGGTGACCGTGCACTGGTAGGCGTTCCAGATGTTGACCATCCGGTCGACGTGCTCGCTCGGCGTCTCCACCTGGAGCGCGCCCAGGAGTGCCGTCCAGCGCTCCCGCAGCTCCGCGAAGGCGCCCTCCACGGCCGCGGGCCGGAGGAAGCGCTCGAGGAGGGGCCGGACGGAACGCTTGTCGAGGGTCCGCGAGCCGGGCGGGTCGAACTTGCGGTCCGGCGGGTTCTCGCCGTAGCCGAGCACGAAGACGACCTCCTGCCGCTCGCCGGGCTCCAGCCGAAGACGCACCTGGTGCGCGCCGATCGGCTGCCAGCCGTGGGCGATCGAGCCGGCGGTCGCCCCCCGCTCGACTGCCAACGGGCGATCCCAGCCCCGATAGGGTCCGAGGAACGCATCTCGCGACGTGTCGAAGCCGGCCGGCTGCGCCGAGCAGGCGAAGTAGGCGAAGTGGTTCCGTCGCTCCCGGTACTCGCTCGTGTGGTAGATCACGCCGTCCGCCACCTCGACCTCGCCGATCGAGTAGTTGCGCTGGAAGTTGGTGGCGTCGTCGAGCGCGTCCCAAAGGCAGAACTCCACCACCGAGAAGAGCGACAGGGTCGTCGCGGTGGGTCGCTCGTTGGTCAGCCGCACCCGCCAGGTCTCCAGCGGGGCGCCGGCAGGCACCAGGTAGAGCGTCTCGGCCCGGATCCCGCCGCGGGCCCCGGCGATTGTCGTGTAGCCCAGGCCGTGGCGGCAGCGGTAGTCGTCCAGATCGCGCTGGACCGGCTGCCAGCTCGGGCTCCAGTAGTCCCCGGTCGCATCGTCCCGGAGGTAGAGGTAGCGACCGCCGAGGTCGAGCGGGGCGTTGTTGTAGCGGTAGCGCGTCAGGCGGCGGAGCCGCGGGTCCCGATAGAAGGAGTAGCCGCCAGCCGTGTTCGAGATGATCCCGAAGTAGGCCTCGCTGCCCAGGTAGTTGATCCACGGCAGGGGCGTGTCGGGCCGGGTGATGACGTACTCGCGCGCCGCGTCGTCGAAATGGCCGTAGCCGCTCGCCGCCCCCCCGCCCCCCGTCACCGGCCGTCCTCGCGGCGGTCCTCGAGCCGGCTCACGAGCACGCTCCCTCGCCGTCGAGCCGAACGCAGCCCACGAAGTGGTCGTCCTCGGCCCTGGCCAGGGTGGGCCGCTCGCCGTCCGCGCCGGCCGGCCGATCCGGCGGATAGAGTCGATGGAAGAGGCATCCCTCGGGGCGCGGGCCGCCACCGGCTCCCAGCTCCGCGGCGACCGCCGCCCACTTGCGATGGAGTTGCGGGGCGGCCGCGATCAACATCCGCGAGTAGGGGTGCAGCGGGTTGCCGAAGACCTTCGCCGTCGCCCCCATCTCGACGACGTTCCCGCGGCGGAGGATGACAGTCCGGTCGCTGATGTAGTTGCCGAGCGACAGGTCGTGGGTGATGAAGAGAATGCCGAGCCCGCGCTCCCGTAGCTCGCCCAGCAGGTTCAGGACGTCGATCCGCGTCGAGGCATCGAGCATGCTGATGATCTCGTCGGCCACCAGGTAGCGGATGTCCAGGAGCAGCGCCCTCGCCACCAGGAGGCGCTGGAGCTGGCCGCCGCTGAGCTGGTGCGGGTACTTGTGGAGGGTCTGGCCTGGATCGAGGTTGACGGCCTGGAGCGACGCCTCCACCTTGGCCAGCCAGTCGGCATCGGCGAGCCCGGAGAAGTACTGACGCCGCATCATGCCCAGCACGTGATCGGCCTTGTACATCGGGTTGAAGGAGCTGAACGGATCCTGGAAGACGCCCTGCACGGTCCGGTAGTAGGCCCGGAGCCCATCGCCGCCGAGCGTCGCGATGTCCGTCCCGTCGATGCTGATGCGGCCGGTCGTGACCGAGATGAGGCGGAGGATCATCTTGCCGACGGTGGTCTTGCCGCTGCCGCTCTCGCCGATCAGGGAGACCACCTCGCCGGGCCCCATCTCGAAGCTGACCCCGCGAACGGCCGGCAGGTCCTTGCCGCCGAAGGTGCCGACCTTGTAGACCTTGGAGACCCGGTCGAGCGTCAGCATGGCTCAGGCCACCTTCCAGCAGGCCGCGAAGTGGCCGGCCTCGATCTCGACGAAGGGTGGCTCCTGGAGGCACTGCTCGGACGCGACCGGGCAGCGGTCCCGGAACCGGCAGCCGGCCGGCGGGTCCAGCAGCAGCGGCGGGCTGCCCGCGATGCCGGCCAGCCGCCGCTCCGCGTAGCGGACGCCGACCTCGGGCAGCGACGAGATCAGCAGGCGGGTATACGGATGGCGCGGAGCGGAGATGATCGATTCGGTCGGGGCCTTCTCGGCCAGCTTGCCGGCGTACATCACGGTGATCGTGTCGGCGATCTGGTAGAGGATCGAGACGTCGTGGGTGATCACGATCATGCTCTTGACGAAACCGTGGTCGCGGAAGCTGACCAGCATCTCCGCCACGGCCTTCTGGGTCGAGACGTCAAGGGCGGAGGTGATCTCGTCGGCGATCAGCAGCGACGGGTTGAGGATGGTCGAGAGGACCATCACCATCCGCTGCTTCATGCCGCCCGAGAGCTCGATCGGATAGCGGTCCAGCACGTCGCGCGAGAGGCCGACCAGGTCCAGGCGCCGCTCCAGCTCGGGCACGATTGTCTCGGGCGGGATCCCGCGGGCGGCCACCAGCTCGGCCGTCATCCGGCCGATCTTGCGGGTCGGGTTGAGCGCGCTCATCGCGTACTGCGGGACGATCGAGACTTCCTTGAACCGGAAGTCGTTCATCGCCGCGTTGTCCCAGATGGGCAGCTCCAGCCCCTCGAGCTCCACCCGGCCCTCGATATAGCGCATGCGCGGATCGAAGCGCACGAGGCTGTTGCCGAGGGTCGACTTGCCGCAGCCCGATTCGCCGGCCAGGCCCATGATCTCGCCGTCGGCCACGCCGAACGTGACTCCGTCCAGCGCGCGCACATCGCCGGCCAGCGTCCGGTAGTAGACCCGCAGATTCGTGACCTGGAGGCTCACATCTTCCTCAGCCTGGGATTGAAGATCTCGTCGAGGCCCACGTTCATCACGTAGAGCGCGCCGACGATCGCCGTGATCCCCAGCCCGGGCGGGATGAACCACCACCACATGCCGAGCTGCAGGGCGCTCCAGGCCACGGCGTTGTACATCATCATCCCCAGCGACGACCCGCTCGTCGGGCCCAGCCCGATGAAGTCCAGGGTCGCCGCGATCAGGATCGCTCCTCCGAACAGGAGGATGAACGTCATGAACAGGTACGAGCCCATGTTGGGAGCGATCTCGCCGAAGATGACTCGCCAGCTGGGCACACCGGTCAGCCGGGCCAGGTCGACGAACTCGCGGGTGTTCAGCGAGAAGGTCTGGGCCCGGATGGCCCTGGCCGCCCACGGCCAGGATGTGAGGCCGATGAAGACCGCCTCGACGAGAACGCCCCGGGCCGTCAGGTAGGCGGCGGCGATCAGCAGCAGCGCGAGGGTTGGGATCACCAGGACGACGTTCGTCAGCATGTTCAGGATCTCGTCCACCACCCCGCCCCGGTAACCGGCAACGAAGCCGACGGTCATCCCGATCAGGGCAGCCAGCCCACCCCCGAACAGCCCGACGAGGAAGGTCGAGCCCACGCCGTAGACGAACTGGGCGAAGACGTCCTGTCCGAACGTGGTGGTCCCGAACCACCATTCTCTGGAGGGCGCCGCGGCCATCGGCCCCACGAACGCATCCGGATCGCCCGGGCGGATCAGCGGGCCGACGACGGCCGCGGCGACGAAGACGATCAGGATCCCCAGCCCGACGAGGACCTTCCGATCGCGGAGGGCGAAGTAGAGGATCTCGCGGCGCCGACCGACGGCTTCGGCGCGGCCAGAAGCGGCGGCCGGCTCGCCGGGGCGGGGTGCCGGGGCGGGTGCGGCCGGCTGGATCGGGGCGCGGTCCGGCGCGGCCGCGCCCACGGGCACGGCGCTGCTGATGCGCTCGGGATCGTTCATGCGCTCCGTCCGCTCATCCCGACCCGCGTCCGCGGGTCGACCAGGACGTAGGCGATGTCGACCAGGAAGTTGGCGATCAGGACGCCCACGATGATGAACAGGAAGATCCCCTGGAGCAGGAAGTAATCCTCGTTCTGGATCGCGGCCAGGGTCAGCTTGCCGATCCCCGGATACGAGAAGACGATCTCGGTGACAAGCGCCCCCGACACGATCACCCCGAGCTGGAGGGCAAGGCCCGTGATCTGCGGCAGCACCGCGTTGCGGAAGGCGTACTTGCGCACCAGCCGCGTAGGCGCCCCGAGCGCCTCGAGGTAGCGCGAGTAGTCAGCATCGAGCTCGTAGATGATCATGTTGCGCATGCCGATCGCCCAGCCGCCGAACATCACCAGGAAGAGCGAGGCGAAGGGCAGGAACCAGTGGGAGAAGAGGCTCCCCACGAAGGTCCAGGTCAGCGTCGGCTCGAGGGCGTAGCTGTAGCCGCCGGAGATCGGGAAGAGGCGGAAGATGAAGCCCAGGATCCAGGCCAGCACGATGGCCAGCCACATGTAGGGCGTCGCCGTCAGGATGTAGCCGATCGGCAGGGCCGCGTTGTCGAGCCACCGCCGGCGGGCGGCCATCGCCCCGAAGCTGTTGCCCGCCCACCAGCTGAGCAGGATCGCGGGGACCAGGAGGGCGAGGGTGTACGGCACCGCGCTCATGATCACGTCGGTGACCGGCCGGCCCGTCAGGTAGACGCTCCTGCCCAGGTCGCCGCTGAGCAGCGCTCCCCAGAAGCTGAGGTACTGCTCCCAGATGGGCCGGTCAAGGCCGAAGAGGTTGTTGTAGTAGGCGATGAGGGCGGGCACGGCATCCGGTGCGACGTGCGAGCGGGAGAGCAGGCTCTGGACCGGGTTGCCCGGCATGAAGCGCGGGATCATCCAGTCGATGGTGGCCGCGATGAAGAAGGTGAGGCCGTAGATGAGGAGCTTGCGACCGAAGTAGCGTCGCACGCGATCTCCTGGTCGCCGGCGGTGGGCCGGCCGGGTGGCCCCTCCCCCGATCAACGGGGGAGGGGCTCGCTCCGATGGACGCTACTGCTGCGGCGCCGGCTTGAGCTCGGTGAGCATCAGCACGGCACCCATCTGCCAGTATCCGTTCCACGTCGAGGGCAGGTAATGGCTCGTGCCTTCGGCGGACGGCCAGTTGGTCCAGACCGCGTTGCTGACCTGCGACCACATCCCGTTGTACCAGAGCGGGATGACCGGCATGTCGGTCAGCTGGATCTGCTGAAGCTGCTTGGTGATCGCCTGCATGGCCGCGATGTCGGTCACCGGCGTCTTGTCGAGCTGCTGCACCAGGGCCCACGCCTGCGGGTTCTCATAGGAGCCGTAGTTGCGGTTCTTGCCGGCCCCGGACTGGAGCGGCATGTGGAAGATGTAGTCGTAGTAGGTCCACGGCGTGTTGGAGACCTGAACCTCGTTGTTGATCACGAAGTCGAAGTTGCCGTTGTTGCGGGCGTCCACTAGGCCGTTGTAGTCGACCGGCTTGGCCTCGACGTTGATCCCCGCGGCCTTCAGGCTGGTGACGATGACCTTCTCGGCCGCCTCCCAGTCGGACCAGCCGCTGGGGACCATGATCGTCAGGGCGATCCTGGAGCCGTCCTTGTTGGTCACGAACCCGTCACTGCCGGTCTTGTAGCCGGCCGCGGCCAGGATCGACTTGGCCTTGGCCGGGTCGTATTTGAAGCCGAGCGAATCGACGGTGGCCTTGTCGACGTACTTGTCCCAGTTGGGGAGCAGCCCGGTGGGGTTGGCGGCCGCCACGATGTTGCCGTAGACGTTGTTGACGATGTCGCCCACGTTGACAGCGTAGGCGACGGCCCTGCGGAACTGCGGGTCGCTGAGCGGAGCCTTCTTGTCGTTGGTGACGAGCCAGGCGGTGTTGGCCGACAGCATGTACGGCGGCTTGGAGTAGTACGTCGTGATCCCATACCCGCCGGTGACCAGCGTGGCGATGCCGGGCAGGAAGTTGTTGCTCAGGTCGATGCCGCCCTGGAGGAGCAGGCCGAGGCCGACGCTGTTGGAGCCGTTGACGATGTCGACGATGTACTTCGGCTTGACGTCCAGGTTGAGGGCGGTCTTGGCCCACCAGTTATCGTTCTTCATCCAGACCATGCGGTCATCGGCGTGGGTCTTGTAGAGATACGGGCCGGTCCCGACGCCGTTGACGTTGGTGAACTTCAGGATGTCTTCGTTGGCCTTTGACTCGAAGATGTGCTTGGGGACGATCGGCTTGTTGTAGGTCCAGGTCGCCCATTCCTGGTAGTTCGGGTTGTTGAACTTGACCACGACGGTCGAATCGTCCGTCGCCGTCGCATCCGTCACGTAGTCCCAGGTGTTGGCGCCGATGGCCTTGATCTTGTCGAGGCCGATCGTGAAGGCGACATCCGCCGCGGTGAGCGGCTGGCCGTCACTCCATTTGACCCCCTGGCGGACCTTGATCGTGTACTCGGTCGGACTCGTCCAGGAGGCGCTGGTGGCGAGCCAGGGCTTGAACGTGTCCTTCAGCGGGTCGTACAGGAAGAGCGTCTCGTACTGAAGCCCGACGACCCCCATCGCGGCGTTCGGATCCAGCGGGTTCCAGGTCGACGGGGCGCCCCACTGCTTGCCGGTCGTATAGAGCGTTTCAGCCCGCGGATAGGTCTCCGCGGAGCCGGGCGTGGCGCTGGCGGGCGCGGTGCCCGAGCTCGCCGGGGACGGCGTCGGGTTGGCCCCGGTTCCGCAGGCCGTCACGAGCAGGGCAAACACCGAGAGCAGAGCCAGAATCCTCAACCTCATCCTCTTCTCCTTCACTCCTTCCCTCACTCCTCCGAAAGCGGACCGCCCGCCCGCCGGGGGCCCGAAGCGAACCTCATCCACCCACCACACCTCCCGCGGTCGATTGACGGATCACCAGCTCGGTAGGGAGGATCACCCGCCTGGGCCCCTCGCCCGGCTCCTCCAGCAGCTGGAACAACGTTCGGGCCGCCTCCATCCCCTGCTGGCGGACGCCCTGGCGCACCGTGGTCAGCGGAGGATCGAGACGGGCCGCGAACTCGAGGTCGTCGAAGCCGGCGAGGGCGACGTCGTCCGGCACGCGCAGGCCGCGCCCCCGGATGGCCTCAAGGGCTCCCTGGGCCGTGGCGTCGTTGCCGGCGAAAACCGCGTCTGCGCCCTGGTCGAGGAGGCTGAGGGCGCCCGCTGCTCCCGACGGCTGGTTGAAATCGCCGTCAACCACCAGCTCGTCCACGGGCAGGGCGGCCCGCTTCATGGCGCGGAGGTAGCCGGCGAGGCGGTCCTCAGCCGCGACCGTACCTCTCAGGCCGGTGATGTGGCCGATCCGGCGCCGGCCGATCGCGACCAGGTGGGACGTGATCGCGTCGGCGGCGTCGACGTTGTCGACGTCCACATAGCTGGCGGACCGATCCGCCCGCCGATGGCCCACCAGCACGGTCGGCAGGCTCGAGGTGAGGAGCCCGTCGACGAGCGGGTCCTCGAGCCGGTAGGCCGTGACGATGACCCCGTCGAGCAGGCTCATCCAGAGGATATGGTCGAGGGTCTCCTCCTTCGAGCGATTGCCCAGCCAGAGCATCATCGCGGTGGCCCGCTCCGAGAGGGCATCGCTCATGCCCTGCAGCAGCTGTGAGAAGTAGGGGTCCTGGAACAGCAGGTGAGGGTCGATGTGCATCACGACGCCCACGACGCCGGAGCGACCCGAGGCCAGTGTCCGGGCAGCCGCGTTGGGCCGGTAGCCGGTGCGGTGCAGGATGTCCAGGACCCGGCGCCTGGTCCCCTCGGCGACCGGCCCGCCGTTGATGACCCGCGAAACCGTGGCCCGCGAAACGCCGCTCAGAGCGGCCAGGTCATCCAGGGTCTGGGCCACGTTGTCCTCCGGCGTATTGGAAGCGCTCTCATCCTATTGCGTCGTCTAGCAGACCTGTCAAGTGCCCACAGGCACGTTTACCGACCGGCTAGAATGAGCGGAGTCTGAGAGCGCTTCCACGCTGGAGGTCTGGATTGGATCGACGGTTCCCGACCGGCTTCGTCATCGGCGCCGCCACGGCGGCCTATCAGATCGAGGGCGCGGCGGCGGCCGACGGGCGGGGCGAGAGCATCTGGGATCGCTTCTCGCATACCCCCGGCCGGGTCGCCCGCGACCAGACCGGGGACGTCGCCTGCGACCATTATCACCGGTTCCCGGAGGACGTCGGGATCCTGGCCGAGCTGGGCCTCGACGCCTACCGCTTTTCCGTCGCCTGGCCCAGGGTGATCCCCGCCGGGAGCGGACCGGTCAACGGGGCCGGGCTGGATTTCTACGACCGCCTGGTGGACCTCCTCCTGGAGCGCGGCGTCAGCCCGCAGCTGACCCTCTACCACTGGGATCTCCCCCAGGCGCTCGAGGACGCGGGGGGCTGGCCGGTCCGGGCCACGGCCGAGGCGTTCGCCGAGTACGCGGGCGTCGTCGCCCGGCGGCTGGGTGACCGGGTCCGGCAGATCGCGACCATCAACGAGCCCTTCGTTGTTGCCGACCACGGCTACGGCCGCGGGCTGCATGCTCCGGGCCGGGCCGAGCCGGCGGCCGCCCTGGCGGCCGGCCACCACCTGCTGGTCGCCCATGGCCTGGCTGTGGCCGCGATCCGGGCGGCCGCGCCCAGGGCGGCCGTCGGCATCGTCCTCAACCTCGCTCCGCAGCACCCGGCCACGCAGCACCCTCTCGACCTGGAGGCGGCGGCGGCGGGCCACGAGGTCCTCAACCGCTGGTACCTGGACCCCATCGTCGGACGGGGCTACCCGGAGGAGGCGGTCCGCCGGGCCGGCTGGCGGCACAGGGAGATCCGCGACGGCGACCTGGCCCTGATCGCGGCGCCGATCGACTTCCTGGGGGTGAACTACTACTCCAGGCGGGTGGTCCGCTCGCCCCTCCTCCCCGCCTTCGACACTCCTTCCGTGGCGCCGGAGCGGACCGCCATGGGCTGGGAGGTCCACCCGGCGGGGCTCGTCGAGGTGCTCGAGTTCGTCCGCTCCCGGACCGGCCGCCTCCCCCTGTTCGTCACCGAGAACGGCGCCGCCTACCCCGCAGACTCAGGCGATCCGTCGCGTGACCCGGAGCGCCTGCGGTACCTCCATCGCCACCTCGAGGCGGCCCTGACGGCGATCGAGCGCGGCGTGCCGCTGGCCGGCTACTTCGCCTGGTCCCTCCTCGACAACTTCGAGTGGGCCCACGGCTACGACTTCCGCTTCGGTATCGTCCACGTCGACTTCACGACACAGCAGCGGACGATCCGCGACAGCGGGCGGTTCCTGGGCAGCGTTGCCCGCGGCCATCTCCTTCCCGCCCTCGATGCCCGGCCGGGCGAGGAGGCGCCGGAGATGGGGCCGCGAGCCAGCGGACCAACGGGACGTCCGCCGCGGCTCCCCGGCCCGGAGGCGGCGTGATGGAGGTGCATCTCTCGACGATCCCCGGCCCGGCCGCCCCGGGAGGCCCGCGGCCGTTCCCCTGGGAGGACCGCCCGGCGGGCGTGCGGGGCACCGTCTGGCGGTCGAGCCGCAACCCCATCGTCGCCCGCGACCAGCTGCCCCGCTCCAACAGCATCTTCAACTCGGCGGTCGTGCCGTACGGCGACGGCTACGCCGGCGTCTTCCGGGTCGACGACACCGCCCGGGCGATGAACCTCCACGTCGGCCGCAGCCCGGACGGGATCCGCTGGTCGATCGAGCCCGAGCCGATCGTCCTGCAACCGGCCGACCCGCGCGTGGCCGAGATCCAGGAGCGCTTCGACCATGCCTACGACCCCCGGGTCACCTGGCTCGAGGACCGCTACTACGTCAGCTGGTGCACCGGCTATCACGGGCCGACGATCGGGCTGGCCTTCACCCACGACTTCGAGACGTTCGAGCAGCTGGACAACGCCTTCCTGCCGTTCAACCGCAACGGCGTCCTCTTCCCGCGCCGGATCGGCGACCGCTACGCGATGCTGAGCCGGCCGAGCGATGGCGGCCACACCCCCTTCGGCGACATCTTCTACTCGGAAAGCCCGGACCTGGTCCACTGGGGCCGGCACCGCCACGTCATGGCGCCCGTGCCCTGGAGCTGGCAGTCGACCAAGGTCGGCGCCGGGCCCACCCCGATCGAGACGGCGGAGGGCTGGCTCCTCCTCTACCACGGCGTGCTGACCTCCTGCAACGGCTTCGTCTACGCCATGGGCGCGGCCCTGCTGGACCTCGAAGCGCCCTGGAAGGTGATCGCTCGCGGTGGCGACTACCTGCTCGCGCCGCAGGTCCCCTACGAGCAGGTGGGCGACGTCCCGAACGTTGTCTTTCCCTGTGCCGCGCTGGTCGACCGGCCCACGGACCGGATCTCGATCTACTACGGCGGCGCCGACACGGTGGTCTGCCTGGCCCACGGCTACGTCCCGGAGATCCTCCGCTTCATCCGCTCCGGGGCCTGACGGCCGGCCCGGCCGGGGCTGCCGGGCTCACCCGGGATCCGGCGGGCGGAGAGGCCCCGCCATGCCTGGCGCTGGCGTCCCGCCCCCCGACCGTGCCAGACTGTGTCCATGGTCGACAGTTCGCGTCCCGGCGGCGACCCCCCCGGCGGCGATCCGTTCCTCGGCCTGTCGCCGTTCCCGCCGATCTCCGACTACGCCTTCCTCTCGGACTGCGAAGTGACCGCACTCGTCGCGCCGAGCGGCAACGTCGAATGGCTCTGCCTGCCGCGCGTCGACTCGCCGAGCGTCTTCGGGGAGATCCTGGACCGGGACGCCGGCGGGTTCCGGCTCGGGCCGGCCGACGTCACGGTCCCCTCCGCGCGTCGCTACCTGCCGGGCACGATGATTCTCGAGACGAGCTGGGGAACGCCCAGCGGCTGGATCATCGTCCGCGACCTTTTGCTGATCGGGCCGTGGCGGCACGAGAAGGAGCACTCGCGGACCCATCGCCGGGCGCCCACCGACTACGACGCCGAGCACGTCCTGCTGCGGACCGTGCGCTGCGTCAACGGCGAGGTCCAGTTGTCACTGGACTGCGAGCCGGTCTTCGACTACGGCCGCGAGCTGGGGAGCTGGCAGTACACCGGTGACGACTACCACCAGGGCGTCTGCACAAGTCCCGGCTCCGGGCCGAAGCTCACCCTGACGAGCGACCTCAACCTGGGGTTCGAGGGACCGAGCGCGGTCGCCCGATCTCTCATCCGGGAGGGCGAGCGGCGTTTCGTGGCCCTCTCCTGGAACGAGGGCGAGCCGCCGGCCGACTACGACGAGGCCTACCGGCGCCACGTCTGGACCGCCCACCACTGGCAGCACTGGCTGGCCCGCGGCCGGTTCCCGGACCATCCGTGGCGGACCCACCTCGAGCGTTCGGCGCTCACCCTGAAGGGCCTGACATACGCTCCGACCGGGCCGATCATCGCCGCGGCGACCACCTCGCTCCCCGAGTCGCCCGGCGGCGAGCGGAACTGGGACTACCGGTACGCCTGGATCCGGGACGCGACGTTCGCCCTTTGGGGCCTCTATCGACTGGGCTTCGACTGGGAGGCCAACGACTTCCTCTACTTCGTGGCCGACGCGGTCGAGGCCGAGGGCGACCTCCAGATCATGTACGGAGTGGGCGGCGAGCGGACGCTCACGGAGCAGACGCTCGACCACCTCCACGGCTACGAGGGCGCCCGGCCGGTCCGCATCGGGAACGACGCCTACCGCCAGAAGCAGCACGACGTCTGGGGCGCGCTCCTCGATTCGATCTACCTCCACACCCGCTCGCGCGACCACCTCGACGACCGGGCTTGGCCGATCGTCATGCGCGAGGTGGAGGTGGCCCTGGCGAACTGGCGGCAGCCCGACCAGGGTCTCTGGGAGATGCGGGGCAAGCCCCAGCACTTCACCGCCTCCAAGGTGATGTGCTGGGTGGCCGCCGACCGCGGGGCGCGCCTCGCCCGCCTGCACGAAGATGACGAGCGGGCCGCGCGCTGGCAGGCGGCGGCGGACGAGATCCATGCCGACGTCTGCGCCAACGGAATCGACGCGCGCGGTGTCTTCACCCAGGCCTACGGGTCCACGGCCCTCGATGCGTCGCTGCTGCTGGTGCCGCTGGTGCGCTTCCTGCCCGCCGAAGATGAGCGGGTCCGGGCCACGGTCCTCGCGATCGCCGACGAACTCTCCGTCGACGGGCTCGTCCGCCGCTACCGGCCGTCCGAGACGGATGACGGCCTCTCCGGCGAGGAGGGCGCCTTCCTCGTCTGCTCGTTCTGGCTGGTCAGCGCGCTGGCGGAGATCGGGGAGCTGGCCCGGGCGCGCCGCCTCTGCGAGCGGCTGCTCGCCCACGCCAGCCCGCTCGGGCTCTACGGCGAGGAGCTGGACCCGGAGACGGGCCGCCACCTCGGCAACTTCCCGCAGGCCCTGACGCACCTGTCGCTGATCAACGCCGTGATGCACGTCATCGAGGGCGAGCGGCAGCTGGCCGGCCGCCGCTCGATCGTCAACGAGGTGGCCGGGGGCGGCTCGCCGGCCGATCGCCGCCCGGACCGCTAGCACCGGGCTCGCCGCTCCGCCCGGATCGTCGCCGCATCACCCTGTCGCCGGCCCTGGGGCAAGGCGAACGACGCGGATGCCCGCCTCCTGGAGGCGCGTCGTCATCTCGGCCGGTGCCTGGTCGTCGGTGAGAACACCGGTCAGCCGCTCCGTGCGGCAGAAGGTCGTGGAGGCGACGCGGCCCCACTTCGTGTGGTCGACCACGGCGTAGACCTCGCGGGCGGCGGCAACCATCGAGCGCTTGATCTGCGCGTCCTCCTCCGTCCCGTCGCTGAGACCCTCCTCGATCGTGAAACCGGCCGCCCCGAGGAAGGCCTTCTGGACGTTGACCTTGCGGAACACGCCGTCGCCAAGCGAGCCGACGACGGAGAGCGCGTCCCACCGAACCCGGCCGCCCAGCATCAGCACGGTGATGCCGGGGTGTCCGCCCAGCTCCGAAGCGACCCGAATGCTGTTGGTGACGACCGTCAACTCCTGCCAGGCCTCCCGGTCCTTGAGGTGGCGGGCAACATGCAGCGCGGTCGTGCTGGCATCAAGGACGATACTCTCGCCATCGCCCACGAGCGCCGCGGCTGCTGCTCCGATGCGCGATTTCTCCTCCCGCTGCAGGCGCTCGCGGATCTGGAACGCGAGGTCCAGGCGGCTGCCGCCCGAGGCGATGGCGCCACCATGGGCGCGGACCACCCGGCCCTCCCCCTGCAGGACGAAGAGGTCCTTTCGGATCGTCACGACCGAGACACCGAAACGATCCGCGAGGTCCGTCACCCGGGCGCGTCCAGCCTCCTCGACGATCCGGGCGATCTCCCGCTGGCGCTCCCGTGCAAAGACAGCGGATCGTTCCGTGCCGCCGGCGCTCACCGATCGGTCCCGCCCATGACAGACGACTCCCGTTCCTTCCGATCTGTTCCGTTCATCCGGACCCCGCCTCAGGCCGACGGGTCGACGACGACCTTGAGGCCCTCGCGCCGCACGGCAGTCCGGAAGGCAGCCTCGAACGCGGCCAGCGGGAAGCGACCGGTCACGACGGACGCGAGGTCGATGCGTCCCCCCGCGGCGAGAGCCATGGCCCGCGGGTAGACCCGGTTCATCCGGCGCGAGAAGCGAAGATCGAGGCCCTTTCGGCGGGCCGCCGAAGCGGCGATCGTCGAGGCGTCGCCGGCGGGGATGCCGGCGACGACGACGGTCGAGCCCGGGCGGGCGAGGGCGATCGCCGTGGCGATGGCGTCGTCCTCACCGGCGATCTCGATCGCCGCGTCGACGCCCCGCCCGCCGGTGGCCGCCAGCAGGAGGTCGCGCTCCCGGCCACCCTCGACCAGGGCCGCGACGGCGCCCCGGGCGCGGGCTGCCTCGACGCGGTGGGGCAGGCGGTCGGTCGCCACGATCGTCGTCGCCCCGGCCGCGCGGGCCAGCTCGATCAGGAGGAGACCGATCGGACCGCAGCCGAAGACCCCGACCGTTCCGCCGGGCCGGAGGCGGGCGAGGCCGAGGGCGTGGAGGCCGACTCCCAGCGGCTCGAGGAGCGCGCCCGCCGCGTCGTCCAGGCCGGCCGGCAGCGGCACCAGGTTCCGGAGCGGCCAGGCCAGCAGCTCACGGAGCGCGCCGTCGGTCACGGAGTGGCCGAGGAAGCGGACATCCGCGCAGAGGTGGCCGCGGCCCTCGGCGCAGGTCTCGCACGCGCCGCAGGGGAGCTGCGGGTCGATCGCGACGCGCTCGCCCGCCCGGGGGCCGTCGACGATGACGCCCGCCGCCTCGTGGCCGAGCACGAGCGGTCCCGTCAGGCCCGCGTCGCCGATCCCCGAGCCCTCGTACCAGTGCAGGTCGGAGCCGCAGATCCCGACCGCCGTCACCCGGACCAGCGCCTCGCCCGGTGCCGGGACCGGCGGCGGTTCGTCGGCCAGGCGGAGATCGCCGGCGCCGTGGAGACGCACGACGTTCACGGACCCTGCCTGCCTGCCGGGGTGACCGGCCCGGCGGAGATCGGCCGACGCCCGCGAAGCGCCTCCGCCACCCCGTTCGCCGAACCGGCAGCCACCCAGATTCGCAGGGCGGCGAATGCTCGACCGCAGCCCGCCTCTCCGATCGTCGTCACGCTCACCTGCCGAGACTCCGGCACTCTGCCGAACACCCCCGATGCCTTACGGATGTTTACGATTCATTGCTGCTCGGCCTATACTACGTCACGGATTTCGGCGCCTCAACCGACGATTGAATCCCCGCTCACCGCGGGCCCCGCTGCGTTCCGCCGGACGATTCCCCGGAGCACGACCAGGAGACGACCAGAGTGGCGAAGACGACGGCCGAGGAGCCGGCCTACCGCAGCGACGCACGCCCGGATCTCGCCGCCTTCGAGACGTCCTGCGGGAGCATCACCGGGTTCGCCTACGCGGGCGACCTGGCCGGCGAGATCGCCGCTGGGAGCATCTCCGCCGCCGAGGCGCTGGAGCTGCTCGACGACATGCTCGCCATCCGCGAGCTCGAGGAGATGATCGTCCGTCTCCGCTCCGGCGGCTACGACGCCCTGCCAGGCTACGACTACCGCGGGCCGACCCACGTCTCGATCGGCCAGGAGGGGACGGCGGTGGGCGCCTGCACGGCGCTCCGGGCGGACGACAACATCACGAGCTCTCATCGCGGCCACGGCGACGCGATCGCCAAGGGGTTCGCCGCGATCCGCCGGATGAGCGACAAGCAGCTCCGCGCCCGTGTCCCCGGCTCGGCTGGCGCGAGCCACGAGGACCTGCTCGGGGCCGCACTCGAAGAGCACGTCTATCGCACCATCGCCGAGCTCTTCGGCAAGGAGGAGGGCTACTGCCGGGGCCGGGGCGGCGGGATGCACATCGGCGACTTCTCGACCGGCCACCTCGGCGCCAACGCGATCGTCGGCGGCAGCGTCCCCATCGCCACCGGCGCCGCCATGGCGGCCCGCTACGAGCAGTCCGACCGGGTCGTCTGCTGCTTCGCCGGCGACGGCGCCTACGCCAACGGCGTGGTGCTCGAGGCGCTCAACTGGGCGGCCCAAGACCAGTGGACGAACCACCTGGCCGGCGCGCGGGCCTACGGCCTGCCGATCATCTACCTCATCCAGAACAACCACTACGGCATGACGCACCGGACCGACGAAGAGGTGATGGGCATCCGCCACCTGGCCCGCCGGGCGGCGGGCTTCGCCGAGAACAACATGCACGCCGAGGTGGTCAACGGGATGGACGTCCTGGCCGTGCACGACGCGGTTCGGCGGGCGGCCACGATCTGCCGTTCCGGCGGCGGGCCCGTCCTGATCGAAGCGAGCACGTACCGCTACTACGGCCACTCGCTCTCCGATCCCCGCAACGAGTACCGGACCCGGGAGGAAGAGGCGGCCTGGCGGGCGCTCGACCCGATCGAAGGGCTCAAGCGACAGCTGGTCGCGGCCGGGGTGGCCGACGAGGCGGCGCTCGCCGCGGTTGAGGCCGGGGCGCGCGAGCGCAACGCGCGGGCCGCGGTCCGGGCGGCCGCGGCCACCGATCCCGATCCGGCCGACCTGCTGCGCTACCTCTACACCGAGACGGCCGCGGACGAGGTCCCCGAGGCCGCCCGCGAGGCCCCCGTCCACGCCCCGCCGCCGGTCGCGAAGCGCGACGCGGACGGCGCGATCACCTACCGCGACGCCATCCGCGAGGCACTGGTCGAGGAGATGGGCCGCGACGCCCGCGTCATCCACTACGGCGAGGATATCGCCGACTACGGCGGCGCCTTCAAGCTGACCAAGGGGCTCCTCGAGTCGTTCGGCCGCGAGCGTGTCTTCAACACCCCGATCTCCGAGGCCTGCATCTGCGGCACGGCCGTGGGCGCCGCGATCGCCGGGATCCGGCCGGTCGTCGAGCTGATGTACATGGACTTCGCCCTGATGGCCTCCGACCAGATCGCCAACCAGGCCGGCAAGTGGCACTACATGAGCGGCGCCCAGGTGGAGGTGCCGCTCGTGATCCGCGCCTCGGTCGGTGCCGGCAAGGGCTACGGCGGCCAGCACTCGCAGTCGCTCGAGAGCGTCTTCACCCACATCCCGGGCCTCTGGATCGTCTACCCGGCCACGCCGGCCGACGCGAAGGGCCTGCTGAAGTCGGCCATCCGGACCAACAACCCGGTCCTCTTCGTGGAGAGCCAGGGCCTCTACGGCACCAGGGGTGTCGTCCCCGAGGGTGAGCGGCTGGTCCCGATCGGCCGGGCGGCCGTCGCCCGCGAGGGCACCGACGCGACGATCGTGGCCTGGGGACCGGCCGTCGTCGATGCCCTGGCCGCCGCCGAGCGACTGGCGGTGGAGCAGGGCCTCAGTGTGGAGGTGATCGACCTCCGCTCGCTCGTGCCCCTCGACATGGAGACCGTCCTCGCCTCGGTCCGCAAGACCGGCCGTTGCGTGGTGGCCTCCCAGGCGATCCTCGTCGGCAGCTTCGTGAACGAGATCGTGGCCCGCATCCAGGCCGAGGCATTCGACTACCTCGATGCCCCGGTCGGCCGGGTCGGCGCCGCCAACGGCATCTCTCCCCAGGCGGAGGGCCTCGAGAAGGCCTTCCTCCCCAACGCCGGCGACCTGGTCGCCGCCGTAAGCTCGCTGATCTGAGCATTCCCGGCCGGCCCGGCCGGGAGCCCCCACCGCACTCGGCATCGCCTCCCGGCGGCGCCGCTCAGCCCAACCGGGCCCGGACGCACGGAACCCGCACTGAGGACTCGCGACCGATGGCCAGCCCGATCCTGATGCCGAAGCCCGGCCAGATGACCGAGGAGTGCACGATCGTCGCCTGGCACAAGGCGGAGGGCGACCCGGTCCACCGGGGCGACGTCCTCTTCGAGATCGAGACCGACAAGGCCAACATGGACGTCGAGTCGTTCGACGACGGGGTGCTCCTCAAGCGCGTCGTCGAGGAGGGCCGAACGGTCCCGGTCAACACGGTCTGCGCCTGGGTGGGGGCGGCCGGCGAGGCGATCCCCGAGGCGCTCGCACCGATCCCGGCCGCGCCCTCCCCCACCCCGGCCGCGCCGCCTGCGGGGCCGGCCTTCGGAGCCGCGCGGCCGGCCGCTTCGGCACTCGCCACCGCGGCAACGGCGACGGCGCCCGCCCGGACCAGGGCGGACGATGGCGCCGCCCGACTGCGGATCAGCCCCCGGGCCGGCCGCCTGGCCGCCGAGGCCGGCCTGGACCCCCGCTCGATCGTCGGGACGGGCCCGGACGGCCGGATCGTCGAGCGCGACGTCCGGTCCGCCGTCGCCGGGACCGCTGCCACGCAGCCCGCGGTCGCGCCGGCCGCCGGCGCCGGCCCGCTCCCCGTCGGCCCGCTCCCCGTCGGCCCGGTCGAGGGCGAGGAGCCCCCGCGGCCGCTGTCGCGGATGCGGCGCGTGATCGCCGACCGGCTCACCCGCAGCTGGCAGACGACGCCCCACTTCACGGTCACCGTGGCGATCGACGTGACCCGCCTCCTCGCCCTGCGCGCGGAGCTCAAGGCGGCAGGCGCGAACCTGACCGTGACCGACTTTGTGCTGGCCGCCACCGCCCAGACGCTCGCCGAGTTTCCGGACGTCAACTCGCGCACGGACGGCGTCTCGGTCTGGCCGCGCCGCCGCGTCCACCTTGGCGTCGCCGTCTCGGTTCCCGCCGGCCTGGTCGTGCCGGTCATCCGGGACGCCGACCGGCTGTCGCTCGGCGAGCTCCACGACCGGGCCGCCGCCCTCGCCGAGGCGGGCCGCGAGGGAACCCTCGCGGTCGACGACATGACCGGCAGCACCTTCACCGTCTCGAACCTGGGGATGTTCGGGGTCGAAGAGTTCAGCGCGATCATCAATCCGGGTGAGGCCGCCATCCTAGCCGTCTCGAGCGCCCTCCCCACGCCGGTGGCGGTCGAGGACGGGCTGGCGGTCCGGACGATCATGCGGCTGACCCTCGCCGCCGACCACCGGATCGTGGACGGTGAGACGGGGGCCCGCTTCCTCAACGCGCTGCGCCGTCGCCTGGAGGACGCGGCCGCCTTCCGCCGGGAGATCGCCACCTCCTGACGCGGCGCGGCCCGGCCGCCCCACCCGAAGGGGCAACAAGCGCGGCCCGAACGGCTGCCCGCGGCCTGCTTGTGCCGGGCGGTCGCCGTGACGAGCCTGAAGGGCCGGGGCGAGCAAAGTGCCGCCGAAGGTGGACCGAGCACCGGGCTGGGCCCCGGCGGCGCGGCGATGCGAACCGCCGGCGCCGGCCCAGGGAGAGCGGGATGGATCGCAGTTCGCGCCTGGCCGAGGAGACGACGCGCCCGCGCGGGCCGGCGCTCGAGCCGGAGGCCCACCCCGGCGGAACTCCGGCCCTCGCGGCTCCGTGGGAGGCGATCGTCCGCCTCCAGCGCGAGGCCGGCAACGCGAGCGTCGCTGCCCTTCTCTCGGACCCCGAGATGTCACCCATCGCCGGCGTGGTCGGCCTCGGCGGCGGCGCCCCGCTCGACGCGCCGACCCGGGCGGAGATGGAATCCTCGTTCGGGGCCGACTTCTCCGACGTGCGCATCCATCACGATGACGCGGCGGCGACCTCCGCGAGGGCCGTCGGCGCACGGGCCTACACCGTCGGCTCCGAGATCGTGCTCGACGCGGGCGCGCACGATCGACGGACGATGGCCCACGAACTGGCGCATGTCGTCCAGCAGCGCAGCGGCCCGGTCGAAGGCAGGCCCGGCCCGGGCGGCATCTCGGTCAGCGACCCGGACGATCGATTCGAGCGGGCGGCCGAGGAGACCGCCGACCGGGTCATTTCGGGGCGCCCGGCCATGGAGGCCGGCCCAGGAGGGCCGCCTGAAATGACCTCCGCCACGGTGTCGCCGGGGCCCCTGGTCGCGGCCCGGACGACCATCTCGCGCGACGCGTCCACCGGCGCCGTCTCGACCGACTCGGGAGTCGGGCAGGGGCACGGCACCCAGACGGCCATGCCGGGCACCACCGAGCTCTCCACGACGGAGCGGCTGATGATCGAGGCGGCTCTCGCCGCCGGGGCGGTCTCGGGGATGGGCCTGATGCTGATCGCCGCCCGGGGCCTCGCGAGCGTCGCCGGAGTCTGCGTCACCGTCGGCATCGGGGGTGGTCTGGCGGCGGGGGTCGGGCTCGGCGGGGGGTTCGGTCTCTGGTTCGGCCCCGGCGGCGAGATGGGTGCCTATGGATCGGTGGAGGGCAAGGCCGGGCTCCTGCTCGGGGCCTCCGGGACGGTGCAGGTGGGCGTGCTGAAGAAGGTCTCGATGCTCAGCGGATGCTGCGCGATGGCCGGCGCCGACGGGGGCGAGGTGGTCGTCGGTGGCGCTGCGGCCATCCTCTCGTGCATCGACCTCGGGCCGGTCGTCTTCGAAGGGATCCTCGCGGAGGCCGGGGTGGGAGTCGGCATCCCCTTCGAGCTCTACGTGGCCACCCAGCAGACCTGGGCCTCGAAGGGCGTCCGCTGACGACACCCGGCTCGCCCGACGCTGTCCTGATCGGGCCGCCTCGGGTCCGGCGCCCAGCCCGCGCGGGATGGCGGAGGCGTGACGCGACGCCGCGCAGGAGCGACTCAGGCGCCGCTCAGCCCGAAGTTGCCGATGGACCGGGTGACGTCGGCAGGGCCCCTGGGCCACCGAATGCACTCCGCCCCCAGATCGCGTAGCGTTCCGCCGTGGGCCGCCAAGTCGAGGATCTGAACCGGCGCCTCCTGCGCGCTCGCGACGCCATGGACCGCGCCTACGCCGAGCCGCTCGACGTCCGTTCCTTGGCCGCGGTGGCCCATCTCTCCGAGGCGCACTTCATCCGCAGCTTCCGCGCCGTCTTCGGCGAGACGCCGCACCGCTACCTGCAGCGGCGGCGGGTGGAGCGCTCGATGTTTCTGCTGCGCGAGACGGAGCGCAGCGTCACCGACATCTGCCTCGACGTCGGCTTCACCAGCCTGGGGACCTTCAGCCGCACGTTCCGGGAGACCGTCGGCGAGGCGCCGTCGGGCTACCGCCGGGGGCACGGACCGATGGTGGCGCCCAACTGCTTCCAGCTGGCGGCTACGCGGCCCTGGTGACGGCGGGGCAGGGACGCGATCGAGCAGTTTTGGAGAAGCCACAGCGAGAGCGGCTCCCTAGCATCAGGGTCCTTCCCATGACACTGGGTAAAGGAGAGCATCGATGATCACGAAGTTGAACGTCACCGCGCTCAAAGTCCTGGACCAGGACGAGGCCCTCGACTTCTACGTCAACAAGCTCGGGTTGGAGGTGGCCCAGGACTTCCAGCAGGGTCCCGTCCGCTGGCTGACGGTGCGCGTTCCGGGCGACCCCAGCACGGAGATCTACCTGGAACGGCCCGCCCCGCCCGCGTACGATGACGCCACCGCCGGGCAGGTTCGCGAGCTGATCGCAAAGGGCGCAATCGGCTGGGTCGCCTTCCAGACGGATGACGTCCGGGATCTGTACGAGACGCTCAAGGCGCGGGGCGTCACCGACTTCACCCAGGAGCCGACCGATCACTTCTACGGCACCGACATGGGCGTTCGCGACCCCTTCGGCAACGGCATCCGGATCCTGCAGCCGGCGAAGGTCGCCCAGGAAGCGACCGCCTGACGGATGCCTGAAAGGAACCACCCGATGACCGACACGAAGCCCACCACCAAGCGCACGAGCGAGACCCGCGCCTCCGCCAGCGTCTGGTCGAAGGAAGAGCGAGCCGCGATCCAGGAGTACGCCCGCGAGCGGAAGCGCTCCGCTCGTCGCGACCCCGCCGCGGAACGGACAGCGGGCGAGCAGGACGTGCTCGCCAAGATCGCCGGACTGCCGGATCACGATCGCTCCATCGCCAGCCGACTCCACGCGGTCATCATGGCCGCCGATCCCGAGCTCTGGCCGAGAACCTGGTACGGGAGCCCCGCGTATTACCGGAACGGCAACCTCATCTGCTTCTTCCAGGAGACGGCGAAGTTCAAGACGAGGTACATCTCGCTGGGCTTCAGCGACAAGGCGCACCTCGACGACGGCACCATGTGGCCGGTGAGCTACGCGCTGATGGAGTTGACCCCGGCCGACGAGGAGCGCATCGCCGCGCTGGTGAAGAAGGCGGTGAGCTGAAGGTCGCGCTCGCCACCGGTCCCCGCCCGATGGCGATGAGCGAGGAACGGACGTCCGGCTGGGGTGCGATCGAGGTCCGCGGCGCCCGCGAGAACAACCTCCGCGACGTCAGCCTCGACATCCCCAAGCGGCGCCTCACGGTGTTCACCGGCGTATCGGGCTCGGGCAAGAGTTCGCTCGTCTTCCAGACCATCGCCGCAGAGTCGCAGCGACTGATCAACGAGACGTACAGCGCCTTCGTGCAGGGCTTCATGCCCACGCTGGCCCGGCCCGACGTCGACTCGCTCGAAGGGCTGACGACCGCGATCATCCTCGACCAGGAGCGGATGGGCGCCAACGTCCGTTCCACCGTCGGCACGGTGACCGACGCCAACGCCTTCCTGCGGATCATCTTCAGCCGGGTCGGGCGGCCGCACATCGGCGGGCCCCAGGCATTCTCCTTCAACGTCCCGTCGGTCAGCGGCGCCGGCGCGATCGCCATCGATCGAGGAACAGGGAGGACCGAGAGCCGGAGCTTCAGCGTCGCCGGCGGCATGTGCCCGCGCTGCGAGGGCATGGGCAGCGCGACCGACATCGACCTGACCCAGCTCTACGACGAGCGCAAGTCGCTGGCGCAGGGCGCGATCACGGTCCCGGGCTACACCGCGGACGGCTGGTCGACGCGAATGTTCAGTGAGTCCGGCTTCTTCGACCCGGACAAGCCGATCCGCGACTACACCGAGACCGAGCTCCACGACTTCCTGCACAAGGAGCCGGTGAAGGTCCGGATCAACGGCATCAACCTGACGTACGAGGGCCCGGTGCCGCGGATCCAGAAGTCGTTCCTGTCCAAGGAGGTCGATTCGCTCCAGCCGCACCTCCGCGCGTTCGTGGGGCGGGCGGTCACGTTCCGCGCCTGCCCGGATTGCGGCGGCACCCGGCTCAACGAGGCGGCTCGGTCCCCGAAGATCAGGGGGCTCAGCATCGCCGACGCCTGCGCGATGCAGATCAGCGACCTGGCCGAGTGGGTGCGCGGCCTGGACGAACCCTCGGTGGCCCCGATGCTGGCCGCGCTGGGACAGACCCTCGACTCGTTCGTCGAGATGGGCCTCGGCTACCTCGGCCTCGACCGGCCATCGGGGACGCTGTCCGGCGGCGAGGCGCAGCGCGTTCGGATGATCCGCCACCTCGGGTCGTCGCTGACCGACGTGACGTACGTGTTCGACGAGCCGACCATCGGCCTGCACGCCCACGACGTCGAGCGCATGAACGTGCTGCTCCGGCGCCTGCGCGACAAGGGCAACACCGTCCTCGTCGTGGAGCACGACCCGGAGGTGATCCGCGTCGCCGACCACATCGTGGACATGGGCCCGGGCGCCGGCCCCCACGGGGGAAGCGTCGTCTTCGAGGGCACGGTCGACGGCCTCGTCGCGTCGGGGACGGCCACCGGTCGCCACCTCGATGTCCGGCCGGAGCTGAAGCGTGAGCCGCGCGAGCCGCGCGGCTCGATCCCGATCCGGAACGCGCGGCTCCACAACCTCAAGGACGTCTCGGTCGACGTGCCGCTCGGCGTGCTCGTCGCGGTGAGCGGGGTCGCGGGCTCCGGCAAGAGCTCGCTGATCCACGGCTGCCTGCCCCGCGCCGACCCGTCGGTGACGGTCATCGACCAGTCCGCGATCCGGGGCTCACGGCGCTCGAACCCGGCCACCTACACCGGCATCCTGGACCCGATCCGCGCCGCGTTCGCGAAGGCGAGCGGCGTCAAGCCCGCCCTGTTCAGTGCGAACTCGGAAGGCGCCTGCCCGAACTGCAACGGCCTGGGCAAGACCTACACCAGCCTCGGGTTCATGGCCGAGGTCGTCAGCGTCTGCGAGGTGTGCGAGGGCCATCGCTTCACCGACGAGGTCCTCCACTACCGGCTGCGGGGACGGAACATCGTCGAGGTCCTGGCGATGCCGGTCGAGGAGGCCCGCGACTTCTTCACCGAGCGTCCGGTCCGGGTCATGCTCGACCGCCTGGCCAGCGTGGGCCTGGGATACATCTCGCTGGGCCAGGCGCTCGACACGCTGTCGGGCGGCGAGCGGCAGCGGCTGAAGCTCGCCATCGAGATGTCCGGCGCCACCGAGGTCTACGTCCTGGACGAGCCCACGACCGGGCTCCACATGCAGGACGTCGACGACCTCATCGGCCTGCTCGACCGACTGGTCGAGGCCGGACGGACCGTGATCGTCATCGAGCACAACCTCGACGTCATCGCCCGGGCCGACTGGGTGATCGACCTTGGTCCGGGAGGCGGCCACGACGGCGGGCGGGTGATCTTCGAGGGACCGCCGTCCGACCTCCTCCGGGCCGATGGCTCGCTGACCGGGCAGTACCTCCGGCGGCGGCTGGGGGCCGCGGTTCTCCCTGCCTGATCTCGCTCGCGACGAGAGCGAGGACCCGGTACTGACCCAACGTGAGGCTGGTGTCCGCGACCTGAGCCGCGACAGGCGGCCTATGATCGCTGCGGCCCGGGGACGGCAGGGTGGAACCACCCTCGTCTGACAGGCAAGAGCGGGAGCTCCGAAGCTGGCCCGGCCGTCGGGAGAGGGATGGGGAGCTCGGTCGAATGAAGGGCGGACCGTTCTTTCTGGCACTCCTCGTGAGCGCGGTCGCCGGCTGCGGTGGCGCGCTTGGCGGCGCCCCGACGGCAAGCGTCGCTCCGTCCAGCCACGGTGTCGTGGCGTCCGGCCCGACCGGGCTCGCGTCAGTCCCCGCCGCCAGCGGCGCGACGATCAGCGGTCGCTACGCGGACGGCCTGCCGCGAGCTATCGGTGGCGCGCCGGTCCTGCGCGGTGCAGCGGCGCTCGCTCACGCGCAGGCCGTCACCGACGACACGCCGTTCCTGATCGGCGGCTGGGTAACCTACCTTCCCGGGGAGCGCTTCTGTCCGCTTCGAGCGGCGGACGACACGTCCTGGCTCCACGATTGCGTGAAAGCGCAGCTCGGCGACGTGGCCGGCGGCGAAGATCCGGCACTCGCCGGGGCCGTTACCTTCCGGTTCGCGCTCGCCGGGCTCACCAGCGGCCCGGTCGTGGCGAGCGTCGAGGTCCACGACCCACGCGCCGGCGAGTGCGGCAGCGCGGCCGCCGCGTGCGGTCGGCTCATGGTCGTCGAGCGGATCGTCTGGTCCGGCGACGAGGCCACCGACCCGCGCCCTCTCTCTGCCGACGCGGTGCAGCGCGTGCTTCAGGAGGTCCAGGGCACCCCCGACCTCACGCCGTTCGGTCCGGACTCCACGATGGTCGGCTGCGGAGGACAGGATCTGCCTGCAGCCCGGCTCTACCTGGTTCCGGTCGAGTGGGACCGGGTGCCCGCCGTCATCCTGGTCGAGGTCGAACCGTCGGTCGCTGCCCGCGCGCGTGTCCTGCCACTCGAGCCGGGTCCAGCCGCTGCCCTCGGTCCGGCAGCCCTCCTCTGCACCAGCTTCAGCAGCACGCCGGCCTCCTCATCGGCGGACGAATACCGCTGGTTGGCCCTCGAGAACGTCGTCCTGTTGGTTCACACTCATCACAGCCCGACCGCGGCCGATCGCGCATTCCTGGATCGGCTCGCGACCGCGCTCGAGCGGGCGGCGTCAGCGCGAACCTCCACTCAACTCTGACGAGAGCCCCTGGTCGCTGGTAAGCGCGCCTGCGCCTGCACTGTCGCTGGCCCGACACCCCGCTTGTCGCCCCCTTGGCTTTCGGCCCCCGCCACCACACCTACCCTCGGCCCAGGGCCGAAGTCCTTCCGGCCCGTGGGCTGCCGGGCATCGAGTGCCCCGACGGCCGGGGAGGTGACCATGAGCACGGCGACCTGGGGCCGGCGAGGCGCCGGCCTCGTCCTGGCCTCAGTCCTGGCGCTCGTCCTGTCTGGTTGCGGAGCGGGCGCCGCTGCGACGCCGAGCCCGACGCCGAAGCTGACCCCGCCACCGACCGCGTCACCGACGCCGACGCCCGACGTCGCGGCGGCCGTGATCGCCAGGCTGACGTCGATGACCTCCGCGCAGATGACGGTGACCGGCGAACTGAAGGTCGGCACGCTCGCGGTCCCCATCGAGGGACGCTACGACGTCAGCGGCGCGGACCAGTACTCGACCATGACCATGACCATCAACGGTCAGAAACAGACGACCGAAGAGACCACCGTCGGCGGCACCACCTACAAGCGGACCAACGACGGCGCCTGGTACGAGCAGCCGAAGACGGCCGACACGTCGTTCTCTGTCACGGCGGCGATTCGCGGTGCGACCGACGTCGGCGTCGTAACCAGGGGCGGGCGGCAGCTCCACCACCTGACGCCGACCGGCGCCGCGATCGAACCGACGACGATCGGCATCGATGGGAGCGGAACGGTGAAGGTCGACCTGTACGCCGAGGCGGACGGAACGCCGGCCATCCTGTCGATGACCGTCGACGTCACGGAGGGTGCCGGGTCGGCGGCAACGCACGTCTCGGGAACCATGGACTTCACCTTCGTCCAGGGCGCGACCCCCACGGTCGCGGCGCCGGAGCCGGTCTTCGTGATGTACGCGTCTCCGAAGGGGTGGTCGGTCGGCCATCCGAAGGACTGGGACGTCACGCCGGGCGACGCCATGACGGCGATCGACGGGCCGGACGGTGAGTCGCTGGCTGTTGGCCTGCTGCCGAAGGGGTCCGAGACCCTCACCAGCGCGGCGGCCGGCTACGTCTCGACACTCAGGTCCGAGGGCGGGGCCACGATCACATCGAACAAGGCCGTTACGGTCGGCGGCGAGCCGGCGAGGCTCGTGGCGTACGAGTACATGCTGGAAGACTCCGTTGCCTATGCAGGGCTCACCATCCTGACCATCCGCGGCGCGACGTGCTACATCGTCCAGCTCGAGGCCCCGTCGGGATCGGCGGCCGCCGGCGGGACGATGGCCCTCTCGATCGTCGGCTCGTTCACGCTGCCGTCGAAGTAGCGCGGCACGAGGCACGCCGCGGCCCAGGCCACAGGGCGAAGCACGCGGAGCCCGCCCTGCCCCGGGGCCGCGGCTTGGTCGAGGCACAGGATCGGCGCGTCTGACGGCAGCCGCGCTCGTCGTCAGCCAGCGTCCATGCCGCTGTCGAGAGCCGCCTGGTTTGGTCGCGCGCCCTGCGCCGATCGCCCTATCCCGCGGATCCTCGCCCGCCTGTTCGGACTGGCGCCCGACGCGACGGCGGACGACTTCGAGGCGGCGGCGCGGTGTCCGATTTTCCGGACGTGGTGCAAGTCGAAGCTGGGGGAGTCGACACCGCATCGTCCTACGTGAGCGCCGACCAGCTCGCCGGGGGCACGTACTCCGACGCTGTCCTGGCGCGCTGCGGCACCGATCGGCGTATGCAGAACGAGGCCACCCTGGCGATCGACCCGCGAAACCGCCCGGTCTGGGCGTCGGGTTCGAGTGACTACTGCACGGGGCCCACGGCAGGTGACGCCTGGGCGGGCTTCTATCGCAGCGCCGATGGCGGCGCCACCTGGGCCGACAGCCTGCTGCCGGGCTACAACGGCGACACCTCGTCGCAGGGGACGAGTTCGCCGCTGCACCAGATGGTCCTCGGCGGCGCCACCCCGCGGGCGATCCGGTGATGTCTTGGGACGGGCAGGGCGACCTCTTCTACATGGGCAAAAACTTCGACCGGGGCACCGAGAACGGCGTCTCAAGCGCCTTCAGGAACAACACCGGCGACGTCTGGGTGGCCACGTACGCCCCGGCCGACCGGTCGGACTCGAACACAGACGGATCCGTCTACGTGCGGACCATGATCCTGGCCGCCAACACGTTCGGGCTGGGCTCGTTCAACGACAAGACCAACCTGATGGTCGACCCGGTCACTGGCTACGTGTACGCCTCCTGGTCCGAGTTCCGCGGCTCAATGCATCCTCCCGTGATTCGATCGAGTCCTTCGGCGCCGTTCGATCCGGCTCGATCCGTCGCATGGAGATCAGCGGCAGCCCAGGTCGCGGATCCGCCGCAGCACCGCACGCAGCGCGGCCTGATCGAGGTCGGCGGTCATGACCGTCTCGCCGCCGTCTTGCTCCGCCGCGACCGGACCGGCGAACCAGTCCGACCACGCGGTGCCAAGGCCCCCTCGAACGCGGACCTCGTACCGGGCCGTGAGGCCGGACGGATCGCGCGGTTCGTTGGTCATGGCGATCTCCCGTGCGCGTTCGGGCTGTCCCGAGCCCTCCGTGTTGCTGGCCCAAGCATCCGGTTCGGCCAAGAGCGCGTCATACCTCCCTGGAGGTATTCGGCGGGTATTCACGGCGCGACCGGAGCGCGCGGCGACCGCGTCCGGAAGAAGCACGCGGACTACGATTCGGTCGTGCTCATGCCACTCCTGGCGACGAAGACGTTCGTGCCGCGGCGCAGATCCCGGACGGTTCCGCGGCCTCGGCTTCGTGACCGGCTCGATGGGGCGATCGGTTGCCGGCTGACGCTGGTTTCGGCGCCGGCAGGGTGCGGCAAGACCTCCCTGGTGCTCACCAACGCGGAGATCGCCGAGAGCCTCCACCTCTCCCCGCACACGGTCAAGGTGCATGTCCGGAACAACTTCGCCAAGCTCGATGTTGGCAGCCGGACACAAGCAGTCGCGATGGGACGCAGCCTCGGCGTCCTGCGCGGGTAGCGGTGGGGTATGCCATCGTCCGCATCACCTGACCGCGAATCGGGCGTCCCCATCGTCGGGACGAAGCTCCGCGCGCCCGCCTCCGTCTCGCGATACCGCGAGCGCTCCCGGATCAGCGCGCTGCTCGATCGGGGGCTCGAAGACAGCGCCCGCCTGACCCTCCTGTCCGCTCCGCCGGGCTATGGCAAGACGGTCGCCGTCGCCGGCTGGCTTGCGTCGCGCGACCTTGCCTGTGCCTGGCTCTCGCTGGACGGCGCCGACAACGATCTGGCCCGCTTCGTTCGCTACCTCGTCGCGGCGCTCCGAGCGGTCCGGCCAGGTGTGGGCGACGCGGCAGAAGGCCTGCTCGGCCCCGGCGCCAGCCCCAGTATCGAGCTCGTCGGGGCGACGCTCCTCGACGGGATGGCCGCGAGCGACGACCCGTTCGTGCTCGTCCTCGACGACTACCAGGTCATCGGTGCGGACCCGATCCACCGCCTGATCCGGTTCCTCATCGAGCGGGGGCCACCCTTCGCCCACGTGGTGCTCCTGACCCGGGAGGACCCGCCGCTCCCACTCGCCCGCCTGCGAGCTCACGGCCGGCTCGTCGAGCTGCGGGCCGACGACCTGCGCTACACGGAATCGGAGGCGTCCGACTATCTCGCGGAGGAGGCGCAGCCCGCCTCGCTCCATCCCGAGCAGCTCGCCCGGCTCCTCGAACGCACCGAGGGCTGGGTCGCGGGCCTCCAGCTGGCGGCCATCTCGCTGCGCGATCGACCCGATGCCGGCGCCGTCATCGAGGCCTTCGGCGGGAGCCGGCGCTTCGTCTTTGACTACCTCGCCGATGAGGTCCTCGCTCGGGTCGATGATGACCTGCGCTCGTTCCTGGTCCGGACGGCGGTTCCGGAGCGGTTCACCGCCGAGCTGTGTCGCGCGCTGACCGGCCGCGACGATGCCGGTGCGCTGCTCGACCGGGCCGAGCGAGCCAACCTGTTCCTCGGCAGGCTCCCGGCCGGCGACTGGTATCGCTATCACGGTCTCTTCGCCGACTATCTCCGTTCGCAGCTTGACGACGACGAGCGACGGCGGCTGCACGAGCGCGCCGCGGACTGGTTCGAGGGTGCCAATCTCGCCTCCGAGGCGATCGACGAGGCTCTGGCCGCCGGCTCGGCTGAGCAGGCGATCCCGCTCGTCGAGCGAGCGG
>JAJYJO010000108.1 GCA_021789435.1 Chloroflexota bacterium
GGGATAACAGGCTGATGGTGCCCAAGAGTTCACATCGACGGCACCGTTTGGCACCTCGATGTCGGCTCGTCGCATCCTGGGGCGGAAGTACGTCCCAAGGGTTTGGCTGTTCGCCAATTAAAGCGGCACGCGAGCTGGGTTCAGAACGTCGTGAGACAGTTCGGTCTCTATCCATCGTGGGCGTAGGGAACTTGAGAGGAGCTGCTCCTAGTACGAGAGGACCGGAGTGGACGAACCGCTGGTGTGCCAGTTGTCCTGCCAAGGGCACCGCTGGGTAGCTATGTTCGGTCGGGATAAGCGCTGAAAGCATCTAAGTGCGAAGCTCGCCTCGAGATGAGGTTCCCCACCGGGTCAACCGGGTAAGACCGCAGGGAGACTACCTGTTTGATAGGCGGCATGTGGAAGTCCGGTGACGGATGAAGCTGAGCCGTACTAACGGTCGAGGGCTTGACCTCTTCAGCAACTGACCAAGGGTCAGTCGCGGGTCCGGGACGCGCCTTTCGGGCGCGCGCCTGAGATGAACGCGAGATTGAAGATCCCAATCGGCGCCCCCGCGCGGCGAAATGCCGCGGCGGGCGAGCCGCTGCCGAGACACGTCCAGACGCACGGAACCCTGGTGACGCTAGCGGAGAGGCCATACCCGTTCCCATCCCGAACACGGAAGTCAAGCTCTCCAGCGCCGAAGATACTGAGAGGGCAGCCTTTCGGGAAAATAGGTCGTCGCCAGGGTTTCTGCGTTGTCGGGGGCCGTTCGGCGACGCGATCAGTCTCGCGCCATGAGGGCGACCGACGAGGCGGGTCCCGGTCGCCTGGTGGCGGGTGCGGGTGGTCCCGCCGGCCCGTCGGCGACCGCCGTGGATCCCGTCCAGCGCTGCAGTCCCAGGTAGAGAGCTCCGGCCGCCAGGAAGGCGACCACCCAGGCCAGGTCGGCGCCGCCGAGGACGCTCGCCAACGGGCCCTCGTAGATCGCGGTGTCCATGAAGGGGACGCCAGCGGCGCAGCCGACCCCGAGCGCGACGAGGGCGTTGCGGCCCGACGGCAGCCGCGACCAGGCCTCCCCGACGCCGGCGCCGATCCGGCCGCGCCGTTCGCGCCAGTCCACCATCACGATCGCCAGCCAGGGTGCCGTCCAGAAGGCGCCGAGCAGCAGGTAGTCCTCGAACGTCGCGGTGTAGTTGCCGCTGTGCAGCGCCAGGGCGACGAAACAGGTGAGGGCACCCCCGAGAACGGCGGCGACCGGGCGGCGGATCGGGACTCCGGCCGCGAGCAGCGACAGCGACCCGCTGTAGCTCCCCATCGCATTGACGCCGACGGTTCCGATCACGATCGCGGCCAGAGCCAGGTCGGTCGGCACCCCGCCGCCTAGCAGGGAGCCGAGCTGGTGGACCGCGTCGTCGGTTGCGTTGCCGGGCGCGCCGGCCAGCCCGAGTCCCAGGAGCTCCAGCCAGCCGGCGGAGAAGGTCAGGCCCAGGAATGTCAGGAGCCAGACCTTTCGGAGGGAGGTTTCGGCCGGCAGGTAGCGCGAGAAGTCGGACGCCGAGAGCGTCCAGCCGAGGTGGACGCTTCCCACCACGGTCGTCAGCAGGACGAACGCGCCCGGTGAGAAGCCGACGCTCCGGGGCGGTGAGAGATGTGGCAGGAGAGCCACCGTGACGAGCGCGAAGGCCACCGCGAGCCCGGTCGCGGCATATCGGGCGAAGGTATGGATGGCCTCGTAACCGACGGCGGCCAGGAGGACCTGGGCCACGGCGACGGCGAGGATGCCCGCCGCGAGCGGGATCCCGCCGCCGCTGAGGGCGTCGATGGCGGAGGCGCCGAAGAAGGCGTACACGGCACCCCAGGCCACGCTCGCGGCCGAGGCGACGAGCGCCGGGGCGAGGATCGACCGGCCGAAGGGCAGGCGGGCGGCAGGGAGCTGGGCAAGCCCGGTCCGGGGCCCCATCGTCGAGGCGAACCCGGCAAGCGCGGCGCCGATGCAGTTGCCGAGCAGGATGGCGGCGACGCCCGCCGGCCAGCCGAGCCCCAGGCTCGGCGCAAGGGTGCCGATGGCGAACGTCGCCGGCATCAGGCTCGCGGCGAACCAGAGCCGGAAGACCCGGCGGGGGGAGCCGTACCGGGCGCTCGCCGGGATCGCCTCGATGCCGTGCCATTCCACCGCCAGGTCGGCATCGCGGCCCGGCATCCCTCGGGTCCCAGGAGTCGCACCCATCAGCCGGCCACTGCCCGCGCGACAGAGGTGCCGAGGGGCCTGCCCGCGCGGTCCAGCGCCCTCGCGGCCACGTACGCCTCGAAGGCCCGGGCCACGATGGCGGTCTCGAAACCGGACCGCGGCGCGGTCGCCACTCGGGTCAGGCGATCCGCACCGGGTCCCGCGAGTACCTCCCAGGTGGCCACCTCGGTCGCCCCGTTCCAGCTGGCGTAGACCGTCAGTTCGCCCGCCGCCCGGCGGCCGACCGCGATGGCGGGAGGTTCGGTCGGTAGACCGGTCCAGGGGAACCGGAATGCGCGGTAGGAACCAGCGGTCGGGAAGTTGGCGTCGAAGAGCCGTTCGCCGCCGGCGCTGAACTCGGAGTAGTAGGGCTGGCTGCCCCAGCCCATGAAGACGTGGCCGTGGGGCAGGAGCTGGACAGTCCCCTGGCTGGGGCAGACCAGGTTGCCGGGATGAACGTAGGCTCGCACAAGGGTCGCCGTCTTTGCCGCCGGGTCGAGATCCAGGAGCAGGCCGCGCGTCCGCGGCTCCGTGATGGTCTGTGGGCCGCTGGCGCCGTTGTCGAAGACCGTCAGGCGGTTGCCGGAATGATGGCGCACGTGGTGCTGCCAGCTGAAGTGCGCTCCCGGAGCGAACGTGAAGTCGCTGCGCTTCCCGCCGAGCCGCCAGAGGATGGCGCCCGACCGGCGGTCCACCTTGTAGACCGTCCAGCAGTGGCGAGACGAGACGAGGAGGTTGCCGTCGACGTCCACGTCGATGGAGTTGATGTGGAAGTAGTCGGCCGGCTCGCCGAAGCCCCGGGGCATGGCGAAGTACGACTCACCGGTGCCGACGTGATCGGCGCTGTGCCATTCGAAGAGGACCTCGCCGGTCGCGATGTCGACTTCCTGGACCACGCCTTCCATCAGCAGGCCGGCCGCCGGCCCCCGGTCCGTCTGCACCTGGCCCGGCCGGATATTGAAGATGTCGAAGAGGGCCGTTCCCTCCGGGGTGATCACGAACTCGTGGAGGTCGCCCGCGTAGCCGTGGCCCGCCTGGACGCGCCTCAGCTCCCGGTACGAGCGGTCCATGATGACGTAGTCCCCGCGGCCGTAGCCGACCGTGATCTTGCCCTCCCACCAGGCCAGGACCGGCGCGCCGCGGTACTGGAGCACCTGGAGGTTGGTCGTGTTCTTTCCGCTGTGTGGTGCGACCCAGACCGGCTCGCCGGAGTCGTCGACAATCAGCGGCCCGTTCGGACCCTGACCGTTGGCCGGCGTGAGAAAGATGAGGCCGGGTGCGGTCGATGCCGCGGCCCCGGCTGCGGCACCATGGGTCACGGTGATGCGGGGCGGGCTGAGATCCGGTCGAGAGCGGAACTGCCGCCGCTCAGCGGGCGACGAGCCGACCTTGACCGTGGAGCGCGCCGGCGCCGCAGCCACCGTCCCCGCGAGGAGCTCATAGGCGCTGCCGATCCCGAGCACGCCCACGGCCCCGGTGGCGGCGGCCTTGAGGAACCGGCGCCGGGTCCAGGGCGCGGCAAACCGATCCTGCCCTGCCATCGATGGCCATCATCCGGCCGGCGCCTGTGAGCTGCCTGAGAATGGTGGCGCGCCCCGGCACGCGACAGGCATCTCGCGGCGGGCGCCGCCGAAGGGGCGGAGGGCTCGGCTATGCTCAGCGGGTGAGTGCAACCCGCGGAGCCGAGACCCGGGACGAGCAGGAGCGCGTTCACCGGCACCACGGGCCGGGCCCGGATCCGGCGGCGCCGGCAGGCACCGATCCGGATGCCATCTGCCCGTTCCTGACCGCCGGCGAGGGCGGCTGGCTGGCGGTCCGGCCCAGCGGAGAGCATCGCTGCAGCGCCGTGGAGCCGCCGGCCGTCCTGGCCGGCGACAAGCAGCGGCGCCTCTGCCTCGTCGCGGCGCATCGTGACTGCCCGACCTACCAGGCGGCGCGCGCGACGGCGGGATCCTCGACTCGCGCCCCGCTGGCGGCGGGCGGAACGCCCATAGAACGGACGACCAGCATCCTGCTGGACCGGCCGGGTCCCGTGCCGGCCGTCGTGGGACCCGGCCGCGCGACCGTCGGCCAGCTCCTCCTGGGCGTCCTGCTCGTCGCGGCCCTGGCGGCCGTCGTCTACGCCAGGGTTTTCGTGCCGGCAGGCGTGCGTCCCGCGGCGACGCCGAACGGTCCCGCGGCGAGCGGCCGGGCGAGCGCCGGGGCGGTCGTGAGTCTCTCGCCGGCGCCGACGCCCTCCACGGTGCCGACGCCGGCCCCCACGCCGCGGTCCACGCCGGCTCCCACGCCACGCGCGACTCCCGTCCCGACGCCCGCGGCGACACCTCCGGCGATCACCACGCAGAAGTACGTGGTCCGGCCGGGCGACACCCTCTGGTCCGTCTCGGTCCGGTTCCACACCACGGTCCCCACACTCCAGGCGCTCAACGGGCTGGGCTCGTCGACCACCATCTACTCCGGCCAGACGCTGCTGGTGCCGGCCTGACCGGCGCTCAGCGTTGACACCCCCGGCAGTAGGTGGTCGCCGAGCCTCCGGCGGTCACCTCGGTCAGGCGCGTCCCGCAGCGCGGGCATTGCCCGCCCCCGCGATTGTGGACCGCCAGGAAGTCGCGGACCTGCTTCTCGAACGTCGGCGGCACGCGTTCCCGGAGCACAGCGACTGCGTCGCCCAGGACGGTCCGCGTGGCCCGGTACAGTTCGTCCACCTCCTCGGCGGCCAGGCTCGCCCGCTTCCGGTAGGGGAGGAGTCCGGCGGCGTGCAGGATCTCGTCGCTGTAGGCGTTGCCGATCCCGGCCACGAAGGCCTGGTTGCGCAGGAGGTTCTTGAGCTCGCCCGGGTGGTCACGGATCCGGGCGCGCCAGACCTCCAGAGTCAGCGCCGGGTCGTCCGCGTCCGGGCCCAGCTCGCCTTCGGCGGCGCCGGGCACGGCCCGGACCAGCCCGGCCGGTACCAGGTAGACCTTGCCCATCTGCGTCGGGTCGCGATACCGGAGCTCGGCAGCGGCGTCGTCGAGCGGGAGCCACGGGGCACCGTGTGTCCAGGCCGCGGCGTCCGCCGGGCCCTCGTGGCGCCCGCCGAAGGCGAGAACCACGGCGGTCGCCGGCGGCCGGGGCCGGTCCGGAGGGGCGAGCTGCAGGCGACCCGTGAGCATCGGGTTGATGGCGATCCGGTCGCGCTCCAGGTAGAGCCAGACGAACTTGCCGCGGCGGCGGACGGCGTTCAGCCGCTGACCGTCCAGCCCGGCCAGCTCGGCCGGAGTGCCCCGCACCGCGAGCGGGGCCGGCGCGGCGGCGGCGGTGACTGCACGTCCCGCCAGGGCGGCGTGGAGGGCATCGGTCAGGATGGCCAGGTCGGGCAGTTCGGGCACGGCGCGATCGATTGTAGGCGCCGGAGACGATGTGCTAGACTCTCCCGGCCCTTGAAGGCAGGAACAGCTGAAGAGACGCGCCCTTTGCCACGGACCAGGGAGGAGCGGACCGAGCGCTGCGCGACCACCGAACCTTGCCGACCGTCCTCACGGCTTGAGCGCTGCTCGAGCCGTTCTTGATTCCGAGGGGCGGATCGAATGACAGGAGTAACCGACACTTGACCGAAGAGCAGATGGGCGGGACCGCGCCGGAGCCGGGGGCAGACGCCCTCGTCGCCGACCAGGCGTCCGAGGAAGCCGTCGCGACGGTGGCCGTCGCCGACGAGCCCGCCGACCCGACGCAGACGATCGAGGCGAGCCAGGCCGATGAGGCCGACACGCAGAGCGAGCCGCCCGCCCCGGCCGCCGAAGCGGCCGTCGAAGGCCTCGCCGAGCCTGCCGCGGCGGAGGTGGACGGCACGGCAGCCGTCGCCCTCGCCGAGGTGGAAGCCGCGCCCCCCGCGGCGGAGGAGGTGGACGACGGCGACGCGGCGCTGGCCGTCGCATCGGCCCCGCCCGCCGGACCGGAGCCCTCGACGATGGAGGAGCTGCTCGCCGAGCAGTCAGCCGACATCCGCAGCTTCAAGCACGGGGACGTGGTCGAGGGGACCGTGGTCCGGATCGACCGGGACGAGATCCTGGTCGACATCGGGGCCAAGAGCGAGGGTGTCGTCTCCAACCGGGAGCTCTACGGCCGGCACGCGGAGAGCCAGCCCCAGCTGGCGATCGGCGACACCGTCCTCGTCTACGTGCTCCAGCCCGAGTCGCAGGAGGGTCACGTCGTCCTCTCGCTGCGCCGCGCCGGTCTCGAGCGCAAGTGGCGCGCGATGCAGGAGCAGTTCGAGGCGGGCGCGATCATCGAGGCGCCGGTCATCGATCACAACAAGGGCGGACTCATCGTCGACTGCGGCATCCGCGGCTTCATCCCGATCAGCCAGATCGTCGACTTCCCGCGCCGCCCCCAGAACGACCAGCCGCGCGACGCGGCCCAGGAGATCGCCGAGAAGCTCCAGCCCTACGTCGGCCGGAAGCTCCGACTGAAGATCCTGGAGGTCAACCGCAAGGCCAACCGGCTCATCCTGTCGGAGAAGGTCGCCCTCTACGAGGAGCGCCGCGAGAAGCGCGACGAGCTGTTCAGCAGCCTCCAGGTCGGCCAGAAGGTGACCGGCACGGTCCGCTCGATCGCGCCGTTCGGCGTCTTCATCGACCTCGGCGGGATCGACGGGCTCGTCCACAAGAGCGAGCTCTCCTGGAACAAGGTCAACAACCCCGAGGCCGGCTACAGGGTCGGTGATGAGGTCGAGGCCGAGGTCATCGACATCAACCACGAGCGCGGCCGGATCAGCCTGTCGATCCGCCGGCTCCAGCCGGATCCGTGGCACTCGACCGTGGCCGACTTCAAGGTCGGCGACGTCATCGACGGCACGGTGACCAAGCTCGTCAACTTCGGTGCCTTCGTCCGCGTACGCGACGGCCTGGAGGGCCTGATCCACATCAGCGAGCTGTCCCACCAGCGGGTCGCCCATCCGGGCGACGTCGTGCACGAGGGTCAGCAGCTCAAGCTGAAGATCATCTCCCTCGACTCCGAGCGCCACCGCCTGGGGCTGAGCCTCAAGCAGGCGGAGGAGCCGCCGGCCCGTCCGACGCCCGAGCCGCGCGAGCGGCGGCCGCGACCGGAGCGGGGCTACTCCATGGCCGACGCGGTCCAGGAGCCCGAGGGCGGCATCGACAACACCCTGGCGGCGGCGTTCGCCCAGGTGCGCCGGCAGATGGCGGATGCCGAGGCGGCCCGCCGGGCCGCCTCGGAGCCGGAGCCGGCCGTGGCGGCCGCCTCCGGGGCGGTCGAGACGGCAGCTGAGGATACCGGCGAGGCGCCGGCCTCGGCTGTGACCGCCGCGGCCGAGGAGCCCGCCGCGGCTGCCGACGTCGCCGAGGTCGAGGCCGAGCAGGGCGCCGAGGTTCCGGAGCCGCCTGAGGTCGCCGCGGCCGAGGCGGAGGTCCCGGAGCCGCCCGGGGCCGAGCAGCCCGCCGAGGCCGAGGCGGAGGTCCCGGA
>JAJYJO010000109.1 GCA_021789435.1 Chloroflexota bacterium
CGGCGTCGCGTCGTCGAAGTTGGTGATGGTGACCACGACCGTCGAGTAGGCCGGCAGCGTCAGCTGGGAGGGGATGTAGGCCGGCCAGTCCTTCTTGCCGATCATCTCGCCGGTCACGATGACCAGGCTGGCGGTCACCGGGGCGTGGGCGGCGGCCAGGGCCAGCTGGGCCGCGGGCGGGGTGGTTGCCGCCGGCGGGGTGGACGCGGCCGCCGCGGCGGTGGACGCGGCCGCCGGCGAGACGGGCGGCACGGAGGTCCAGTTGGCGGCGGTGCCGGAGCCTGCACAGCCGGCGAGGGCCAAGCCGGCCAGGGCGACCACGGCCAGGCCGGCGAACCGATGGTGGGACGCTCGAGACATCGGTTTTCGTTCCTCTGCTGCTCACCTTCCGGGGGGCTCCCGGAACTGGTCGGACCGTAGCCGCGACCGGGACCCGCCGGATGTGCCCGAGGTCCCGAAGGCGCGTCGCCGAGGTCCCGACGGCCCCCACCCGGGGGAGTGGGCGCGGCGCCCACTCAGCGAGCCCCCGTGGACCCGCCCGCGGTCCCACAGCGGGGGGCCCGGACGGCCCGCCGCGCAGCCTGCCGTCGCAGGCGGTCGTCGCAGGCGGTCGTCGCAGGCGGCCCCGGCCGGGTGACCGCAGGCCTCGGGCCGAAGGCCGAATGGCCCGGCGGCCGGCTCCCCCATGGCACTCGCTCGGCCCCGTGGCCCGGGACCATCCTCGGCTCATGGACGAGCACCGTGCGGTTCTCAGCATGCTCAACGAAACCTGGTTCGGCGCCGAGCTCGCCGCCGAGACCCAGGCCCGACTGGCGAGCCTGGCGTCGATGCTCGACTTCGAGGCGGGAACGGAGATCCTCCGCGAGGGTGACGAGACGACCGAGATGGGGATCGTGATCAGCGGCCGACTGGCCCTGCGCATGCTCGTGCCGGGACGCGGCATGGTCACGATCCTGAGCGTGGAGCCCGGCGATATCTTCGGCTGGTCGGTCCTGACCGCGCCCTACCGGGCCAGTTCGACCGTCGTCGCCACGGAGGCCGGCCGGGCCATCGTCCTCGCCGGGCCCGCCCTGCGGGCTGCGCTGCGGGCCGACCATGCCCTGGCCGCCAGCCTCTACCCGCGCATGCTCCAGGCCGTCGGCCGTCGCCTGACCGCCACCCGGATGCAGCTGCTGGATCTCTTCGCCCGCTAGGAGGTCTCCGGACCCGTGGTCACGAGCTCCCTCGGCACGCAGTGGTTCCTCGCCCGCTCGGACCTCGACAGCCTGGTCCAGGCGCTGCGGGCGGACGACCGGCGCGTCATCGGGCCCACCCTGGCCGACGGAGCCATCGTCTACGACGAGATCACCACGGCCGGGGAGCTGCCGGCCGGCTGGACCGACGAGCAGGCTCCCGGCCGATACCGAGTCCGGCCGTCCGGCGACGACCACGTCTTCGACTATACCGTCGGCCCGACCAGCTGGAAGCGCTTCACCTTCCCGCCGCTCCTTCCGATCACCGTCGCCGACCGCGAGGGCTTCACCTTCGCCCAGCCGGTGCCGGAGATCCCACCGCTGGCCTTCCTGGGCGTGCGCGCCTGTGAGGTGGCCGCGCTCGGTATCCAGGACCAAGTCTTTCTGGGCGGGCCGTTCACGGACGAGGACTACCGCACGCGGCGCGGCGGGGCGCTGGTCGTGGCGGTCCAGTGCACGCGGGCAAATGCGACCTGCTTCTGCTCCTCGATGGGAACGGGTCCCGAGGTCCACGGCGGCCACGACCTGCTGCTGACCGAGGTGGCCGAGGGCTTCGTGGTGGAGGCCGGCTCGGCGCGAGGCAGCGCCGTCCTGGAGCGCCTGCCGGCCCGCCAGGCGACGCACGCGGAGATGGGAGCGGCCGTCGACGGCGTGGACGCCTGCCGGTCCCAGATGGGCGAGCCGCTGCCGATGGTCGGCATCCAGGAGCGCCTCCTCGCGCAGCTCGACCATCCGCGCTGGGCCGAGGTCGCGGAGCGCTGCCTCGAGTGCGGCAACTGCACCATGTCCTGCCCGACCTGCTTCTGCACCGCCACGGTGGAGCGCTCGGACCTCGACGGCACACGGAGCACGAGCGAGCGGATCTGGGATTCCTGCTTCGACGCGGGGTTCGCCCGCGTGGCCGGCGGCGACTTCCGGTCCCGCTCGCGCGACCGCTACCGCCAGTGGCTGACCCACAAGTTCGGGACCTGGTGGCGCCAGTTCGGCAGCTCCGGCTGCGTCGGCTGCGGCCGCTGCATCACCTGGTGCCCGGTCGAAATCGACGTCCGCGAGGAGCTCGCGGCGATCGCGCCGCCGCTGCCGCCGGCGCCCGAGCCGGTGCACGTCCGGCCGGCCGCCGCCGCGCCCGGCGCCTATTCGGTGGCCCGCGTCGAGGCCGTCCACTTCGAGACGGCCGATACGGCCACCCTCTCGCTGACCGAGCTCGACCCGGCGTTGCTGGCGGGCCGGCCCGGCCAGTTCGCGATGGTCACCCTGCCGGCCTTCTCGGCCGTGCCGATCTCGATCAGCCGGTTCCGGCCGGACGGCATCGACCTGACCATCCGGGCGGTGGGACCAACGACGACGGCGCTCGTCAACCTGAATCACGGGGCCCGGATCGGCATCCGCGGGCCGCTCGGGACCTCCTGGCCGATCGAGCAGGCTTACGGGCGCCATGCCGTGGTGGTGGCCGGCGGGGTCGGCCTGCCGCCGCTCCGCGGCCTGGTCGACCAGCTGCTCGCGGAACGCAGCCGGTTCAGCTCGGTGATGCTCTTCTACGGGGCCCGGACCCCGGCCGACCTCCTCTTCGCGGACGAGCTCAAGGCCCTCGGCGAGCGGGACGACATCTCCGTCGCGCTGACGGTGGACCGGGCCGGGCCGGAGTGGCCGGGCAGGGTGGGCGTGGTGACCACGCTCTTCGACCAGGTCAGCTGCGACTGCGCCCGGATGACGGCGTTCGTGGTGGGCCCCGAACGGATGATGCAGGCGACGATCCAGACCCTGATCGGCCGAGGGGTGGCCAGGGACCGAATCTTCGTCTCGATGGAACGGCACATGGAGTGTGGCATCGGGCTCTGCGGCCACTGCCAGATGGGGCGCTTCTTCATATGCAAGGACGGCCCGGTCTTCCGCCTGACCGAGATCGGCGACACCTTCAACCGCGAGGGCATCTGATGGCTCCCACCGCCACCCACACCCGGCCCCGCGTCGCCGTCGCCAAGCTTGCCTCCTGCGACGGCTGCCAGCTGACCCTGCTCGACCTCGAAGACGAGCTGCTCGACGTGGCCGAACGGTTCGAGATCGCGGATTTCCCGGAGGCTTCCTCACGCCGTTCGCCGGGCCCCTACGACGTCGTCTTCGTCGAGGGTGCCGTCAGCACGCCGGAGCAGGCCGAGCAGGTCCAGGAGCTCCGGCGCGAGGCGCGCCTCCTGGTCACCATCGGGGCCTGTGCCACGGCCGGCGGGATCCAGGCCCTCCGCAACTGGGCGGACCACGACGCCTTCCGAGCCGCCGTCTACGAGCACCCCGAATACGTCGAGTCCCTGGCCAGGGCGACGCCGGTCAGCGAGCACGTCCACGTGGACGCGGAGCTGCGCGGCTGCCCGATCGACCCCGGGCAGCTGCTCGAGCTGCTGACGGCGGTCCTCCTCGGCCGGCGACCGCAGATCCGCGACGAGGCGGTCTGCCGGGAATGCAAGCGCAAGGGCCTGGTCTGCGTCGAGGTGGCCCAGGGGATCGCCTGCCTGGGGCCGGTGACGCAGAGCGGCTGCGGCGCGCTCTGCCCGGCTTACGGTCGCGGCTGCTACGGCTGCTTCGGGCCGCGACGGCCCGGCAACGCGAAGGGCTGGAGCCGCGCGCTCCTGGCCCAGGGCCGGCCGCCGGAGGAAGTCTGGCGGCTGTTCGCCGGCTTCACCGCCTACGCCGAGCCGTTCCGGGCGGTCGTGACCGAGCTGGGTGTCGCGAAGGCAGCGGCGGGGCCGGGCTCGCCGGATCGCGCCGGGACCGCCTGAGAGAGACGCCCCGGCCGCCCGGTCGCGCGGTTCGGCGGCGGCCGCCCGGAAGGCACCGCATCCGGGCCGCGGCGGGCCCGCCAGGTTGGGCCACCTGCCGGCCATCGACGTCGCGAACGCGAACGGAGGCGCCGCGGCGGCGTGCCGCGGCGGCCACGGGCGCGGCCGGCGCCCGTCAGTAGATCCAGGGGATCAGGCGCCGCGTGCGGCTCCGGTAGGTCGCGTAGGCCGGATGGACGCCATCCAGCCACGCCTCCTCCCGCCGCGCCTTGAGGTCGAAGAAGGCCGCCAGCAGTGCCGAGAGGAGGATCCCGAGCGGGCTCGCGGCAAGCAGCGACCAGCCGAGGCCGCCCAGGATCAGCCCGCCGTAGATCGGGTGCCGGACGGCCCGATAGGCGCCGTGCGTGACGAGCTCCGCTCCCGGGCGCGGCGCCGGGAACGCGGTGAGCGAGTCGCCGAGGGTGACCAGCCCGGCGATCGCGAGGGTGATGCCGGCCACGACCAGGCCGGCTCCGATCGCCACGCCCGCGAGCCGGGCCGGCCCCGACCAGGCCGGCCGGAGCAGGGACGACCCGAAGATCGCCACCAGCAGGACGCCCTGCACGGCGACCCAGCCCTCCCCGCGGGGCCCGAGATGCGGGAGCCGCTCGCCAAGGCTCATCGTCGCGCCACCATACAGGCATGCGCGGCTCAGGTGCGCGGTCCGGCCCGAAAATAGTTAACCTAGGGCAATGGATAACGCGTCCCACATGCCGGGCGTACCGCAGCCCGGGACAGCCGGTCGCGCGGGCGACGAGTCGCCGACCCGGGACCTCCCCGGCGACCTGCCGCCGGGCGGCAACCTCTCGACGAGCGAGCGCGAGCTGGGCGACTTCACGATGGGCCTCGAGGCGCTGCGGCTGCTCCCCCTGGCCCTGGCGATCGGTGCCATCGCCTCGCTGATCGCGCTGATTCTGCTGGACATGATCGGGTTCTTCACGAACCTGCTCTACTACGGCCGCCTGGACCTGCACCTCAGCTCGCCGGCGGCCAACCGGCTGGGCCCGCTGGCGGTCGCGACCCCGGTCGCCGGCGGGCTGGCCGTCGGGCTGATGGCCCGCTACGGCTCCGAGCGGATCCGTGGCCACGGCATCCCCGAGGCGATGGAGACGATCCTGGTCGGCGGCAGCAAGGTGGAGCCGCGCCTGGCCATCCTGAAGCCGATCCCGAGCGCGATCAGCATCGGGACCGGCGGCCCGTTCGGGGCCGAAGGACCGATCATCCTGACCGGCGGCGCCTTCGGCTCGCTCGTCGGCCTGTTCTTCGAGCTCTCCGCGGCCGAACGCAAGACTCTGCTCGTGGCGGGCGCGGCCGCGGGCATGACCGCCGTCTTCGCGACGCCGATCGCGGCGACACTGCTGGCGGTCGAGCTGCTGCTGTTCGAGTGGAAGCCGCGCTCGCTGATCCCCGTCGGCGCGTCGAGCGCGCTCGCGGCGGCGATCCGGATCTTCTTCTCCGACCTGAGCCTGGTGACCCCGGCGCCGCTCTTCCCGGTCCCGGCGCATCAGATCCTCGGCTCGGCCGGCCTCCTGAGCGCCCTGGCCGTGGGGATCGCCTGCGGGCTGGCAGCCTGGCTCCTGACGGTCTGCGTCTACGGCGCCGAGGACGCCTTCCGGGCCGTCTTCCGTCGGTTTCCCCTCCACTGGATGTGGTGGCCGGCCGTGGGCGGCCTGGTCGTCGGCATCGGCGGCCTGGTCGACCCGCGCGCGCTGGGCGTGGGCTACGACTCCATCCGGGCCGAGCTGGCCGGCCAGATCCTGCCGGCCGGTCTCATCACCCTCTTCGTCGTCAAGCTCGCCACCTGGTCGATCGCCCTCGGCTCGGGGACGAGCGGGGGGATCCTGGCGCCGCTCCTCCTCATGGGGGGCGCCGTCGGCGGGCTGATGGCCCCGGTCCTGCCCGGAGGATCGGAGGCGATCTGGTGCCTGGTCGGGATGTCGGGCGCCCTGGCCGGCGTGACCCGATCGCCGTTCACGGGGGTGATCTTCGCCTTCGAGCTGACCCACGACCAGAACGCCCTGCTTCCGCTCCTGATCGCCTGCACGGCCGCCGACGCCATCAGCGTCCTCGCCCTGCGCCGCTCGATCCTGACCGAGAAGGTGGCCAGGCGTGGCTTCCACGTCATGCGCGAGTACCAGGTGGATCCCCTCGAGGCGCTCTTCGTGCGCGACGTGATGACGACCAGGCTGCTGACATTCGCCGCGGATCGGCCGGCCGCCGAGCTCGAGACGCTGCTGGGGGCGGCCGGCGGCTACCGGGGCCAGCGCCTCTACCCGGTGGTCGACGACGGGCGGCTGGTCGGCGTGGTGAGCCGCACCGAGGTGCTGTGGGCCATCGCCGGCGAGCGGCCGGCTCCGCGAACCATCGCCGACCTCGCGATCCGCCGGATGACGGTGGCCTACCCGGACGAGACCCTGCGGCGGGTGGCGGACCGGATGGCGGCGGCGTGCGTCGGGATGATGCCGGTCGTCGATCGCGCTGATCCGGGCCGGCTGCTCGGGCTCGTCTCCCAGTTCGAGCTGCTCCGGGCCCGGACGCGGCTCCTGGAGGAGGAACGGCACCGGGAGCGCGTGATCCGGGTCCGCCTGGCGCCGCCCATCGGCCGGTCCCGGTCGGGTCGGCCTACCCGCGCGAAGCTGCCGACGGGGCCATCGGGGGCGCACCCTCGCGGCGTCCGTTCGTCCGTGGGGGCCGCCCCGGCGGCCGGGGGGATCCCGGCGGCCGGGGGGATCCCGGCGGCCGGTCCGCGGCTCGGTCTCGCCGAGGACCCTGGCGAGGACCCCGGCGAGGACGAGGCGGATGCCGCCGAGGCGTAGGGAGCGCCGCGGCCGGCCCGCCCGCGGCGCTCAACCGAGGCCGGGACGCTCGCGGGGCAGGGGCCGCTCCGTCAGGGGGACGTCCCAGTGAGCGTCGAGCAGCTCGAACCGGCGGGCCTCTTCGGCCCGGAAGCGGTCCTGGTCCGGGTAGAGCCGCCGGACGAGCTCCGGGTCAGCGTGATCCTCCACGGCGGCCCAGTCGCGGTAGGTGATCGTCACGAGGACATTCCAGTCGGCCCGGCCGTCGCCGTGGAAGCGTGGCACCAACGCCCGGACCTCGCTGTAGCGGCCGGCCTCCAGCTGCGCCCGCAGGATCGGCCAGTGGTTCCGCTCGAACAGCTCCAGCCACTCGTCCACGTGCCCCCAGCGGACCCGATAGAAGTAGGCGACCTGGACCGGCTCGGCCATCCGTTCCTCCTGTCTGATGGTGGCGCCGTCCACCTCGGGCGGCGGCCCGACGGCTGGTCGGCCCGACGGCTGGTCGGCCCGACCCGCGGCTGGCGGAACCGGCAAGGTCGCTGCCCGCCGGATTCGCAAGGCGACCGCAAGCGCACGGACCGGGACATCGTAGCCGCCGCAGCCTCGGACGCGCGACGATGATGGGCTCGCGATGGCGAGGCGTCCCGTGGCCACCCGACTGGCCGTCCCGGGCCCGCGCCCGTCCCACCGTCGCGTCCTCTCACCCGCCCGCGCGTCCCCAGGAGCCTGCGTCGGTAATCGCCACCCGAGCGGCTGTCCGGGTGCGAGAATCTCGTATGCGCCAGAAGACGTTCCGCCCGTACGACCAGCACAGCCTCCTGC
>JAJYJO010000110.1 GCA_021789435.1 Chloroflexota bacterium
GGCGCCGTCTGCGGCTACGTGGCGTTGGCGCTCTTCGGGCTGCTGGACGCGGGGCCGGCCTTGGCGACGGGCGTGACCGCCGCCCGGGTCGGCGCGGCCGGGCTCTCGCTCGGCCTGACCGCGGGCCTGATGGTCTGGCTCAAGGCGCCGCACCCGCCGGCGGGCGCCACCACGCTCATCGTCAGCCTGGGCATCCTGACCCGACCCGAGCAGCTCGGCGTGCTGATGGCGGGCGTGGTCCTGTTGCTGCTCCAGGGCTTCGTCATCAACCGGCTGGCCGGTCTCGACTATCCGCTGTGGGCCGCACCGACGGGCACGGCGGAGGAGACAGAGCTCACCGCCGCCCACGCACCCACCGGCGCTCGGCGCGGCTGAGCCGGGCCGGAGGGTGACGGTGGGGGAGCGGAGGGTGACGGTGGGGGAGCTGCTGGCGTTCGACCGGGACCTGCCCTGTCCCGCCTGCGGCATCCGTCTCGAGATCATCGGGGTCTGTCGAGAGGCTCATCGCGACCTGGCCCCCTCGGGCGACCCTCACCCGCCGGCCGGCCACCTCCATGTTGCGTGCCCGGGGTGCGGCTGGTCCGCCTACATGCAGCCGGCCTCGGCGCGCGCGGCGCGGGCGGCGCAGGCCGGCGATGCGGACGTCGATCGGCCCCTCGGCCGGGCGGCCGGGGATCACGGCACGGCGGAATGAGGCCCCTTCGACCTGGCTGGAGGTGACCATGCGACTCGACTACCGCAAGGAGCTGCCCGAGGCGACCCGGGCGATGTCCGGGCTCGAGCAGATCGTGGATGAGAGCACCCTGGAGCCGAAGCTCCGCGAGCTCGTCAGGCTGCGGGCCTCGCAGATCAACGGCTGCGCCTACTGCGTGGACATGCACACCAAGGACGCCCGGGCCATCGGCGAGGACGAGCAGCGGCTCCACCTCGTCGCCGTGTGGCGCGAGGCGCCCTGTTTCACGCCCCGCGAGCGGGCCGCCCTGGCCTGGTCCGAGGCACTCACGCTGCTGCCCGAGACCGGTGCCCCCGACGACGTCTATGCCGAGGTGGAGCGCAACTTCACGCCACGAGAACGCGTGGCGCTGAGCCTGGCGATCGTGGCCATCAACGGCTGGAACCGCCTGTCCGTGGGGTTCCGTCGACCGGCCGGAGACTACGTGTCCGATCGGCACCCCGAACGCGGCAGCGCCTGACCAGTCGGCCGCGCCCGGCGAGCCCACGCCCCATCACGGGTCGGCCGCGCGATCCGCGGTCAGCCGGCCGGCGTCCGCGGAGCGCCGTCATTGGCGGTCGCGCTGGCGGTCTCGCCGGGCGCGCTCGGAAACGGGGCCGGGTAGAGCGCCCGGTAGCCGCCGATCGACGGGTAGAGGCTCGTCTCGATCGCGGCCAGCAGCTGGCGGAGGTGATCGAGGTCGTGGTAGGCCCACTCGACGACCTGCTCGCGGGCGGTGATCCGGCCGAAGCGGGGGCTGATGCCCGCCCGCTCCAGCTCGGCCGGGCCCAGGGTGTTGAGCCAGGCGAGGGTGCGGGCGCGTTCCGCCCGCCACTGCGCGAGCGAATCGAGGGCCATGCCCGGTGGCGGAGCCGGCGCGACCCGGGGCATCGGCGCATCGTGCGGGTCGGCGATCATGGCCCCGAGCCGCTCCTGGAGCAGCCGCTCGACGTGGAGCAGGTGGGCGACCACCTCGCGCGGGGACCACTCCTCGGGCGCTGGACGCCTCTCCAGGACCTCGGCGGGGGCGGATCGCACGACCGCATCGACCGCCGTGCGCATCGCCCGCATGAGATCGAGGGCGGCCATGCCTGACCCGACGCGCGCCCTCCCGCGTGCCGTACCGTCCGGCGTCCCGATCGAGGGCATCTCCGAAGACATCAGCTGCTCCTCTCGCGCCTCCCGACGCGTGTTCCTGTCCTTCTCGAGTGAGAGGATGCGCCAGGGGTCGCGTCCCGGCAGTGACCTCCTGTCGCGGCCGCCGCGTCAGGCTTCGTGCGGGACCCGCGCCGCCACCAGGGGTGATCCGTCAACCATCGTTGGCCATCCTGCCGCTCGTCCGCCCGGCCGATCGCCGGACCCAGGGCGCGCCGCGCTCGTGCCGCCGATCCGCGGGGGGTCTCCGATCCCGCCGGCCTCAGCCGGCGGACGGACGCCACGGACACGACCAGGATCACGGCGTGCGGTCCGCGGTCGGCGCAGGATCAGGGCATGAACGTCGATGTGGTCCGGTCGCCAGCACACGATCAGCCGATCTTCCTGCCGGCGAACTTGCCGGGGCAGATGCCAGCGTACTTGCCGGCGCAGATGCCGCCGTCCGTCGCCTGTCCGCCGCACTACCGCCGTATCCTCGTGGGGTACGACGGCAGCGGGCCGGCGCGGCGCGCGCTCGCCGTGGCGGCGACGCTGACGAAGGTCTTCGGCGCCTCTCTGGCCGTGATCAGCCTGGCACCGCCACGACCGAGAGCTCTCGTGGGTGAGCGATCGCCGCTCGCGATCTCCCTCGACGGGACGTTCAGGCGGGCCGATCAGCTGCATGACGCGGAGGCCACGCTCGCCGGCTGTGGCGTCTCCGCCGAGCTGCTGGAACCGGAAGGCGACCCGGCGGAGGCGGTGGAGCGCCTCGCCAGGGATGGCGGCGTCGACATGATCGTGCTCGGCGGAGGCCGCCTCGGCAGGCTCGGTCGGCTGCTGCCGGACGGCACGTCCGGCCACGTGGCCACTCCTGCGGGCGCCACCGTCGTCATCACCCCCTGAGGCTCCGACCGTTGCCCTGCCCGCGTCGACACTCTCGCGCCTGCCACTGGCACGCGGCCCGCTCGAGGGCCCTCGGTTCCCTGCGCGACGGACGGCCCCGCGGCGGCCGGAGTACGTTCGTCCGAGATCCGGCTGGGAGTGGACATTGCGCGCCCGGCCGCGTCAGCATGGTGGGGACCCGAGGATGAGCATCCGCCTGCGGCGCGCCTACGATCCACCGGCCGATGACGACGGGTACCGGGTCCTGGTCGACCGCCTCTGGCCCCGTGGTCGCGCGCGTGACGCGCTCCGTCTGGACCAGTGGATCCCCGATCTCGGCCCCAGCCACGAGCTGCGCCGCTGGTTCGGCCATGACCCGACGCGCTGGCCGGAGTTCCAGACGCGCTACCGGGTCGAGCTGGCGGAGCCGCAGAGATCGGCCCTGCTCGATGCGCTTGCCGGCCGCGCCCGCTCGGGACCGGTGACCCTGGTGTACGGAGCGCGCGACGAGGAGCACAACCAGGCGCGGGTGCTCGCCGCGGAGATCGAGCGGCGCCTCGGGGCGGCCCGCGGCTGACGGGGGCCGCTGGCCGGCGCCGGCGGCGATCGACCCGGACATCTCAGGCGCCCAGGGTCTCCTCGACGATCCGCGCCTGCTCCGCGCGGTGGGCGGCCGAGTAGCCCTCCGCGGGGGCGGAGCGTTCGGGCCGAGAGACGTCCACGATCTGCACCCCCGCCGGCACGATCTCCTGGAGCTTCGGCAGCACGAACTTGCGGGCCCCCATGTTGCGCGGCTCCTCCTGCGCCCAGACGACGACCTCGAGGTGCGGGTAGTGAGCCACGAGGTCGCGGACCTCGCGCCCCGGGAACGGGTAGAGGAGCTCGGCCCGGGCGATCGCCACGGTGGGCGCCGCGGCTCGCCGTGGGGAGAGGCTCAGGTCGAAGAAGATGCGGCCGCTGCACAGGACCAATCGCCGGACGGCCGCCGGGTCGATGGAAGGCTCCGGGTCGTCGAGCACGGCGAGGAAGCGGCGCTCGGCCAGCTCCTCCAGGCGTGAGGTGGCAGCCGGCAGCCGGAGGAGACTCTTGGGCGTCAGCAGGACCAGCGGCCGCGGCGTCGCCCGAAGCGCCTGGTTGCGCAGCAGGTGGAAGTACTGCGCGGGCGTGGTGCAGTTCGCCACCCGGATGTTCCCCTCCGCGCCGAGGGCCAGGAAGCGTTCCAGCCGTGCGCTCGAATGCTCGGGGCCCTGGCCTTCGTAGCCGTGGGGGAGGAGAAGCGTCAGCCGTGAGGTCTGGCCCCACTTGGCCAGGCCCGCGATGAGGAACTGGTCGATGATCACCTCCGCCTCGTTGGCGAAGTCGCCGTACTGCGCCTCCCAGATGACGAGTGCCTCCGGCGCTTCGACGGCGTAGCCGTATTCGAAGCCCAGGCAGGCGTACTCCGAGAGGGGGCTGTCGTGGAGCTCGAAGGATGCCGTCGCCCCGGGCAGGTGCCGGATGGGTGCGTATGACCGGCCACTCGTCGCGTCGTACAGCACCAGGTGGCGCTGGCTGAACGTGCCCCGACGGGTGTCCTGGCCGGTGAGGCGGACCGGCCTCCCGTCCAGGACGAGCGAGCCGAGGGCAAGCGCCTCGGCCTGGGCCCAGGCGACCCGCCCGCCCTCGAGCGCCTCGCGCCTGCGCTCGAGCTGGGGGACGAGCTTGGGGTGGACGGTGAACCCGCTCGGTGTGCGCAGCAGATCCGCTTCGATCTCCCGGAGGCGGTCGGCCGGAACCCCCGTCCCGGGCGACCGGGACTCGCGCGAGCGGCCGACGGCGGCGGTCGCGCCGGACGCCTTCTGCGGCGCTCCCGCAGCGCCGGAGACGGGACCCGCGACCCGGGCCGCACGCTCGCCGTCCGTGGCGGCGCGGTCTGCCGACCGGAGCGATTCCCGGATCCCCTCCAGGCGTTCCTCGGCCGCGCGAAGCTGCTCCTCGGCCGGCCCTTCCTCCACGACACCTTCGGCGGCCAGGCGCCGAAGGTACAGCTCGCGGACGGTGGGATGGTCGGCGACCAGCGCATACATGTTCGGCTGGGTGTATGCCGGCTCGTCTTCCTCGTTGTGGCCGTGGCGGCGGTAGCCGACGAGGTCGATGACGAAGTCGCCGTGGAACTGTTCCCGGTAGGCCACGGCCAGCCGGATCGCGCCGAGACACGCCTCCGGGTCGTCGGCGTTGACGTGGACGATCGGAACGTCGAAGCCCTTGGCCAGGTCGCTGGCATAGTCGGTCGAGCGTCCGGCCGAGGGTTCGACCGTGAAGCCGAGCTGGTTGTTGGCGATGAGGTGGATGGTGCCGCCGGTGGTGTAACCCTCGAGTCGGGCCAGGTTGAACGTCTCGGCGACCACGCCCTGCCCGGCGAAGGCCGCGTCACCGTGGATCAGCAACGGCACCGCGACCGTGGTGTCGCGCTCCGGGCGCGCGCCGGTGCGGTCCGTCTGCTCGGCCCGGGCCCGGCCCTCGACGATCGGGTCGATCGCCTCGAGGTGGCTGGGGTTCGAAGAGACCGTCACGCGGACGGGTCCGTGGGCGCTCTGGTAGACCCCGTCGGCTCCCCGGTGGTACTTGACGTCGCTGGTTTCGCCGTCGAGGGCCGGCTCGGCCTCGGCCGTCGGACCACTGCGTTCGAAGTCGGCCAAAATCGCCGCGTAGGGCACGCCGACCACATGGGCCAGCACGTTCAGCCGCCCGCGGTGGGCCATCCCGATCTCCACGGTCTGCGTCCCCGAAGCCGCGACGAGCTCGATCAGCTGGTCCAGCATGGGCACCAGGACGTCGAGTCCCTCGATCGAGAAGCGCTTCTGACCGAGAAACGCGCGCTGCAGGAAGCGCTCGAGCGCCTCGACGGCAGTCAGGCGCTCGAGGAGCCGGCGCTTCGTCTCGGCGGCCACTCCGGCGCGGTAGTCCCCCGACTCGATGGCCCGGCGGAGCCAGGCCCGCTCCTCGTGACGACCGATGTGCTCGACCTCGAAGGCGCTCGTGTCGCAGTAGGTGCGCCGCAGCGCTGCCAGCACGTCGGAGAGCGTGTCGCCCGGCACGTCGACGCCCAGCGCCGACGCCGGGAGGCGGGCCAGCGCCCCGGGTGCCAGGCCCCACGTCGCGGGGTCGAGCGACGGATCGCCCGGAGGCTCGCGGCCGAGCGGGTCGAGGCGGGCGACCCGGTGCCCGAACTGGCGGTAGGCGCCGACGAGGCCGACCGCCACGGCGACCTCGGCCAGGCCCGCCTCCCCGGCCGGCGACCGCGCCTCCGCGAGCGAGCTCGTCGGCGGGGCGCTCGGCGCGGCCGGCCTCTCGAGCGCGAGCGCGCCAAGTCCCAGGCTCGCCGCGATCTCCTCGTAGAACGAGTCCGCGCCCTGGAGCAGCTCGTCGAGCGTCTGCAGGAAGCGGCCGGACTCGGCACCCTGGATGACCCGGTGATCGTAGGTGCTGCTGACGGTCATCATCGGGCCGTCACCCGTCCGCCGGATCGCCCCGGTCGCCACGATCGTGCCCTGTCCGGCCATGAGGCGCGGCACGGAGGCGGTGGTGCCCACGGTCCCGGGGTTGGACAGGGTGATCGTCGCCCCGGCCAGGTCGTCCGGGCGCAGGCGGCCGGCGCGCGCTCGCCGGACGAGATCGTCGTAGGCCGCCAGGAACTCCCCGAAGTCGAGGTCCTCGACGCGATGGATGACAGGCACGACGAGGAAGCGGCCGCCATCGGCCCGCTCCACGTCGACGGCGATCCCGAGGCCCGGCTGGCGAGGCTCGAGGCGATGGGGCCGGCCATCGATCTCCTTGAAGGAAGCGGACATGGCCGAATGCACCGTGGCCGCCTGGGCGACCGCGAAGCCGATCAGGTGGGTGTACGAGAGCCGGCGCGGAGAGATTGCGGCGTTCAGCCTGGTGCGGGCACCTTCGAGGACCGCGACCGGCACGTCCCGGAACGAGGTGGCCGTCGGCACCGCAAGACTCTGCTCCATCCGGGTCACCAGGCTCGCCGCGGCCCCCTGGAGAAGAACCGCCCTGGCAGCGTCGAGTTCCGCGCCGCCGGTGGAGCGGATCGCGCCGGCGGCTCGAACGGACTCCTCCGTGGACCTGGCGTCCCACCTCGCCGGCGCCGGGGCGTCGCCCACCGGCCGGCCCCCGAACGCGGGGCGCACCGGGTCGACCGCGCGAGCGCGCCGAGCCTGCCCCGACGGCTCACCGGCCCGCAGACGCGTGCGACCGATGGGGGTCGGCCTGCTGAAACGGGCGGGCGGAGGCACGATCAGGCCGCAGCCGGAGCCGCCCGCACCGCCGCCTCCATCGCCTCGAAGAGGCCGGCCGCGGCCTCCGCTGTCAGATGCTCGTCCAGGAGCGGGAGGTAGATCTCCTCCTCTTTCGCGAAGTGGAGCGTCACGACCGCGTAAAGCCCGTACAGCAGCCTGCGCAGCTGCCGCAGCGCGTCGGCGCCGGCAGGCTCATGCCGCGCGCCAAGGGGGATCTCCGCGAGCTCACCGATCAGCCGACCGATCTCGACATGGTCGCGGCTCATCGTCGCGGTCGCGCCCGGGGCGGCCATCACGCGCTCGACCATCGGATAGAGTGCCGCCTCCTCGGCTCGGGCATGGACCAGCAGCTGGTCGCGCAGGAACGTGGAGACCGCCGCGAAGCGCTCACCGAGCTCCTCGGGCGTGACCTCGTCAGCCAGGTCGGCGAGCAGGGGCAGCTCGTCGATCCTGGGCAGGAGCTCGGCGTGTTCGTCGTGGAGCGGCTGCATGGGGCGATTCATCTCTCGGCTCCTTCGGTGTCGGCCTGGAGGCCGGTGGGCCCGACGGAGCCCCCGTCCGATCCGCCCGGTCCATGCTCCCGACCATGGACCAGGCGAGCG
>JAJYJO010000111.1 GCA_021789435.1 Chloroflexota bacterium
GGCAGGGCCGGCAGCGGGGTCGTCGCCCGCACGGGTCGCGCCGTCGCCGCGCGCCAGTCGATTATAGCCGAGGGCCTGTCGGCCCCCTCTGGCCGTGACCGCCGGTGACCGTGCCGCCCGCCGGCCCCGGCCGCTATCGTTGGTCGATGGACCCGGCCGAGCGCAGCCGCCGCCTTGCCCGCCTCGACGCGGAAGTCATCGCCTGCCGGAAGTGCCCGCGCCTGGTCGAGTGGCGCGAGCGCGTCGCGGCCGCCCCACCTGCCCGGTTCGCCGGCCAGGCCTACTGGGCGCGCCCGGTCCCGGGCTTCGGCGATCCGGCGGCGCGGATCCTGCTCGTGGGCCTGGCCCCGGCCGCGCACGGTGGGAACCGGACGGGCCGTGTCTTCACCGGCGATCGGTCCGGCGATTTCCTCTTCGCCGCGCTCCACCGGGCGGGACTGGCCAACCGGCCGGTCTCGCTCGCTCGCGACGACGGGCTCGCGTTGCAGGACGCCTATGTCGCGGCCCTCGTCCGCTGCGCCCCGCCGGCCAACATGCCGACGCCGGCGGAGCGCGAGGCGTGCCTCCCGTACCTCCTTCGCGAGCTCGACATCCTCGAGGAAGCCCGCCTGATCATCGCCCTGGGACAGTTTGCCTGGGACGGAGCGCTGCGGGCGCTCGGCGCCCTCGGCTGGACGGCCCGGCCGAAGCCGCTCTTCGGTCACGGCGCAGAGGCGAGCGTCGGGCCGTACGCACTGCTCGGCTGCTACCACCCGAGCCAGCAGAACACCTTCACGGGCCGCCTCACGCCGGCGATGCTGGATGCGGTCCTGCGCCGGGCCCGCGACCTGGCCGGCCTGCCGCCGATCCCATTCCCCTGAGGCGTGGCCGCCGGGCGCGGCGCGAGCGGTTCGGGCCCTCCTCAGCGTTGACGGACTGCGGGGCGGGCAGGTCCGCCTCGTCGCCAGCGACGGCGCGACGCTGAACGAGCGCGGCGGACCGGCTTGACCTCCAGCTGGCGAACGGCTCGACGGCGTCCCTGGCCGACCTCAAAGCGACCTCCGCGACCGTCCTGCTCGAGGCCGGCTCGAACGCCACGGTGACCGCCTCGGACGCCGTCGCCGGCTCGGTGAACGCGGGCTCCGTGCTCACGATCCGGGGTCATCCCGCCAGGGTCGACGTCTCGACCGACGCCGCTGGCATCGTCAGGACCGAGTAGCCTGCGTCGACGCGCGCTCCCGAGCGGAGCCGCTCAGACGCGCGGGGGGCGCCGACCCCGGCCGAGCCGCACCAGGCGTCCGATCGGCCCGAGCAGCGTCCGCGCCTGAGCCGGTGACAGCTCGGCCAACGCCTCGAGCAGCGGGACGAGGTCGTCGGCGGGGAGCGCGGTGCCCAGCGCGATCAGGCGGCGGACCGTCTCGTCCGAGAGCGCGCCGAGCAGGCGCAACCCGGCTTCCACCTGGCGTGGCTCGAGCCCGGGCACGATGCCGATCGCCCGGTCGAAGAGGCGGACGAAAGCCAGGAAGTCGGCCAGCCAGGCCGCCAGCTCGGTGAGCTCGGCGTCCCCTGGTTGCGCCGCGGCCTCGCGATGCGCCTCGGCGGAGGCGGACTCAAGGGCAGCCACGGTCGGATCACCCTCGCGCAGCTTGCGCTGGGCGACGACCCGCCCGAACCAGCGCCAGTGATCGCCGATCGCGACGTAGGCGGTCCCGGCCGGGCCGCGCCGACCCGATCGCCGTGGCTCGGACAGCCGCTCGACGAGACCCCAGGCCTCCGATTCCGCGAGGGCCAGCGCCGCCGCCCGGTGACTCAGACCGAGCGCTGCGCGTATCTCCCGTTCCGTGAGGGGTGACCGGCTGGCCAGCAGGTAGCCGTGGACGCGCGCCACGGCCGGTGCGATGCCCCAGGCCGCCCCAATCTGACCCCAGGCGTCCGCCAGGCGGCGCCGGATCGCCTCCGCCGGCGCAGGAGCCTCCCCGCCCGGCGACGTCCCTCCTTCCGGAGACCCGCCTACTTCCGCCAATGCCAGCCCAGAAAGTGGCGCCTTGACAGTAGCGTGTTTATCGGTCATAACTGGCTACATCAGAGTAGCACGGAGGAGGCGGTGCGAACGCAGGGCTCCCCGCTTGCCTGGACCGCGGTCTGGCTGACGCTCTGCATCGCCGTCGGTCTGGCGCTGCTGCGGACGGCGAACGGAGGCGACGGGCCCTTCGGGTCGCCGGCCGGCAGCCTCGCCTTCGGCGGACTCTTCGCAGCTCCGGCCATGGTTGGCCTGGTCGGCACACTGCGGCGACAACCGCTGCTCCACGTCGTCGCCGGGGTCGGCTGCCTGGCCCTGTCCGTCCTCGCGTTCAGCGGAGCCACCCTTGTCCTGCTCGTGCCGGCGGTCGCGTTCGTGGTCGCGGGCTTGCGCGGCGCGCTGGCCGGTGACGACCGCCCTGCGGATCGGCTTCGCAGCGCTGGCCTGGCCGTGGCGATCTCGATGGGCCTGCTGGCTGCCCTGCTGGTGGGCGGTCTTCCGGCCGCGCTGCTCCTGGCCTTCGTGACGTTGCTGGTTGCGGCGCTCCATTCGCGCTCACCGGACCCGGGGCGGCTCTCGATGGCCGGCGCGGCTGGTGGCGTGGCGGTGCTCGTCCTCCTGGGGGCTTCTGGCTTCGCCCTGTTCGCCACGACCGAGACGGTCTGCTGGGCCGAACGACCTGGCCCGGGCGGCGCCGTCTACGAGCGGCGGCCGCCGTCTGCCGATTTCGGGCCCGTGGGTGGTTCGACGGGCTTTGTCGGCGCGGGTTGCGATTCCGGTGTGCTTTCCGTCGGGGGCTCGCTGCTCTCCCTCGGCCTGGAGGCCGGCGCCGTGGTCGTCGCTGTGGGCGTGGGCAGGCTGCCGGGCGGCTGACGTGCGGAGCGCGCCCGGGGCCGCCTGGTGGCCGGCGGTCGGGCTCGGCCTGGCCGCGTCGCTGCTGGCGGTCGAGGTCGCGGCGACGTATCCCCTCGTGCCGACGCTCCTGCTGGCCTGGGCGATCGCCCAGCCGCCGCGCCTGGTCCGGTTGGGCGGGCTGCTGGCCGGCCACGGGGCGTTCGGGGCGTTCATCGCTTTCGAGGCGAGTGTAGCCTGCGCCGGAGATGCCGCAACCCGCTGTGGGACGGGCCGGGGAGCGGCCGTCCTGCTCGTGGAGGCCGCCTGCTTCGGCGGCGTCGGCCTCCTCCTCGGTCATCTCGCTCGCCGGCGAGCCGGCCGCGCGCCCGCTCCCCTCCCACCGCCCCGCGTATGATCGCGGCCATGTCCGTCCTGAGGAGCCGGCTCGATCCCGCGTCCGCGGAGAGCCGCGCCGGCGTCGCGGCCATGGAGGCCCTCGTCGCAGAGCTCCGGCGGCGCAGCGCGGCCGCCGCCGGGCGCGGGGCCGGCGGCGACGAGCAGGCCATCGCCCGCCACCGGGAGCGGGGCAAGCTCCCGGTACGCGAGCGGATCGATCGTCTGCTGGACCCGGGGACCGCCTTCCTGGAGCTGAGCGCCCTGGCCGCCGGCGGCCTCTACGACGACGAGGCGCCCGGGGCCGGCATCGTCACCGGCCTCGGCCGCATCGAGGGCACGCTCTGCGTGGTCGTGGCCAACGACGCGACGGTCAAGGGCGGGACCTACTACCCGCTGACGGTGAAGAAGCACCTCCGGGCACAGGAGATCGCCCTCGAGAACCGCCTGCCCTGCGTCTACCTGGTCGACTCCGGCGGCGCCTTCCTCCCGCTCCAGGCCGAGGTCTTTCCCGATCGCGACCATTTCGGCCGGATCTTCTACAACCAGGCCCGAATGTCCGCCCTCGGCATTCCCCAGGTCGCCCTGGTGATGGGCAGCTGCACGGCCGGCGGCGCGTACGTCCCGGCGATGAGTGACGAGACCGTCATCGTCAAGGGCACCGGCACGATCTTTCTGGGCGGCCCGCCGCTGGTGAAGGCCGCCACCGGCGAGGAGGTGTCGGCCGAGGAGCTGGGCGGGGCCGACGTCCACACGCGCGTCAGCGGGGTGGCCGACCACCTGGCGCTTGACGACGAGCACGGCCTGGCCCTCGGCCGGGCAATCGTCCGCAATCTGAGCCGCCGGCCGCCGGAGCCGCCGTGGGAGCGGCGTCCGCCGGAGCCGCCCGCGGTCGACCCGGCCGGGGCCGGCGGCGAGGCGCACCTCTACGCCGCGATCCCCTCCGACCCGCGCCGCCCGGTCGACGTCCGCGAAGTGATCGCCCGCCTCGTCGACGGCAGCCGGCTCCACGAGTTCAAGCCGCTCTACGGCGAGACGCTGGTCTGCGGCTTCGCCCACCTGGCGGGCTACCCGGTCGGGATCGTCGCCAACAATGGCATCCTGTTCAGCCAGTCGGCCCTCAAAGGGGCCCACTTCGTGGAGCTCTGCGCCCAGCGCCGGGTGCCGCTCGTCTTCCTCCAGAATGTCGCGGGCTTCATGGTCGGCCGCGAGTACGAGGCCGGCGGGATCGCCCGGGACGGGGCCAAGATGGTGACCGCCGTCGCCTGCGCCGAGGTCCCCAAGTTCACGGTGCTGATCGGCGGCAGCTTCGGGGCCGGGAACTACGCGATGGCCGGTCGGGCCTACGGCCCGCGCTTCCTCTGGTCGTGGCCGAACAGCCGGATCTCGGTCATGGGCGGCCTGCAGGCGGCGCGGGTGCTGTCGACAGTCCGCGAGGCCTCGTTGCCGGGTGGGGTCTGGGCGTCCGAGGCGGAGCGGGAGGCCTTCGAGGCGCCGATCTTCGAGGCCTACGAGCGCGAGGGCTCGCCCTGGTACGCGACGGCCCGGCTCTGGGACGACGGCGTCATCGACCCGCTCGACACCCGTCGCGTGCTGGCGATGGGGATCGAGGCCGCTCTCCACGCCCCGATCCCCGAGACACGCTTCGGCGTCTTCCGGATGTAGGCTGCGACCCTGCGATGCCCCTTACGGACCGTCTCCCGCTGCGCGCCCGCGTCGCGCACGTCAACCTCTCCCCCGGCGGCGTCCCGAAGCTCCCCGTGGACCGCCCGGTCCGGGTCGGGCGCCTCGGCCTGGCCGGCGACGGCCACGACGAGCCGGAGCCGAGCCACGGCGGGCCGGAGCAGGCGGTCTCGATCTACGCCCTCGAGTCGATCCGGCGGGTCGCCGCCGACGGCCACCGCGCATTTCCGGGGGCGTTCGGGGAGAACCTGACCCTCGAGGGCGTCGAGATGGGCAACCTCCGCCCCGACGACACGCTGGCGATCGGCGACGGAGGCCTCGTCCTGCAGCTGACGAAGCACGCCTCGCCGTGCCAGACGATCGGCCACTGGTTCGTCGAGCGCCAGATCGCCCGCATCTCACCGAAGGTCCACCCGGAGGATGCCCGCTGGTACGCGCGGGTGCTGGCGGAGGGGCCGGTCCGGGCCGGCGACGCGGTGGAGGTCCGGCGCGGCTGACGGCGGGGAAACGCCGGATCTCGCGGGTGCGACTCCGACCGCTACGGCTCCGCCAGCTCCAGCGAGAAGCGGCAGCCCAGGAGGTCCTCCCGGCGCGGACGCCCCGACGAGACGGCGATGACGATGCCGGCCGCCGGCCGGTCGTGGCCGGAGGGCAGGAGCCGGATCACCTGGTCGCCGACGGGGGCCTCCACCAGGCTCGACCCGGGCGGCCCGAAGACGATGCCGAGGGTGGACCCGTACCGTTGGGCCGCGGCGTCGACGTCGTCCACGGCCAGCTCGACCCGCCGGAGCCGCGCCTGGCCGCCGAACAGATGCAGCTGCGCCGCCCGGGCGGCCCGGGACGTCGCGTCCCATTCCGGCCCGCCGGGCTCGTGCTCGATCAGGAAGGGAGGCTGGTCGGGGCCGAGCGCCGGCGGCAGAGCCAGCCGCCAGCGGACCACCGCCCCGTCCGGCCGCCGCCGCTCACCGGGGACGGGCTCTCCGATCTGCGACCCGCCCGCCCGGAGGCGCCCGACGTCGGCCGCGATCCCGTCCGAGGCGAGCGCGAAGGTGGCGAGCCCGCCGCCGCGCTGCAGGCACGCCAGGACCGGGCCGCCGATCCACGAGCCGGCCGCTCGGCCGGCGTCGAACGGCGCGATCAGCTCCAGGTAGCCGTCGCCCAGCCAGACAAGCCGGTTCTCCGTCCCGAGCGCCTCATGCCGCCCACCGCCAGTCGCCTCCAGGCCGAGCCGCTCCCTGAGTTCGGCGGCCGCGGCGTCGAGCTCCGCGCAGGCAATCACGAGGTGATCGATCCCGACCAGCATCGGCCCCTCCGACCTCCTCCGGCGTTCTGCCAGCCCGGGGCCATTCTCCGCCCGGCCGGTGCCGGCCGTTCCCTCGGCCCGATCCCCGTGCCGTGGCCGACTCCCGTCGTCAGCCTACGGCCCGGGCGCGGCGGTAGCATGATCGGGTGAGTGAGCGCCTTCGGCTGGAGCGGAGCGGGCCCCGCGGCGTCGTCGCGCGGGTGACGCTCGCGCGGCCCGAGGTCCACAACGCCTTCGACGCGGGCCTTATCGCGGACCTGCGGGCGACCTTCGCCGCCCTCGCCCGCGAGCCGGCCGGCCGGCTCCGGGCCGTCGTCCTGGCCGGGGAGGGGCCGTCGTTCTGTGCGGGCGCGGACGTCGGCTGGATGCGGGCGTCGCTGGCGCTCGACCGAGAGGCGAACGAGAAGGACGCCATGGCGATGGCCGAGATGTTCGACGCCATCGACACCTGCCCGGCGCCCGTCATCGCGCGGGTCCACGGCGCGGCCCTCGGCGGGGGGATGGGACTGTGCGCCGTGGCCGACCTCGTCATCGCCGAGTCGGGCACCCGCTTCGGCTTCACCGAGACGCGCCTCGGCATCCTGCCCTCGGTCATCGCGCCGTTCGCGATCGCCAAGATCGGGGAGAGCCATGCCCGGGCCCTCTTCCCGCCGGGACGGCGTTTCGACGCAGTGCGGGCCCAGCGAATCGGCCTGGTCCACGAGATCGTCGAGGGCGAGGCGGCGCTCGACTCGGCCGTCGAGGTGGCCCTCCGCGACCTGCTCGCGGCCGGGCCGGAGGGGGCGCGGCGGGCCAAGGCCGTCGTCCGCGAGGTCCGCGGCCTGCCGCACGGGGCATCGAAGTGGCACACGGCCCGGCTGATCGCCGCGCAGCGCCGCACCGACGAGGCGCAGGAGGGGTTCCGGGCGTTCCTGGAGCGGAGGCGACCGGCCTGGCAACCGGATCCGGAGGCGGAGGAGGGCGAGCGCGCCCCCTGACCGGGTTCCAGGAGGCTCGCCGCGGGCCAGTCCTCGCGAGCGCCGGCCACCGCCCCATCGCCGGCGGTTCCGGGGCCGGTCCGCCTGGCGCGCCGCGACGACAACGACGACAATCGCGACGTGGCGCGCCCCGCTCGCTCCCCGGAACCGCCGGCCCCCGCGTCCGGACCGCCGGTCCCCGCATCCCGGTCGCCGGCCGGCCCGGCATCCCGGTCGCCGGCCGCCGGGGGGATCCCCGAGCTGACCCCGGGCCAGGTTGCCGCGCGCCTCGGCACGACGGCGCGGACCGTGCAGCGCTGGATCGCCGCGGGCCGGCTTCCCGCCCGCCGCGTCGGCGGCCGGTGGCGGGTCCCCGCCGACGGGCTGGACGCGCTCGACGCGTTCGGCCCCACCACGGCGTCCCGCCCTGCCCCA
>JAJYJO010000001.1:0-54686 GCA_021789435.1 Chloroflexota bacterium
AAGACCTCGCCCTCGTCGACCGCGAGGTCGACCGCGACGATGCCGCGGTGGGTCCCGTAGAACTTGGTGAGCTGCTCGGTCTCGATGACGGCGGTCACAGGTCCCCCTTCCAGGTCCCGGCTTTCAGTCGAACCAGGGGCGCAGCGTCGCATCATCGACGCCGGGCCACGACCCCCGCGGAATCCCCAGGATCCCCTCGAACGCACCCGTGTAGGCGGTCAGGGTGCACTTGACGTCGTCGAACGAGACCGCGCGGGCCCGGCGGGCGAGGTAGAGCTGGGTGGCCGTCTCGTTGAGCCCCAGGATGAGCGCCACGAAGACGCTCGCGGCGCCCTCGGGCGAACTCACGGAGAAGGCCCCGTCGGTGATGCCTTGCCGCAGGATCGCCACCAGCAAGGGGGTCAGGCGAGCCGAAACGGCCCGGCGCATTCGCTCGCGCACGATCGCGTTCTCGTCGGAGAGCCAGGTCTCCATGAGCTCGGGCAGACGTTCGGGCCGGAGCTCGGGCCGTTGGCCCTTCCATTGCGCGATACCGGGAAGCACCGCCTGGAGCTTCTGGAGGGCGGACAGGCATGGATCGCCGGCGATCGGCTCGATTGTCGCGGTCGCGGCCTCCACCATGCGCTCCACGACGGCCGCCAGCAGGGCCGCCTTTGAGTCGAAGTAGTGGTAGAAGGCGCCCTTCGACGCTCCGAGCTCATCCAGGACGTCCTGGATGCTCAACTGCTCGTAGCCTTTCGACGCGATGAGGCCGATCGCGGCGTCGACGAAGGCGTCGCGCCGGAGAGCGTGGGCCTCGGGATCGAGCGTCCGCGGCATGGTCTCCTGAATAACAAACCGACTGCCGGTCTATCATAGCCCCCGTCGTCAAGGCCCGCGGGCATCGACGTGGCCGCCATTCGCACCTGGGGCTTCATCCTCTGCTCCTTCACGGCCGGCATCGCCGGCGTGCTCTATGCCTCGTGGCAGGGCGGGATCAACACCAACGTGAACGGCGGACGGCTCGTCCTCTATGCCGTCGCCGCGGAGGTCATCGGTGGGACGAGCCTCTTCGGGGGTCGCGGCCGGATGCTCCACGGCGTCCTTGGGGGCCTGGTCATCGGGACGATCTACAACGGCCTCTACCTGCTCGGGTTCGAGGTGCAGTGGCAGTACATCGCCACCGGCCTCGTGCTCCTGGCGGCGGTGATCGTGGACACGCTCTCCCGCCGCGGGACGGGCGCCGCAGCTCGCGCCTGAGTTCGACGAACGCCCGGCTGCTCAGGCCGGCCGTTCGTCCGCCAGGACCTCCTCCACGTCGCGGCAGGCGGGGAAGACGTCCTCGACCTTCGTCCCGAGGCGGCCAGGACCTCCGGCAGAGAGACGTCGGCCCCATCAACGGCCGCACCGAGGCCGAGGTCCATGACGATCGGCTCGCAGTCGCCATCCTCGACGGGCCGGCCGCCGGCGGACCGGACGCCGGCGGACCGGGGCGGGCGCCGTATCATCGCGAGTGCGAGCCGGCTCTCCCTCTTTGAACCCAACGGCATCCGCCGGGGTTTCTCCCGGGAGCGGCAGGGCTGCCAGCCCTCGCAGACAGGAGATGCCATGCCGACGCGCCCCGGCCTGATCGGTTTCCGGATCTCGGCCACGGAAGGCGACCGCATCGACTGGCCGCGCCTCGCGGCGACCTGGCGGCTGGCCCACGGGCTCGGCGCGTTCGACGCCGGCTGGATGAGCGACCATCTCTCGGACGCGACCCGCGAGCGCGGGGGCGCCGCGTTCGAATCGCTCACGACGCTCGCCGCGCTCGCCCCGCAGGTGCCCGGGATGTGGGTCGGCGTCGCGGTCGCCTCCAACACCTTCCGCCACCCCGCCGTGACGGCGAAGGAGGCCACCGTGCTGGACAACGTGAGCGGCGGGCGGTTCATCCTGGGCCTGGGGGCCGGCTGGCACGAGGGCGAGCACGACCAGTTCGGGATCCCGCTGCCGCCCATGAAGGAACGGTTCGACCGTTTCGAGAGCGCGGTCGGTGTCCTGGCAGCCCTCTTCTCGGATGCAGCCCGCCGGCCGCCCGGCGTCACCATCGACGATCCGTTCTACCCGCTGCGGGCCGCGACGAACGAGCCGCCGCCGGTTCGTCCGGAGGGTCCCGCCATCTGGCTCGGCGGGCAGCGGCGGCGGGGCATCGCCCTCGCCGCGCGGTACGCGGAGGGCTGGCCAATGCCGGGCAATCGGCCGGGCGACGTCGCCTACTTCGCGGCCAAGCGGGACGAGATCCGGCGAGCCCTCGAGGCCGCCGGCCGGGACCCGGCGGCGTTCTGTTTCGCGGCCCAGCTCAACGTCTCCGACACGGGGGTCGGGCTGCAGCGGGCCCGAGAGGAGGCCCTGGCCTTCGTGGATGCGGGGGCCGGGCACATCATCGTGGGGCTGCCCGGCCGCCTGGCACCGGACGGGCTGGCGGCCGTGGCGCGCGAAGTGGCCGGGCCGCTCCGGGACCGCGCGGGCTGAAGCCGTCGCGGCGACCCGCGGGAGGGCCGCCCGCCGGGCGCGACCGCGCCGGCAGGCAGCGCGACAGAGCTCCGGCCAGGCGGCACAATCGGGCGATGCCGCTGATCGCCCCGGAGGAGCTGCTCGGCCGCCTGGACGACCCCGATCTCCGCGTCGTCGACCTCCGCTGGTACTTGGGCCGTCCCGGGGCCGGCCGCGCCGCGTACGACGAGGGTCATCTTCCGGGCGCGCTCCACCTGGACCTCGACCTGGACCTCAGCGCCCCCCGGGGGCCGGGTCGCCATCCGCTTCCGGATCCGGTCGCCTTCGCGCGGCGCATCGGCGCGGTCGGGATCGGGCCGGATCGGCTGGTCGTCGCCTACGACGACGGGGGTGGCTGGGTGGCGGCTCGCCTCTGGTGGATGCTGGAGCGGCTCGGGTTCCCGCGGGTCCGCGTGCTCGACGGGGGGATCGGGGCCTGGCTGGCGGCCGGTGGGCGGCTGACCACCGACGTGCCGGCCTGGCGGCCCGTCCCCGCCGTGGCAGGGAGGCCGTGGACCGGCACGATCGACCGGCTGGCGCTGCGTCGCCGCCTCGGTACGCTGGTGCTGCTGGACGCCCGGGCCGCGGCCCGCTACCGCGGCGAGGTGGAGCCGATCGATCCTGCCGCCGGCCACATCCCGACCGCCCTCAGCGCGCCCTTCGACGAGAACCTGGGGCCGGACGGCCGCTTCCTGGCCGGGGAGGCCCTCGCCACCCGCTTCGCGGCGCTCGGCGCCGCCGGGCCGGTCGAGGTGGTGACCTACTGCGGCAGCGGAACCTCCGCCCTTCATCACGCCCTGGCGATGCGGATCGCGGGCCTGCCGGATCCCGTCCTGTACGTCGGCTCCTGGAGCGACTGGAGCCGGGCGGGCGAGCCGGTGGCCACCGGCCCCGAGCCGGGCCCGCCGCCGCCCTGACGACGGTGGGGGAGTTCCGCGTCTGGGCGCCGGCCGCCGGCCGGGTCGAGCTCGTGCTGGCAGCCCGGCGGTTGCCGCTGGTCGCCAACGGCGACGGCTGGTGGCGCGCCGTGGCCGAAGGCGCCGGGCCCGGCAGCGACTCCCGCTTCGCGCTGGATGGCGGGGAGCCGTTGCCGGACCCGCGCTCGCCCTGGCAGCCGGCCGGGGTGGACGGCCCGTCGCGCACCGCCCCCGCCGGCCGGGCCTCCGGCGGCCCGATAGGATGATCCGCGACATGGAGACGCTCGGGACGAAGGTGGCCGGCCTGCCCCGCGTGCCCAACTTCCGCGACCTCGGCGGTCACCTCACGCGGTCGGGAGGGACGGTCCGCCGGGGGCTCGCCTTCCGGGCCGGCGAGCTGGGCCGGCTCGACGGACCCGACCGGCGGGCGATCGCGCGGCTCGGCATCCGGACGGTCTACGACCTGCGGACCGAGGACGAGCGGCGGGTCCAGCCCGAGCGGGACCGCCTGCCAACGTCCGTGGCGTACGTGGTGGCGGACGTGCTCGCGGATGCGCCGGAGGGCAACCCCGCCCAGGTGATGGGCCTGCTCGAGCGGCCGGATGAGCTCCGGGCGGCGTTCGGCGCCGGCCGGGCGGCCGCGATCTTCACCACCCGGTACCGGCAGTTCGTGGGCCTCGCGAGCGCCCGGGCGGCCTACGGCCGGCTTTTCACCGGCCTCGCCGAGGAGGAGCGCCGGCCCGCCCTCTTCCACTGCACGACCGGCAAGGACCGGACCGGCTGGGCGGCCGCGGCCCTCCTGCTGCTGCTGGGGGTCCCCGACGACCTGGTGATGGCGGACTTCCTGCGCAGCAACCGCGAGTTGGCACCGACCTTCCGGCCGTGGCTGGACCGGTTCGCGGCAGGCGGCGGCGATCCGGGCCTGCTCGAGCCGATGATGGTGGCGCGGCCGGAATACCTGGAGGCCGCGCTCGAGGAGGTCGGCCGGACCTTTGGCACGATCGAGGGCTACTTTGCCGCCGGCCTTGGGATCGGCGCGGTCGGGCAGGCCCGGCTCCGGGCGGCCTTCGTGGCACCGGCCTGAGGGTCGCCAGCCGGGGACCGAGGCGTGCGGGCCGCGCCCCGGCCGGCGGCACCGATCCCGCGGGGCGCGCGACCGGTGGCCTGATCAGAGGGCGGATCGGTCGGCAGTGTCGCGAGCCTGGCCACCACGAACTCGATCTGGGCCATGCAGGTGCGGCGCCAGGCGCCGTCGGCGATGAAGGCACGATGCTGGGCCGGGGTCCGGATCTCGCGGCCGAGCAGGGTGCGGCAGTCGACGGCGCCGTACTCAGCGCGGAACTCTTCCATCTGCCGAGCGACGATCCGGCGGGCCGCCCGCTTGGCGGCGGCGTGCGATGGGATCCGCTGTGCCGCCAGGATGCCGACGGCTATCGCCGCGCCGGAGATTGCGCCGCAGATCCCGCCGGAGTAGGCGACGCCGCCGTTGAGGGCCAGGGCGGCCGACGAATCCTCAGGCTCGGGCAGGCCGAAGGCCTCCTTCAGGACGATCAGCGTCGTCTCGGCACAGCCGTAGACGTTGGCGTCGTCGAGGAAGAGCGCCCGGGCCCGCGCCACCGCTTCGTCGCGTGTCATCCCGGCCTCCGCTCCGCCGGTCAGCTCCTGGCTCGGTGGAGGGCGGCCACCTGCTCCGCCACCCGGGTCGCCGACAGGCCGTACAGGTCCAGCAGGTCGTCGTTGGAGGCCGATTCCCCGAAGACGTCCTGGAGGCCCAGCCGTCGGACGACGGTCGGACGGTGCTCGGACAGGGTCTCGGCGATCGCTCCGCCCAGTCCGCCGATGACGGTGTGCTCCTCGACCGTGACCACGAACCCGGTCCGTTCGGCCGCCGCCACGATCGCCGGCACGTCGAGCGGCTTCAGGGTCGGAACGTGCAGGACGTGCGCCTCGATCCCCTGGCCGGCGAGCAGCTCCGCGGCGTCGACGACCCGCGGCGTCTCGGCGCCCGTGCTCACCAGGGTCACGTCGCGGCCCTCCCGGACCACCACCGCCCGGCCGAACTCGAAGCGATAGCCGCCGTCGAAGAGCCGCTGGGTGGCGCCGCGGACGAGCCGGACGTAGACCGGGCCCTCGTGGGCGGCTGCCCAACGAAGGACCTGGACGGTCTCCACGTCGTCGGCCGGCGAGATCGTGACCATGCCCGGCATCGCCCGCATGATCGAGATGTCGTCGACGACCTGGTGGGTCTTGCCGGCCCGGCCGGTGAAGAGCCCGGCGTACCCGGCGGTGATCTTCACGTTGAGGTGCGGCTGGGCGATCAGGACGCGGATCTGGTCGAGCGGCCGGACCACCGCGAAGGCCACGAAGGTGCGTAGACCGTCCGGACGACCTCGACGCGGATGCGCCGCGCGACCTCGTCCAGGCGGGCGATCTCCGCGGCGTCTGCCGCGCCCGAGACGGCCGTCATCTCAGGACCTGCCGGCGCGCTCGTAGGATCCGGCCACGACCGGCGGCGAGAAGAGGCAGACGAGCTCGAGGGGCCCGGGGCCGTCCGACTCGGTCGCGTGGAACGTCCCGACCGGGATGAAGACCGCGACGCCCGCCTCGAGCGCCGCGGTCGCCTCCGACGTGACCAGCCGGCCACGACCCGAGGTGACGTAGATCGTCTCCTCCTGGGTCTCGTGGACGTGGCCGGCCGGCCGGGAGCCGGGCGGGAAGACGGAGACGCCGACCGAGACGTTCTTCGTCTCCGTGTTCTCCGGGCCGATGTAGGAGAACCAGTCGCGGCCGGGAAGCGGGGTGATGGCCGCCTCGGCCCGCGCGACACGCTTGATCATCGGGGATCCCTCGTCTCACTGGCGGCGGCTGCTCGGCCGCCCCTGGCTGTTCGCTGCCCGGCGCGGGGCAGACCGTTCATCTGGTCAGGCCCGGCCGGCCGCAGTTTCGTCCGAGCGCCGCCGCCCGGCCAGTCGGATCAGGTCTTCGTGGAGCTCGAACCAGACCGTGTGATAGCTGTCCACCCGCGGCGAGGCCACGAAACGCTGGTCGCCCCCGCGGGCGAGGTCCAGCGCCCGCTGGAGTCGCGCCCGGTACTCGTCGAGGCGGGAGAGCGACGCGGCGAGCGGCGCCAGCCAGGCGAGCGCCTCCGAGTGGATCGCGGCCAGACGCTCGAGGACCACGGCGTCGTAAGCGGCATCCGCGTGGTCGTTGATGGCCTGCTCGCCGTCGACGTCACGAAGCTGCCAGGCGGTCACCGTGTCCTTGATCCGGTGGTCAAGGGGCAGGAAGGCCCCCAGGGCGGCGCCGGCTCGCTCGGCGCCCAGGCGATCCCGGTCGGCGGCGAAGAGGTCGAGCGCCTTGAGCTTGCCCGCGCCCGTCAGTCGGAAGGCTCCGGCCGCGTGCTCGACTAGGCCGTCGGCCACGAGCTCGTCGACGAGCGGGCGAACCTGCTCGGGGGTCGAGGAGATTGCGCCCGCGAGCGGGTCGGGCGTGACCATGCCCTTGAGGAGCAGGGCGCGAAGAACCTCCTCGGCCGTCGGCTCACCGTTTCCGGCGGACGACTCCGGCGGGACCTCCTCGTCACCCCGGTCGATGACGATACCGAGCTCCCGGGCCCAGCCCAGCAGCGTGGCCGCCTCCGGGACCATTGTCCGGCTCCCGCTCACCTCGCCCGCGAAGACCTCGCCCGTGCCCCCGTCGATGGTGATGACCTCGCCCGTCGCCAGGCGTCGGCCATCGATCGCGATGCCGGCCTCGCCGACCTGGACCGCGCTGGCCCCGACCACGGCCGGGATGCCCCAGCCCCGGGCGACCACCGCGGCGTGGCTCGCCAGCCCGCCGCGGGCTGTCAGGACACCCGCTGCCCGGGCCATGCCATGGACGTCGTCGGGCGATGTCTCCGGGCGGACCAGGATCACTGTCCGTCCGGCCTCGGCGGCCGCCTCGGCCGCTTCGGGCGTGGTGACGATCTCACCGCTGGCCACGCCGGGCGAGGCCGGCAGGCCGACCGTCAGAGGCGGGGGACCGTCGCCCCGGCGGCTGGAGATCAGCGGCGGATGGACGAGCAGGTGCGCCACCCGGCGGACGGCCTCCTCGCGCGAATGGGGAAAGTCGGAGGACTCGGCCATGTCCACGGCGATCCGGAGCGCGGCCTGGGGGCTGCGCTTTCCGACGCGCACCTGGAGGAGCCAGAGCTTGCCGCGCTCGATGGTGAACTCGATGTCGCACAGGTCGGCGTAGTGGCGCTCCAGCAGGTCTGCGTAGCGGCGGAGCTCACGGGCGGCCGCGGGGAGGCGTTCGTCGAGCACCGTCAGCGGCTGCGTCTCGTGGGTGCCGGCGACGACGTCCTCGCCCTGGGCGTCGAACATGAAGTCGCCGTACAGCGTGGGCTCACCGGTCGACGGGTTCCGGGTGAAGAGGACGCCCGTTCCGGAATCGGCACCCCGGTTGCCGAAGACCATCGTCTGGACCGTGACCCCCGTCCCCAGGTCATCGGAGATCCCCTCGTGGCGGCGATACGCCCGGGCCCGCTCGCCGTTCCACGAGCGGAAGACCGCCTCCATCGCTCCCCGCAGCTGCTGCCAGGGATCGTCCGGCACGGTCGCCTCGCCGACGATCTCGCGGTACATCGCCCGGAAGCGGCGGTGGCAATCGGCGGCGAAGGCGGGATCAGCGGCCGCTGCGGCGAGGCCGGCCTCCGTGGCGTCGTTGAGGCCCAGGTTGAGGATCGTGTCCATCATCCCGGGCATGGAGACCGGTGCGCCGGAGCGGACGCTCACCAGCAGCGGGTCGCTCGGATCGCCGAGACGTCGGCCCATCAACTCCTCGACCCGGTGCATGTGCGTCCGCAGCTCGGCGTCCAGCCCCTCGGGCCAGCCGCCGGAGAGGTAGGCGTTGCAGGCGGCGGTCGTGATGGTGAAGCCGGGCGGGACCGGCAGGCCCAGCTCCCCGGTCATCACGACCAGGTTGGCGGCCTTGCCGCCGAGGAGCGCCTTCAGCTCGGGCAGCGCCAGGCCGTGCGGGTGATCGAAGTCGTAGACGTAGCTCAAGGTCCCGATTTCCTTTCCGGCCGGCCTCCGCTCGGCGGATGGTCGGCCGCGCTGGGCGACGGCGGGACGCGCCCGTCGCCGGAGGTCGCAGGCCCCGGTGATCCGGTCTCAGCCGCGCGGCTCCGCCGTCAGCTTGTCCCAGAGCGAGCCGGCGTTGAGAGTCTGGATGTACTCCATCATGTAGCCCTGCCCGATGTCGACCGGGCAGCGGTCGGCGAAGCTGACGCGGGCCATCGTCTCCTCGCGCGACCAGCCCCGCGCCACCGCCACCGCGACGGCCGCCTTCCACTCCAGCAGCGTCGCCCGCTGGGTGGCGAGGTAGGCCCTGGTGGTGACCGGGCCGTGGCCGGGCACGACCCAGTCCACGTCCAGGCCGCCGATCCGGTCGAGGGCGGCGATCCACTGCTCGATGTCGGATGTCATGAGCCAGGTCTGGCAGTCCTTGAAGACCGTGTCGCCGGTGAAGACGACCCGCTCCTCCGGGACGTGGACGGCGATCTGGCCCGGCGTGTGCCCGGGCGTGTGGAGGAGCTCGAAGGTGTGGTCGCCCACGTGCAGCGTCAGGTCGCCGGTGAAGACGATCTGCCCCTTGTTGGGATTGGCGTAGTAGACGTCCCGATCGGGGAAGATCGCGGCCCCCTCCGGGTCGTCGGTCGGGATCGCCTCGGCGGCATAGGCGAAGGGATCCAGCTCCGGGTAGACCACCATGAAGCGGTCGTAGACGCCCTGGTGCTGGACCACGGTCCCGGCACCCTTGAAGTAGAAGTTGCCGAAGATGTGGTCCACGTGGTGCTCGGTGTTGATCACGTAGCGGATGGGGCCGCGGGACTCGGCTTCCTGCCGCATGGCGACGGCCCTGGTGGGCAGTTGCGGCGTGTCCACGACCACCACTCCGTCCGACGTGATCACGTAGCTCGGGTTGCAGCCTCGGATGGTGGTGTCGGTCCAGACGTTGCGCGTCACCTGCTCCATGGCGTTCCCTCTGGCTCCCTCTGGTGCCCTACTGCGTGGCGGTGAGGCCGCCGTCGATGGTCAGGATCTGGCCGGTGACGAAGGACGAGGCGGCGGAGGTGAAGAAGAGGACGGCCCCCACGAGATCGTCGGTCTCGCCGACCCGCCCCAGCGGGATGCGCCCGACGAGCCCGGCGCGGAAGGCCGGGTCGTCGAGCAGCATCGCCACCTGGGGGGTGTCGACGAAGGTCGGGGCGATGGCGTTGACGGTGATGCCGTGGGGGGCCCACTCGGTCGCCCACTGGCGGGTCAGCGAGCTGACCGCGCCCTTGGCCGCCACATAGGCGGAGTAGCCGGCGGCGATGCCGAGCTGGGCCCGGACCGAGCTGATGTTGAGGACCCGCCCGCCATGGCCGGCCCGGATCATCTCGCGGACCGCGGCCTGGGTCGCCACGAGGGTGCTCCGCAGGTTGAGCTCCATGATCCAGTCCCAGGCGTCGCGCGGATACTCCTGGGCCGCGAAGAGGACCTTGCCCGCCCCGCCGCCGACGGCGTTGACCACGATGTCGAGCCGGCCGAAGCGCTCGATCGCCGCGCTCACCACCCGCTCGGCCTCGGCCTCGGCCGTGACGTCCGCGGCGATGGCCAGGCACTCCGCCCCAGCCGCCGTCACCCGCTCGGCGGCCGCCCGGGCGTGGTCGGGCGTCCGCGAGGCAAGCACGATCCCGGCCCCGGCCCCACCGAGGGCCACCGCGATCGCCGAGCCGATCGCGCCGCCTCCCCCGGAGACGAGCGCGGTCCTGCCGTCGAGCCGGAAAGTGCTGAGAGGATCCATGGTTCTCCTCTGGTCGGGGACGGCCGGACTGAGCGCTCAGGCCGTCCGGATGTCGGGGTTCGGCAGGATGATGTCCCTGATCGTGCCTACCAGGTCGTGGTAGGCCTTCGTGAACTGCCGCAGCGTCCGGACGGTCGGGCCGAAGGTGTCGAACTCGGCGACGGCCAGCCCGTCCGGCTCGTAGGCTCGCTCGAAGTCGGGCAGCCGCGCGCAGAGCTCGGCCACGATGTGTGGCTCGACGGGGACGTGGATCCTGGCCACCGGGTCGATGCCGCTCGCGTTGAAACGGACCTGCCACTTGTGGGGGATCGTCAGGCTCACATCGCCGCCGACGAGCTCGGTCCAGTGGAGGTGGTGGCGGTAGGCGGCAGCCAGGAGACGGCTGCGGTAACCGCGTTCGCGGAAGATCCCGTACGCGCGCTTGAAGGCCGCCAGGCCCGCCCAGTCCAGGGCGGCTGGATCGACGGACAGGCCGTCGCGCTCCGTCACGACCTTCATCCAGTCGTCGAGCCGGCCGATCATGATGGTGCAGATCGGGGCCATGGTGGACGGATCCCCCCCTGACCGGGCCAGGCGGTCCAAACCGCGCTCCACGGCCTCGGCGGCGGCGATCACCTGCGGCACACTGAACGACACAGTTGCGTTGATGTTTACTCCGGCCGCGGTCGCCTCCTCCATGGCGACGACACCCGCGGCGGTTGCAGGGAGCTTGACGTGGAGGTTCGGAGCCAGTCCGGCAAAGCGGCGCGCCTGCTCCACCATCCGCCCGGCGTTGCGATAGTCGGCGGGGCTCACCTGGATCGACTGGCGGCCCTTGGCGCCGCCGGTCTGCTCGAAGATGGGCCGCAGCAGCCCGGCGCCCTGCACGGCCATCTCTTCGATGATCGCCCAGCTCAGCTCGACCTCGCTCCAGGTGGGGTTCAGCTCCGCCAGCTCGCGGACGCGCGGCACCCAGCGGGCTTTCTCCTGGCCGATCACCTCCAGGACGATGGGGGGGTTGGACGTCGCCCCGGTCGCACCACGCTCGATGGCGTAGACCAGCTCGTCGACGGCGCAGGAGTCGTTCCAGTAGTCGGTCGGTCCCAGCTGTGCGGTCCGCAGGAGCGGACTGTCGACCATCGTCATCGGCATGCCTCCCGGGTCTCCGGTCCCAGATCCGCGCCTATGGGACCAATCATCGATGATCGATGAACAGGGCCAAAGGGCCTTTCGTGGCGACCCGCCGGCGAGCGGGGCGGCCTTCCTGGCTATGATGGCCTCCGGAGGATCGCGGGGCTTGACGCACGGGCAGGCCATCCTTACGATAATCGATAATCGAAGGCCCAGCAACGCCATCCCCTCGCGATCGCGGCCGTCGACCCGTCCGGACCTGCGCCAGACGCCGTCAGGCGTCGTGGCCCCCAGGCGACCGTGTGACGGCCGGGACGTCGTGCCGGGGGAGCCCGCCCGGAAGGACCCGGAGGTTGGCGAGTCCATGGTGACCGAGATCGGCGAGCCGCTGAGCGTGGACCGCGGAGTCATGCGCCGCGTCCTGGCCGAGCAGATCAAGGAGCGGCTGCTCCAGGCCATCCTCGAGGGACGCTACCCGCCGGATTCGCGGCTCGTGGAGCTGCAGATCTCGCGGCAGCTGGGGACCAGCCAGGCGCCGGTCCGGGAGGCGCTGCGCGGGCTCGAGGCGCTGGGAGTGGTGGAGATCACCCCCTTCCGGGGGGCGCGTGTCCGGCGGCCGTCGACCGAGGAGATCCTGGAGGCATACGCCGTCCGGTCGGAGCTCGAGTCGCTCGGCGCCCGGCTGGCCGTTCCCCGCCTCACCGAGGTCGACCTCGACGAACTGGCCGGGCTCGTCGCGGAGATGCAGCGCGCCGCCGGAGCCGGCGACGCGCGCGCCGTCGCGCTGGCCGACGCGAGCTTCCACGCGCGCATCATCCAGATCAGCGGCAATACCGCGCTTGAACGGGTCTGGCGGACTCTCGAGCCCTTCTCCCGGACGCTGATCACGCTCATCATGCCAGGCGCCGATCCGCAGTGGACCGCCGACCTCCACGAGCCGGTCCTGGCTGCCCTCCGCCGCCGCGACCCCGAGCTGACCATCACGGCGCTTCGCCACCATTTCGACGATGCCGAGCGGATGGCGGCCAGGCTGTGGAGCGAGGCCCAGGCGGCGGCCCCGCAGCGATCGACGGGGGGCCGGAGTGGGACCCGCGCCGCACGCGAGCTCGCGCGGCTCTGATTCGCGACCCCCGGGTGGACGGATTCGAGTGATGCATGGCTTCGCCTTCGTCGCCCCCACGGCGCAAGCCGAGGTGACCGGCCTCCTGGAGGAGCACGGCAGCGAGGCCCGGCTGCTGGCCGGTGGGACCGACCTGGTCGTCGGCCTGCGGACCGGTGCCATCCGGCCGCGAGTCGTCGTCGACCTCAAGCGCGTTGCGGAGCTGAGGCCGGGGCTGAGTGACGCGGGCGGCCGCCTGGCGATCTCGGCCACGACGCCGCTCAGCCGGGTGGTCCGCGACGGGCGCGTCCGGCAGTGGTTCCCCGCGCTGGCGGAGGCCGCGGCAACGGTCGGGTCGATCCAGATCCGCAACCGGGCGACGCTGGCGGGGAACATCTGCAACGCATCCCCGGCCGCCGACACGGTCCCGGCGCTGTTGGTCTACGGTGCCGAGGTGGTCATCGCCGGCCGGGCCGGCGAGCGGCGCCTCCCGCTCGATCGCTTCCTGCTGGGGCCCCGCCGGACGGCGCTCGGCCGGGACGAGCTCGTCACGTCCATCGAGCTGGCCAGGCCCGGCGCGGGCACGTTCGCGGCCTTCGGGCGGCTCACCCGGCGTCGCGGCGTCGACCTGGCCACGATCAGCGTCTGCTGCTCCGTCGACGCCGCCGGGGTGACTCGCTTCGCCTTCGGCGCGGTCGCCCCCACGCCGTTCCTCGTCGCCGACGAGAGCGGAGTGCTGGCCGATCCCGACGCCGACCCGGAGACAAAGGACCGCGTCCTGGCCGAGCTGACGGGTCTGGCGCGCCCGATCTCGGACGTGCGGGGGAGCCGCGAGTACCGCCAGGCGATGCTGATGGTCGTCAGCCGGCGCCTGCTGCGGAGCGTCGTCGATGGACGCGGGAAGGGGTGAGGCCGATGTCCGAGACGGCCCGGGTCAGCCTGACGCTCAACGGCGAGCCGCGGACGGTGGAGATTGGTGCCGGGCGGACGCTCCTGGACACGCTCCGCTGGGAACTGGACCTGACCGGGACCAAGGAATGCTGCGCGGCGGGCGAGTGCGGTGCCTGCACCGTCTACCTCGACGGCGAGGCGGTCAACTCCTGCCTGGTGCTGGCGGCCGAGGCCGACGGCCGCGAAGTGACCACCATCGAGGGGCTGGGCTCGGGCGGCCGCCTCAGCCGCCTGCAGGAAGCGTTCCTGGAGACCGGCGCGATCCAGTGCGGGTTCTGCATCCCCGGGATGGTCGTGGCCGCGGACGCGCTGCTCCGCGAGACGCCCCGCCCCACGCTCGATGAGGTGCTCCAAGGTCTCTCCGGCAATCTCTGCCGGTGCGGCGGCTACACGCGGATATGCGCGGCGGTGCTCAGGGCGGCCGGAGCCGCCGACGTGACGGGATGATCGGCACCTCCGCCCGCCGCGTCGGGGGCGTCGAGCGCGTCACCGGTCGGCAGCGCTTCACCGGCGACGTGCGCCTGGCCGGCATGCTTCACGTGAAGCTGGTTACCCTCGACTGCGCGCGGGCGCGGATCGCTGCGGTCGACACGGGCGCGGCATCCGGCGTGCCCGGCGTCCGGGCGATCCTGACCGCGGCGGACCTGCCTCGGCCGATCCCCCGCTACGGGCCGACCTACCGGGACCGGCCCGTGCTGGCCGTGGGGGAGACGAAGTTCCACGGCGAGCCCGTGGCCGCGGTGGTCGCCGAGACGGAGGAGGCGGCCGAGGAGGCGGCCGGCCTGGTCCGAGTGGCCTGCGAGGAGCTGCCCGCCGTCCTCACCGTCGCGAGCGCGCTCGACCCCTCGGCGCCGCTCGTCCAGGATCCCGAGCTGCGGCCGGACGACCTGCTCGGCCGGACCAACATCCGGCGCGAGTGGCATTTCGGCTGGGGCGACGTGGCGGCGGCCGGCGCGGACTGCGTCGTCGACGAGGTCTACACGTTCCCGATGGTCACCCACTTCGCCATCGAGCCCCACGCCTTCATCGCCGCGCCCGATCGGGACGGACTCATCATCTGGAGCTCGATCCAGCATCCCTACCTTCTGCAGGCGGCGATCGCCGAGGTGGTGGGCCTCCCGCTGTCGAAGGTGCGGGTCTTCGCGCCCGACCCAGGCGGCGCCTTCGGCGGCAAGCAGCATGCCAAGTTCGAGCCCCTGCTCGCCTTCCTGGCGCTCCGGACGGGGCGGCCGGTCCGCCTCGCCCTGACCCTGGAGGAGACCTTCCAGGCCGTCCGGCGGTCCGCCTTCGAGATCCGCGTCCGCTCCGGCTTCCGGTCCGACGGGACCATCGCCTTCCACGACACCGAGTGCAACGCCCTGATGGGCGCCTACGCGGACATCGCGCCCCGCGTCATCGCGAAGTCCGGCTACCTGATCTGTGGGCCCTATCGGGTCCCGGACGCCCGGATCGTCGTCCGGGCCCTCCTCTCGCACACCACGCCGGCCACGGCCTTCCGCGGATTCGGGACGCCCCAGGTCGCCTGGGCGATCGAATCGCAGATGGACGAGGCCGCCCGCCGGCTCGGCGTCGACCGGCTGGAGATCCGGCTGAAGAACCTGGCGCGACGGGGCGACGAGGTGGTCCCCGGCGACCGGCCCGCGGACGGAGACTGGGCCGAGGCGGTGAGTCGGGCGGCCGCGGCCATCGGCTGGGGCAGCCCGCTGGCCCTCGGCCGGGGGCGCGGTATCGCGGTGGCGATCAAGGCTTCCGCCACCACGGGCGCGTCGTACGCCATCGTCCGGCTCCACCATGACGGGAGCGTCACCGTGATGGCCGGCACCTCGGACATGGGCCAGGGTGCCCGGACGGTCCTGGCCCAGGTGGCCGGGCAGGAGCTCGGCGTCCCGCTGGAGCGGATCGCCATCGTCATGGGCGACACCGGCAGTGTCCCCTTCGACCTCCAGACCTCGGCCAGCCGCTCGACCGTCTTCATGGGCACCGCCGTCTTGAACGCCTGCCGCGAGGTCAGGCGGCAGCTCGCGGAGATCGCCCGGGAGCTGTTCGGGCTGGCCGAGGGCGAGGTCGTCGTCGAGCCGGGGATCGTCCGGGCCCCCGGACTGGAGCTGCGCTACGAGGAGCTGCTGGCCCAGGCGTGGGGTCCCGTCCGGGGCGAGCTGATCGGCACGGGGGTGCGCCGGGGCGAGCATGTTCCCGCCCACCCGCTGGGCGGGCCGCCGGCCTTCTACGAGTTCAACTGCACGGCGGTGGAGCTGGAGGTCGACCGGGAGACCGGCGAAATGCTGGTGCTCCGCCACGTCTCCGTGGCGGACGTCGGCAGAGCCCTGAACCCCGCCCACGTCGAGGTTCAGGACGAGGGGGCAGCCGTCATGGGCCTCGGCCACACCCTGATGGAGCACCTGCTCCTCGACGAGCACGGGCGGATCCGCAACCTGGGTGCGCTCGACTACCGCATCCCGACCACCAAGGACCTGCCGCTCGAGCTGCGATCACTGCTCGTCGAGAACGGGGATGGGCCAGGGCCGTACGGCGCCAAGGGTGCCGGAGAGGGTGGCCTGCTGGCCGTCGCGCCGGCCGTGGCCTCCGCCGTGGCCGAGGCCACGGGCGCCGTGATCCGCGACCTGCCCCTCACACCGGAGCGAGTCTGGCAGGCCGTCGAGGCGCTCGGGCGGGGCGGACGGCCGGATCCGCCCGCCGCCTGACCGGCGTCCTCTGGCGTCCTCTGGCTCCCTCTGGTGCCCTACTGCGTGGCGGTGAGGCCGCCGTCGATGGTCAGGATCTGGCCGGTGACGAAGGACGAGGCGGCGGAGGTGAAGAAGAGGACGGCCCCCACGAGATCGTCGGTCTCGCCGACCCGCCCCAGCGGGATGCGCCCGACGAGCCCGGCGCGGAAGGCCGGGTCGTCGAGCAGCATCGCCACCTGGGGGGTGTCGACGAAGGTCGGGGCGATGGCGTTGACGGTGATGCCGTGGGGGGCCCACTCGGTCGCCCACTGGCGGGTCAGCGAGCTGACCGCGCCCTTGGCCGCCACATAGGCGGAGTAGCCGGCGGCGATGCCGAGCTGGGCCCGGACCGAGCTGATGTTGAGGACCCGCCCGCCATGGCCGGCCCGGATCATCTCGCGGACCGCGGCCTGGGTCGCCACGAGGGTGCTCCGCAGGTTGAGCTCCATGATCCAGTCCCAGGCGTCGCGCGGATACTCCTGGGCCGCGAAGAGGACCTTGCCCGCCCCGCCGCCGACGGCGTTGACCACGATGTCGAGCCGGCCGAAGCGCTCGATCGCCGCGCTCACCACCCGCTCGGCCTCGGCCTCGGCCGTGACGTCCGCGGCGATGGCCAGGCACTCCGCCCCAGCCGCCGTCACCCGCTCGGCGGCCGCCCGGGCGTGGTCGGGCGTCCGCGAGGCAAGCACGATCCCGGCCCCGGCCCCACCGAGGGCCACCGCGATCGCCGAGCCGATCGCGCCGCCTCCCCCGGAGACGAGGGCGGTCCTGCCGTCGAGACGGAAGGCATCAAGCGGACGGTTCACGATCGGTCTCGGTCCTCACTCCGCTGGCGTAGGCGCCCGACGATAGCCGCGGGCTCCCGCGACGGTCAAACGCCGGCCTTCCCGCGGAGCGCCCCACCGCGAGAGGTGGTCATTCCGGCCGGGCTCCCTGCCCGAGGGAGACGGGGAACGGTTGGCGTGAGGTCACCCGGCGGTCGCGCGCTCCACGCCCAGGTAGCGCCGCTGGACCGCCTCGTCGGCGAGCAGCGCCTCGGCCGTCGTCTCCAGCGCCACCTCGCCGGTCAGCATGATCAGGATCCGGTCGGCCAGCGCCGTCGCCACCCCCAGGTTCTGCTCCACCAGCAGCAGCGAGATGCCCTCCGCCAACAGGGTCCGGCAGGTCTCGACGACCCGCTCCACGACCGTCGGGGCGAGGCCCTCGGAGGGCTCGTCCATGATCAGGAGCCGGGGGTTCGTCAGGAGGGCGCGGCCGATAGCGAGCATCTGCTGCTCGCCCCCGGAGAGCAGCACGCCGCTCACATGCCGCCGCTCGGCCAGCGCCGGGAAGAGCTCGTAGACCGAATCGATCGTCCAGCGGCCGCGTTTCGAGAGGCCGCGGTCGATCATCCGCAGGTGCTCGTCCGTCGTCAGCGACCGGAAGAGCCGCCGTCCCTGGGGCACGTAGCCGATCCCGGCCCGGCAGATCCGGTGGGGCGGGCTGCCGATCAGCTCGGCCTCGCCGAAGCGCACCGATCCCTGGGTCCGTGGCGGCGTGATCCCCATCAGCGCCCGGCAGAGGGTGGTCTTGCCCATGCCGTTCCGGCCGAGCACCGCCGTGGCCCCGGACTGGATCGATGCGGTCAGGCCGTGGAGCACGTGCGCGCCGCCGTAGAACGCCTGCAAGTCCCGGATCGCCAAGATCTCCTCAGGCGGCATTCGTGCGGCCCAGATAGATGTCGTGGACGCGCTGGTCGGCCCGGATCTCGGCAGGTGTCCCCTCGACCACGATCTTCCCGTAATGCATGATCGTGACCCGCTCGGCGACGGTCAGCGCCACGTCCATGTCGTGCTCGATGATGACCAAGGTCAGGCTCCGCTCGAACGAGAGCAGGAGCTGCGTCAGGAGTTGACGCTCGGCGCGCGACAGGCCGGCCGCCGGCTCGTCGAGCAGCATCAGGCGGGGCTCGGCAGCCACCGCCAGGCCGACCTCGAGCTGGCGCTGCTCGCCGTGCGAGAGGTCCCTCGCCGGCGCGCCGAGCCGGTCGGCGAGCGCCACCCGCTCGGCGGTCCGCCGCGCTCGCTCCCGGAGCTCGCGGTCGCGGCCGTTGCGGACCAGGCGCAGGTGGCCGCCCACCGCCCCGAGGGCAGCGAGGTAGAGGTTGTCCTCGACACTCAACCCGGCCAGCACCCGAGACGTCTGGAACGTGCGTGCAAGGCCGAGCCGAGTCCGCCGCCAGGCCGGCAGGTAGGTGACATCCCGACCGAACAGCTCCACGGAGCCGCCGCTCGGCAGCTCGGCCCCGGCGATCAGGTTGAAGAGCGTGGTCTTGCCGGCCCCGTTGGGCCCCAGGACGGCCCGGCGCTCGCCGGGCGCGACCTCCAGGTCCACGCTCTGGACGGCGTGGACCCCGGCGAAGCTCTTCGAGAGGTTCCGCAGGCGGATGATCGGCTCGGCCACGCTCAGCCTCCCGCGGCCGGCGGCGACGGCGAGGGGCCCATCGCGTCCGGGACCGCCCGCGAGGCGAGCAGCCCTCGGAGGCGGCCGTCGACGGCCGCCGCCAGGCCCACCAGGCCGCCGGGCGAGAGGAGCACGATGGCCAGGAAGATGGCGCCGATCCCGGTGGCGTAGCGGTCGCTGAAGGCGGGACCGTAGATCGACAGGATCGTGAGGGCGAAGGCCCCCACCCAGGCACCCTCGAGCCGGAAGAGGCCGCCGATGACCGCCGCCTCGAGGACGCTGATCGTCACGTTCAGCGAGATGGAGTCGGCCGAGATGCGCGTGTTGGTCCAGGCCGACAGGACGCCGGCCACGCCGGCGATGGCGGCGCCGATGGCGAAGGCGATCGTGCGGTGCATCCGCACGTTGTAGCCGAGCGCCGTCATGCGGAGCGGGTCGTCCCGCACCCCCTGCAGGGCGATGCCGAAGGGCGTGCGCACGAGATAGCGGAGGAAGAGGTAGACGGCGGCGCACAGGGCGAGGATGAAGTAGTAGATCGTGGTCGGGTGCAGGACCGGATCGCCGAGCACCCTGGGCGGGAAGACGCCGTTGATCCCTTCGTGCAGGCCGAAGGCCGGCACCGCCGAGAAGAGATAGTAGCTGATTTCGGCCAGGGCGAGGGTGATCATCAGGAAGTACGTCCCGGTGCTGCTGCTCGCAAGGGCCCCGAAGAGCAGCCCGACACCGGTCGCGGCCAGCACCCCGATCAGGGCCGCCAGCCACGGGTCGAGCCCGGCCTCGACCGAAAGCGTGGCGGTGAGCAGACCCGCCACGCCGAACAGGCCGGTCTGGGCCAGCGAGACCATGCCGCCGTAGCTCGCCAGGAAGGTGAGGCTCGCGGCGCAGAGCCCCACCCAGAGGGTCGGCAGGGCGATGGCGCTGGTAACGTAGGTCGAGAAGAGCACGGGCAGGAGCGCAACGGCGATCGCCGCCGCGACGAGGACCGCCCGCCGGGCCAGGAGGTACGAACCGATCACGAGGCCCGCCCGAAGAGGCCGGTCGGCTTGAGCGCGAGCACCGCCGCCACGAGGATGAAGGTCACGACCATCGAATAGGGCGCGTAGCCCGACGGCAGGTAGACCTGCGAGTACGCCTCCACGAAGGCGAGGAGGAGGGCGCCCACGGCCGTGCCGCCCAGGCTGCCCATGCCGCCGATGATGACGACCACGATCGAACTCGTGAGAAACGAGATGTCCTGGCCAGGCGCCAGGGCGAGCACCGTGCCACCGAAGACGCCGCCGAGCCCGGCCAGGCAGGAGCCAACGAAGAAGGCGGCCGCGAACACGACCGGCACGTTGACCCCAAGGGCGGAGGTCATGGGCCCGTCATCGATCCCGGCCCTGATGATCATCCCGAAGCGGGTGCGCTGGATCCACAGCCAGAGCAACCCCCCGACGACCACCGCCGCGCCGATGACGAAGATCCGGAAGGTGGGGTAGGCGAGACCGTAGACGCCGAGGCCGATGGAGGCGCCGAGCTCCCCGGGTGGGGTGATGGTCTGGGCGGTGCCACCGAAGTAGTTGAGCATCTGGTCGGCCAGGATCACCGAGACGGCGATGGTGATCAGGGCCTGGCGCAAGTCCTGACCAAGGTTCCAGCGCAGGAAGGCCTGCTCCATGAGCAGGCCCACAACGCCGGCCGAGAGCGTCGCCACGGCAACGGCCAGCCACCAGTTGACACCCGCGGTCGTCAGCGCCCAGGCGACGTAGCCGCCGAGCAGGTAGAGCGACCCGTGGGCCATGTTGACGACCTTCATCAGCCCGAAGATCAGGGTTAGCCCGCTCGCGGCCAGGAAGAAGAGGCCCGCCAGGCTCAGCGCGTTCAGAGTGATGATCAGGAAGTTCGGGACGTTGCCCGTGTCGCCCAGGCCGTTCTGGAGGACCTGGTAGAGCACCCAGCTGGCGCCGATCGCGAGGAGAGCCAGGCCGACCAGCGTGCCGGTGCGGCCACCGCCGACGAGACGAGCAGCGAGGGAGGGGAACGGAGCCGGCAGCCGGTCAGGGGTGGCGCCCGCCCGCCCCCCGTTTCCCTGCCCGTCGCTGGAAGCCATGGCGGATGACACGACCTCGCTGCCGGCCCTTGACTCGATTGGAGGGTACAGTACACTATCGCGGCTAAAGGATTATCGATTATCGTGCAAATGGACGATTGATCGTTGTGCCGGCCGATGTCTGGTCGCGCCGTACCGCCGGCGCGGCGGGGGGTGCGGCGCGAGATGGAGCCCGCTAGAAGGTGAGCCATGACCTGCTGCTGACGGCGCGAGACGCCTGACTCCGCTGCAACGCTCCGCCACCGCGTCCCCGAACGTCGACCATCGCGAAGGAGACAGAGAGGCATGCACGCCAGATCGATCCACCGGGCGAAGTCTCGGCCCGGGCCTCACAGGTTCTCCACCATCGCCGCCATCACGGCCCTGGTGGCCATCGTGTCGGGTTGCGGCAGCACCGGGGGGACGGCGTCGCCAACGGCGGCGACCAGCGCATCGGCATCGGCCGCGGCGACGGGATCGGCGGCGGCGTCCACGGCGCCCGGCACGCCGATCAAGATCGGGATCCTCACCACCTGTGGCGGCCCGTTCGCGACCTTCGAGGCGGAGTCGTTCCTCGGCGCGAAGTACGCGCTGATCAAGTTCGCCGGCGGAACGGCGGCCGGCCAGAACCCCCAGGACCAGGTCACCGGCGCGAGTGTGGCCGGGCACCCCATCCAGATCCTCTTCGGCTGCTCGGATGCGACCCCGGACGTGGCCGTGGCCCAGGCCCGTCAGCTCGTTGAAGGCCAGAAGGTGGATGTCCTGCTCGGGCCTCTCTCGGGCGATGAGGGCGTCGCCGTCGCCAACTACGCCAAGACGCAGCCGAACGTGACGTTCGTCAACGGGACCTCCGGGGCCCAGTCGACGACGCTCGCCGTAAAGGCGCCGAACTTCTTCCGCTTCGGCGGCGATGGGGCGCAGTGGATGGCCGGGCTCGGCAGCTATGCGTACAAGACGCTCGGCTGGAAGAGCGTTGCCATCCTGGGCGAGGACTACTCCTATCCGTACACGCAGGCCGCGGGTTTCGTTGCCGAGTTCTGCGCGCTGGGCGGGAGCATCACCTCGCGGACCTGGGTCCCGCTCGGCGTTTCCGACTACTCGTCCTACGTTGCCCAGCTACCGCGCAACGTCGACGGCATCCTCCTGCTGACCGGCGGCACGGACACGATCGCGGCCGAGAAGAGCTACGAGCAACTCGGCGGCAACCCGGGCAAGAAGATGCTCGGCGGCTCCTCCGTCATGGATCCCACCTCGTTCAGCGTCGGCAACTCGCTCGTCGGGCTGGTCGGCGGTTCGCCCGTCCCCCTCGGCGGGACGGATGCCGCCTGGACGGCCTACGTGAACGGGATCCTTGGTGTCTACCCCAAGGTGCCCGCCGACAGCCTCTTCACCGTCCTCTACTACGACGGCATGCAGGCGATCCTGCAGGGCCTGGCGAAGGTCGGGGGCGACCTCTCCGGCGGCCAGACCGCCTTCCGGTCGGCGCTGACCACGCTCAACCCGTCCTTCCCGAACGGCAACATCACGCTCGACGCGAACCGCAACTCGGTGCAGCCGGCCTACGTGGTCAAGATCGTCCAGTCCGGCAGCAGCCTGGGCTTCCAGGTCCTCAAGACGATCCCCAGCGTGGACCAGACCTTCGGCGGCCTGTTCAGCGCCACATCGAAGGCGCCGAGCCGGACCGATCCGGCCTGCACGGCCGGGACTCCGCCACCCTGGAGCAGCAGCTTCTGATCGAGCGTCCCCCAGCTCTTCAGGGCCCCCTGCGCCGAGCACGCAGGGGGCCCCTCTCCGTCAGCGAACCCGCGTGATGATCCCGCGCGCAGGGCCGGATGACCGCCGCCGGGGCGGGTTTCGCGTGCCGTCGGCGTCTATAATCGATGATCGATGAAAGGGCCAAACGGCCCTTGCGAGGGTAGGTGCGCGACGGGAGTCTTGCCCCCGGCAGGCGCGCCTGCCCGAGTCGTGCGGGCCGACCAGCCGGGACGCGCTGGGACGGACACCTGGAGGTGCACAGTGGAGACGGAAACCAAGGACACGATCCCGCTGTGGTTGGCGGTCGCGATCACGGTCTGCGTGTCGCTTCCGTTCGGGATCTGGGTCAGCCAGATCAACAAGGACCTGACGAACATCCCGATCTGGGCCTCGTTCATCGTGTGGGCTGAGTACTTCGCCCTCGGCGCGAAGCCGGCCGCGCTCAAGATCATGGTGCCCGCCTACCTGTTGGGCGTTATCGCCGCGGCGATCATCATGACCGCCTGGGTTCTGCTCGGGTCGGTGCTCCACGACAAGATGATCACGCCGAACGACCTCAGCCTGTTCATCGCCTGCTTCGTGGGCTTCTGCATCTTCATCTACGCGATGAAGTTCTTCCCGGTGACGCAGACCGGCTCGCTTCCGTACTTCAACGGGATCTCGATGATGCTCGGCGTCTACTTCACCGGCGCCTTCCCGACGGTGCTCTTCACGAGCGATCCCAACTACTTCCCGCTCATCGCCGGCGTCTGGGCATTGCTGGCCGGCCTGCTCGGGGCGGCCCTCGGCTGGTTCAACGTGACGATCCTGTTCCCGCGCCCGGTGAAGAGCGCTCCGTCCGCCGGGCACCAACCGGCGGGCATCTGACCACCGATCGGCCCCACCGGCCGCCGGTCGCCGTTTCAGCGAGATCGGCAGCCGCGCGGGCGGTTCGGGGTCGGGCCACGCTCCACGCTGAGACCGTGCGGTGAACCGAGAAGGCGTCCCGCGCGCGTCCTGCCTGGCGGCTGGCGGTTCCGCACCGGCCGGCGGCAGTCGCCGGCCGCGACTCCGTGGCGAGGGCCTGCCCGGACCACGACCCGGTCACAACACCAGGAGGTCATGTCGATGGCGGTGGCCATGAAGGAAGAAGTCCTCGGCCAGTTCCTGGGCGACGATCAGTTTCCCGTCGAGTGGGCGAACCAGGCCGAAAAGGACCTGTTCTGGGTCTACGACGATCTGCACTGTCCTCACCCGCTCAGCCCGATGTACTTCGACATCGGCGGCTGGTGGCTGAGCTGCGACCACATGTTCCGGCGGTTCGGGACGCCGTTCGCGACCGACTGGATCGCCAAGGAGGTCAACGGCTACCTGTACACCGCGGCAGTCCCGGCCCAGGCTGATTTCAAGATCGAGGCGACGGAATACGACTCCACGATCCAGGCCGTCGTGCCGTCCGATCCGGAGTATGCCGCCAAGATCGGCACGTACCTGGGCGCGGTCCTCCCGACCTACGGGCACGAGTTCGTTGACTGGTGGCGAAGCCGTCTCGTCCCCGAGATGGACCGCAACTTCGTCTACCTCGAGGGCATGCTCGACAGGGAGGACGAGCTGACCCTCATGGAGCTCGCCTGCCTGCTCGAGGACGCGATCGACATTCACGATCGCCACTGGAAGATCCACTGGATGCTCAACTTCGCCCAGCTGTCCGCGACGCTCAACCTGCGGGCGGTCATGGAGAAGACGCACGGGAAGATCGACGAGGTGCTCCTGGGCCGGCTCCAGAGCTCGGCCAAGGACCGCAACTGGGAGTCGATCGAGGCCCTCTGGAAGATGAAGGAAGAGGCCAAGGCCGACGAGGTCCTGGCCGCCGCCTTCAAGCACGAGACGGCCCACGAGATCATCGCCGCCCTCAAGTCGACGGAGCGTGGCAAGCGCTTCATCGACGAGCGCGTGGTGCCGTACCAGAAGGAGTTCGGCTGGCACGCCGTCTGGAGCCACGAGTTCATCTTCCCGACCGTCCGCGAGCAGATGGAGCCGGTGATCGAGCTCGTCCGCGGCTACATCGAGACGAACTACGACTACCCGACCACCGTCGCCGCGCTCGCCGCGGATATCGCCGCCGCCGCGCGGGAGATACTGGAGGGCCTCGAAGGCGAGGCGCTCGAGGAGATGCGGGCGGCCAACGAGATCAACCTGAAGATGGCCCCGCTCACTCCGGACCATCACTTCTACATTGACCAGGGCGCCAACGCCCACGTCCGCCTGGTGCTGATCGCGATCGGCAAGAAGCTCGTGGCGCTCGGGGCCCTCGATGCACCGGACGATGTCGTCTTGTTCAAGTACAACGAGCTGCGCGTCTTCATGGGCGATCCCAAGGCCATCGACGGCCGGGCGATCGTCGCCGAGCGCAAGACAGCTCGCGAGAAGGCGTACACCTTCCGGCCCAAGGAGTGGATCGGCACCTGCACGCCGACCCAGCTCGCCTTCCCTTACCTGAACCTGTGGGGCTTCCCCGACAAGTTCTATCGCAAGGAGAGCACCGTCGCGGGCCAGATCAACGGCATCGGCGGCTCGCCGGGTGTCGTCGAGGGCATCGCCCGGGTGGTCCTCCACGAGGGTCAGTTCGACGACGTCCGGGCGGGCGACATCCTCGTCTGCCAGATGACCAACCCGGCCTGGGTCGTCCTCTTCACCAAGATCGTCGGTCTCGTCACCGATGCCGGCGGCACGGTTTCGCACCCGGCCGTCCTGTCGCGCGAGTTCGGGATCCCGGCAGTGGTCGGCTCGTCCGTGGCGACCCAGCAGATCAAGAATGGCGACCGCATCCGGATCAACGGGACCACCGGTCTCGTCGAGATCCTCCAGGCCGCAGCCCAGCCCAGCGGGGCGGAATTCGGGGTCTGATAATCCCCTCCATGCGCCGGACGCCTCTCATCTCACGCAGTGTCCTGAGCGACCAGGTCAAGGATCACCTGCTCCAGGCGATCCTGGCCGGTCACTACGCGCCGGGCTCCCGGATCGTCGAGACCCGGGTCGCGCGGGAGCTCGGCATCAGCCAGGCGCCCGTCCGGGAGGCGCTGCGTGACCTGGAGGCGCTCGGCGTCGTGGAGATCACGGCGTTCCAGGGAGCCCGCGTCCGCCATCCGAGCAAGAGTGAACTCCTCGAGGCCTACGAGATCCGGGCCGAGTTGGAGTCGCTCGGGGCGCGTCTCGCGCTGCCGCGGCTGTCGGACGCGGACTTCACCGAGCTCCAGGACTACATCGACGGGATGCGCCAGGCCGCGACGGCGGGCGACCGTCACGCGGAGGCGCGCATCGACGCCACCTTCCATACCCGGGTCATCGAGATCGCCGGCAACTTCACCCTGGAGCGCGTCTGGCGCTACCTGGAGCCGGTGTCGCGCACCTACATCACGCTGGTCGTCCCCGGCGTGAATGCGCGCCAGATCGCCGACATGCACCAGCCGATCCTGGACGCTCTGCGCCAGCGGGATCCGCAACTCACGGTGGATGCAATCCGCCGCCACTTCCTGACGGCGGGAGCGATGTTCGACTCGCTCTTCGTGGACGCCCCGGCGGCACCCGGCGACGCGGAATCCCCGCCGCGGTCCGGCGAGGCCGGGGAGACGGTGGGAGCCGCTGCGCTCGGGTACGACGGCGAGCGCCGCGGCGCGGCGTGAACCCGCCGGGCAGCTGAGAGATTCGGGGGATCGGCGGCGGCCCGCCGGCCGCACGGGGCGATCCTCCGGCGCCGGACCAGCCTCGGGCCGGGCCGGGCAACCGCCTCCAGCGACCGGCGAAGCGTGGCGACGGGCGATGGGAACGACCGAGCCGCCGGTACCCGCGCATGTACCTGCGGCGCGGGGGTGAACCGACCCGCCAGACGAGAGCCGCCGGCCCGGGCCGGCAAACGAGGAGCAGATGAACGAGCAGCTGCGACTGTCAGAGGAGATGTCCGCAGGGGCGGCGCGGCTGCGCGTCGACGTCTACGGCGGCGAACCGCGCGAGCACGTCCTGGAGGACATGAACTTCCTCAACTACCGCCTCGCGGATGTCCGGCTGGAGCCGAACGTGACGCTGGCCGAGCCCGACATCGTCTGGCACCAGGACGGCGAGAAGGACATCTCCTACGACGGTCGGCGGATGACGTTCACGGGGGCGTGGCCGGCCGGCCCGATCCAGAAGGTCGTGGTTGCCATCCTGGCCCTGCGGATGGAGGCGATCGGCCTGCACCCCTTCCACGCCTCGGCCGTGCGCTATCGCGGCACGACCCTGATGTTACTGGGCGGCGAGTCCAACCACGGCAAGTCGATGGGCCAGATCGAGGCCTGCCGCCGCGGCGGCCTGCTGGTCTCGACCGAGACGACGGTCGTGGACGAGGCCGGTCGCGCGGTGATGGGCTCCAGGGAACCCTTCATCAAGAAGCGCACGGAGGGGACGGAGCGGGCCGACAAGGCCGCCCCGGACCGCGGCGTCGAGAAGTTCTTCGGGGTGATGCCGAGCTGGAAGCTCCAGGCGGAGCCGACCGTCGTCGACGTCGTCGTGGTGCCCGCCATCGACGGCAACTTCGACCCGAGCCTGTCCGAGATGATCCCCTTCGAGCGCCAGTTCCAGACCCTGCATTCGCTCCAGAACTACTTCCTGCTGAACGAGCTCCTGGCGGCCGGCTTCCCCATGCCGATCGTGGACACGGAGCCCCTGCGCAGGCTGCGCGCCGGGTTCGTGGCGCGCTTCTCCGAGCGACCCTACTACTTCGTCCGGGCGGCGACCCCGCAGGTGCTGATGGACGAGGTGGACCGGGTCCTCTGAGCGGGAGACGCAGCAACGATGCACACCTTCGCCTATGAGCGGCCGGCCACGCTGCCTGAGGTCGTCGCCTTGCTGGGGCGACACGGCACCGACGCGCGGCTGCTGGCGGGCGGAACGGACCTGATCATCCGGCTCCGCGACGGCACGCTCCACCCAGGCGTCGTGATCGACCTCAAGCGCGTTGCCGAGCTGTGCCCGGCGATCCGCGAGGAGGACGGGCGACTGGCGATCGGCGCCACCACGGTGATGACCGACATCGCGGCCGATCCCCGGGTGCGGCGCGATTTCATGGCCCTCGCGGAGGCGGCCGCGGTCGTCGGCTCGGTCCAGATCCGCAACCGGGCCACGCTGGGCGGCAACATCTGCAACGCCTCCCCGGCGGCGGACACCGCCCCGCCGCTGCTGGTCTACGGCGCGGAGGTGGTGGCGGCCGGGCCGGGCGGCAGCCGCCGCATCCCCATCGCGGACTTCTTCGTGCGCTCCGGCCAGACCACCCTGGAGCCCGGCGAGCTCGTCACGGCGATCGAGTTACCGCTCCCTCGTCGCCGGATGGGCGCAGTTCACGTCCGCCGCAGCCGCCGACGCGGCCACGATCTTGCCTCCGTGACGCTCTGCTGCGGCGTGGACGAGGCCGGCTGGACGCGCCTGGCCTACGGCAGCGTCGGCCCGCGGCCGGTGCTGGCCGTGGACGAGAGCGGGATGCTCGCCGACCCCGACGCCCCGGAGGCGGCCAGGGCCGAGATCCTGGAGAGACTGTTCACGGACGCCAGCCCCTCGCCGCGCTCGATGCGCGCCAGCCCCGCCTACCGCCTGGCGATGCTGCGGACGCTCGGTGCACGGGCCCTGCGGACGGCGATCCAGCGGCTGGCCGAGGAATGAACGAGATCGAGACGATCGCCATCGAGCTCACCGTGAACGGGCGGCGGCGCGCCCTGAAGGTGGCCCCCCACCACACCTTGCTCGACGTCCTGCGCGACGACCTGGAACTGACCGGGACGAAGGAGTGCTGCCTCGTGGGCGAGTGCGGGGCATGCACCGTCATCGTCGACGGCCGGACCGTCGACTCCTGCCTGATGCTGGCCGTGGAGGCCGACGGCGCGGCCGTGACGACGGTGGAGGGCCTGGCGATCGATGGCCGGCTGAGCCCGCTCCAGGCGGCCTTCCTCGACAAGGGCGCCGCCCAGTGCGGCTTCTGCATCCCGGGCCAGCTGATGTCGGCTCACGCGCTCCTTGCCCTCAACCCACATCCGACCCTGGCCGAGGTCCAGGAGGGCCTGGCCGGCAATCTCTGCCGCTGCGCCGGCTACCAGCAGATCAGCGAGGCGGTCCTGGCGACGGCCGAAGGAGCGGACCGATGAGGGCGACCGGCGTCGGCGCCTCCATACAGCGCGGCGGGGGCTACGGCCGGGTCACCGGCCAGCAGCAGTACGTGGCCGACATCCGCCTCCAGGACGCCCTCCAGGTGAAGCTCGTCACGCTCGACTGTGCCCGGGCCCGGATCATCGCCATCGATACCGACGCGGCCCGCCAGGTCCCGGGCGTCCGGCTGGTCGTCAGCGCGGCGGACCTGCCCCAGCCGGTCGCCCGATTCGGCCCCCAGTTCGAGGACCGGCCCATCCTGGCCGTCGGCGAGACGAAGTACCACGGCGAGCCCGTGGCCGCGGTGGCCGCCGAGACGAAGGACGCGGCGGAGGAAGCCGCCCGCCTTGTCAGGATCGAGTACGAGGAGCTGCCCGCAGTCTTCAGTCTCGAGGCGGCGCTCGATCCCGCGGCACCCCTGGTCCAGGATCCCGCTCTCCGGCCGGGCGACCCGCTGGCCGGGACGAACGTCCTGCGCGAGCACCGGGTCGGCTGGGAAGAGATCGAGGCCGCGCGGGCCGATCTTGTCGTCGAGCACACCTACGAGTTCCCGATGGTGACCCACTTCGCCATCGAGCCGCACGCGTTCATGGCGGCTCCCGACGGCGACGGGATCGCGGTCTGGAGCTCGATCCAGCACCCCAACTGGCTCCAGAAGGTCCTGGCGAAGATCCTGGGCCTGCCGCTCTCGAAGATCCGGGTCCACGCACCTGACCCGGGCGGCGGGTTCGGCGGGAAGCAGCACGCCAAGCTCGAGCCGCTGGTCGCCCTCATGGCCCTTCGGGCCGGCCAGCCGGTCCGCCTGGTCCTCACCCTGGAGGAGACGTTCCAGGCGGTCCGACGGACCGCGGCCAGGGTCCGAGTCCGCACCGGGTTCCACCGCGACGGCACCTTCGCCTTCCAGGACGTGGCGGCCGACTATCTGCTGGGGGCCTACGCGGACATCGCCGATCGGGTCGTCAGCAAGGGCAGCTATCCGGCCTGCGGTCCCTACCGTGTCCCCGCGGCGCGGATCCTCGCCCGGAGCGTCCTCTCCCACACCACCCCCTCCACCGCCTTCCGCGGCTTCGGCAACCCCCAGGTCAACTGGGCGGTCGAGTCGAACATCGACGAGGGGGCCAGGGCGCTCGGGATCGACCCACTCGAGCTCCGCCTACAGAACCTTGCCCGGCGCGGCGAGGCATTCATCCCGTTCGACACCCCGGCCGACGGCCAGTGGGAGCAGACGGCGCGGAGGGCCGCCCGCCTGATCGGCTGGGGGACCCCCCTGCCGCCCGGCCGCGGCCGCGGCATCGCCCTCGGGATCAAGTCGGGTCCGACCACCGGGCTCTCCTATTCCACCGTCCGGCTGCTGGCCGACGGCAGCGTGATCGTCTACGCCGGCACGTCCGACATGGGCCAGGGCGCGCGGACCATCTTCGCCCAGATCGCCGCGGAGGAGCTCGGGGCGCCGCTCGACTGGATCACGGTCGTGATGGGAGACACGGCGGTAGTCCCCTACGATCAGCAGACCTCCGCCAGCCGTTCCACCGTGCTGATGGGGAATGCCGTCCTGCGCGCCTGCCGCGAGATCCAGTCCCAGCTCCGGGCCATGGCGGCCCGGCTCCACGGCATGGACGCGAGCCTGATCGCCGTGGATCGGGGCGTCGTCCGGCTGCCCGACCGCGAGCTCTCGACGCTCGACGTCCTGAAGCCCGGCCTCGGGCGACTGGGCGGCGAGCTGATCGGCAATGGCGAGATGCGCAAGGACGAGGAGCCGGGCCACCCGCTCGGCGGCAGCGCGGCCTTCTTCGAGTTCAACTGCACAGCCGTCGAGGTCGAGGTCGACGAGGGGACAGGGGACGTCCTCCTGGTCCGCCACGTTACGGTCTCGGACGTCGGCAAGGCGATCAACCCGCTCCAGGTCCGGGCGCAGGACGAGGGCGCCGCGATCCAGGGCCTCGGCCACACCCTGATGGAGCACTACATCTTCGACGAGGCGGGCCGGATCCGGAACCTGGGCGCGATCGACTACCGGATCCCGACCAGCATGGACCTGCCTCTCGAACTCGTGAGCGACGCGGTCGAGAATGCCGACGGCCCCGGGCCGTACGGGGCCAAGGGAATGAGCGAGGGCGCCCTGCTCTGCGTCGCTCCCGCGGTTGCGGCCGCCGTCCGCGACGCCACCGGCCTGGTCATCCGGGACCTTCCTCTCAGCCCGGAGCGGGTCTGGCGTGCGCTGCGCGAGCGGGACGCGGCCGCCGCGGCCGTGACCGGCGCCGTCCAGCCAGCCAGCGTCCCCGTGGCGGCCGCCACGGGAGGCGCACCGTCGGGGAGGTGAGCAGATGAGCCCGGGTTCCGAAGTCGGTCCCGCCGGGTCGGCGACCGCGGAACAGATCGTGGCGGCAGCCCGCCTGGTCCGGGAGGGCCGCACCTATTCGCTCGCGGCGGCCCGCTATCCGGGGATGCCCCTCTTCCCCGGCCACCCCCCGTTCCAGGTCCTCAACTACCGGACGCCGCGCGGGATCCGCGTCACCGGCGCCCAGCCCTGGGGCCCGGTCAACGAGGCCGGCCTCGGCTACATGGCCGAGTACGTGATGGCAACCTCCCACTCGGGCGCCCACATCGATGCCCTGGCCCACATGACCGTGGGGCCCGATTCGCACTGGTACGGTGGCGGGAGCGCCGACGCGCACCTGACCGATTTCGGCCCTCGCCACGGGGACGCGGAGAAGCTGCCGCCGCTCTTCACCCGGGGCGTCCTGATCGACGCGCCCGGCCACCGGGGCGTCGACTGCCTGCCCAAGGGCTCGCCGATCGACGCGGCCGAGATGGAGGCGATCTGCGCCCGCCAGGGCGTGACGGTCCGGCCCGGCGACGTGGTCGTGATCAGGACCGGCTACATGGGCCTCTGGCCGGACGCCGAGCGGATGGCCGCTCACAAGACCCCCGGCCCGGACCTCTCCGCCGCGGGCTGGCTCCTGGAGCGTGGCGTGGTCGCGACCGGGACCGACACGGAAACCTACGAGGTGCAGCCGGCTCCCGACCCCGGCTCGCCCGCCAACCCGCAGCCGGTTCACACGCTGCTGCTCATCGAGAACGGCATCTACCTCATGGAGAGCCTCGATCTCGAGGCGCTCGCCCACGACCGTGTCTACGAGTTCCTGTTCGTCGCCCTGCCGCTCAAGATCCGGGGAGCCACCGGGTCGATGATCGATCCCCTCGCAGTCATCTAGGGAGGCCCGCGTGTCCGCCGTATCCGCTTCAGCCCAGGCCCCCGGAACCGCAGTCCCGGGCCTGCCCTCGTCCATGGAGGCGCTGGTCGTCCTGGAGCCGAACCACTTCGAGATCCAGCAGGTGCCGGTGCCGACACCCGGCCCGAACGAGGTCCTGGCCCGGGTCCGGGCCGTCTCGATCTGCGGCACCGACGCCCACCTGATCCGGGGCGACTACCCGGGCTTCTGGCCACCTGCCTTCCCGTTCATCCCCGGGCACGAGTGGGCGGGCGAGATCGTCGCCCTGGGTCCCGGTGCCGGTGGCTACGGCTGGGCCGTCGGGGACCGGGTCGCCGGCACCTCGCACGACGCCTGCGGCGTCTGTCAGAAGTGCGTCGAGGGCCGCTACAACCTCTGCGAGAACTACGGCCGGCCGGGGCTCCACAAACAGTACGGTCACAACGTCCAGGGCGCCGACGCGACCTACGTCGTGCAGGGCGTGAAGACGATCTTCCGTCTGCCCGACGGTCTCTCCTTCGAGGAGGGCGCGATCATCGACCCCGCCTCGATCGGCCTCCACGTGGCGGTGCGCGGCGGGGTCCGGCCCGGCGACACGGTGGTCGTCACCGGAGGCGGAGCAATCGGGCTCCTGGCCGGCGATTCGGCTCGTGCGCTGGGCGCCGGGCGGGTGATCGTCGTCGAGAAGAACCCGGGCCGCCTGGCCAGGGCGGCGGAGCTCGGCTTCGAAATCGTCGACCCGGCCGCCGGCGATCCGGTGGCCATCGTCCGCGATCGCACCGCCGGCCTCGGCGTGGACGTGGTCCTCGAGTGCGCCGGCGTGCCGGTGACCGTCAACTGGGCGCTGGGGATGCTCCGCCGGGGCGGCCGCTGCGCCGCCGTCGGCATCCCCGTTGTCGGGGTGGAGATCGCCATGCAGCGGCTCGTCCTCGATGAGCTCGAGCTCGTCGGCTCGCGCGCTTCGGCCGGGGAGATGCGCCGCGTCATGCCCCTCGTCGAGCAGGGCCGCGTCCGGCTCCGCGAGATCATGACTCACCGCTTCGCCCTGGCCGACTACGGCCAAGCCTTGGCCACCTTCAACGACCCCGAGAGCGGGGCGATCAAGATCGTCATCGTGCCCTGAGGCGGGCGCGATCAGGCCGCACCCGGACACGATCCGGGCCGGTCGGGGCTAGAGCGGCGCGACACGGCTCGAAGCCGTCAGGCGGGCGGGTGCCCCAGGAAGGGAGGCGGGATCGAGAGGCTGTGGTGCGGCAGGAGCCGGGTCCGTCCGCGGCGTCCCGGGCAGGCTCGACGTAGGCAGCCGCGACCGTCCGCCGCGCCCTCCGGTGGCGGCCGATCGGCCAGGCGTCGGGAGCCCGCGGCCGGGTGGACCGGCGGGGATCGGCAGCGGGCGGCCGGCTCTGCCCGCATGGCGAAGCGCGCGAAGGAGAAGCGATGTCAAAGACCATCCTCATGATCGGGACGCTGGACACGAAGGGCCGCGAGTACGCGTACATCCGCGACCTGATCCGGGAGCGCGGCCACCGGCCGTTCGTGCTGGACGCCGGGATCCTGGGCGAGCCGACGTTCACCCCCGACAGCCCGGCCGTCCGCACCGCCGAGGCCGGCGGAGGCTCGCTCGCCGAGCTGCGGGAGCGGCGGGACCGGGGCCACGCGCTGGAGGTGATGGGCCTCGGCGCCCGGGCCCTGGCGGCCCAGCTGGCCGCCGAGGGCAAGTTCGACGCCGTCTTCGCCATGGGCGGTTCCGGCGGCACCTCGATCGGCTCGACGGCCATGCAGGCCCTCCCGGTGGGCCTGCCCAAGCTGATCCTGTCGACGATGGCCTCCGGCGACGTCGGCCCGTACGTCGGCGTCAAGGACATCACGATGATGTACTCGGTCGTCGATGTCGCCGGGCTCAACCGGGTCTCGCGCCGTGTCTTCGCCAACGCGGCGGGCGCGATCTCCGGCATGGCCGACCAGGTCGTCGCGACCCAGGCCGGGGAGAAGCCGGTGATCGCGGCCACCATGTTCGGCGTCACGACACCGTGCGTGGACCGGTTCCGCGCCCGGATGGACGAGGCCGGCTACGAGGTCCTCGTCTTCCACGCCACCGGCAGCGGCGGCCGGTCCATGGAGTCACTCGTCTCCGACGGCTTTGTCTCGGGCGTGGCCGACATCACCACGACCGAGTGGTGCGACGAGCTGGTGGGCGGGGTCCTGTCGGCCGGCCCCGACCGGCTCGACGCCGCCGCCCGGACGGGCGTGCCCCAGGTCGTCTCGCTCGGCGCCCTCGACATGGTGAACTTCGGCCCGAAGGAGACGGTCCCCGAGCAGTTCCGGGAGCGGACCCTCTACGTGCACAACCCCCAGGTGACGCTGATGCGGACCACGCCCGAGGAGTCCGCCAGGCTCGGCGAGATCATCGCCGCGAAGCTCAACCGGACCACCGGGCCCACGGCCCTCTTCATGCCGCTCAAGGGCGTGAGCATGATCGACGCCGAAGGGATGCCGTTCCACGATCCGGTTGCGGACGCCGCCCTCTTCGACGCGATCCGTGGCCACCTCGATCGCTCGAGGGTGGAGCTGGTGGAGCTCGACCTGAACATCAACGATCCGGCCTTCGCCGACGCGATGGCCGATCGCCTGCTGGCGATGCTCCGCCCGCGCTGACCACCCACAACACCCCGACACTCTCGAAGGAGACCGGGCCATGCCCATCCCACGCGAAGAGATCGTCCGCCGGCTGCACGCCCAGCTGGCCGCAGGCCGGCCGATCGTCGGCTGCGGCGCCGGCACCGGCATCTCGGCCAAGATGGCCGAGGCCGGCGGCTGCGACCTGATCATCATCTACAACTCGGGCCGCTACCGGATGGCGGGCCGCGGCTCGCTCGCCGGGCTGCTCTCCTACGGCGATGCCAACGGGATCGTCGTCGAGATGGCCGCCGAGGTGCTGCCGGTCGTCAAGGACACGCCGGTCCTGGCCGGCATCAACGGCACCGACCCCTTCCGGCTGATGCCGGTCTTCCTCCGCCAGCTCAAGGAGATCGGCTTCTCCGGCGTCCAGAACTTCCCGACCGTCGGGCTGATCGACGGGAGCTTCCGGGCCAACCTGGAGGCGACCGGGATGGGCTTCGACAAGGAGGTCGAGGCGATCGGGATCGCCCACGAGCTCGACCTCTACACCTCGCCCTACGTCTTCGACCCCGACCAGGCCAGGGCGATGGCGAAGGTAGGGGCCGACCAGCTGGTCGCCCATGTCGGCCTGACCACGGCCGGCACGATCGGCGCCGGGGTGGCACTCAGCCTGGACCAGGCGATCGAGCGGGTCATGGCGATCGCCGCGGCGGGCCGCTCCGTGCGTTCGGACATGATCGTGATCTGCCACGGCGGCCCCTTCGACGAGCCCGACAACGTCGGGACGGCCCTGGCCAGGATGCCCGGCGTGGACGGCTTCTTCGGTGCCTCCAGCATCGAGCGGCTGCCGACCGAGCGGGCGATCCGCGGCCAGGTCCAGGAGTTCAAGCAGCTGACGCTGGCCCGCCAGACGACGACCGGCCTCTAGCCGGCGGCGCCCGCGGAGTCGGGGCGGCGGGGGCTCGGACGAGCCTTCGCCGCCTTCGACGTTCCCGAACAAGTCCCGCTGGAGGCCCGCTCCCGGATGGAGATCGATGTCGCGCTCGTCCCGGCCTTGGCGCGCCGCTGGCCGGACAGGGTCTGCGTGGTGGTCGACGAGCTCCGTGCCAGCTCCACCATCACCACGCTGCTCGATCTCGGCTGCCCGGAGGTGCTTCTCAGCCGCGGCCTGCGCGAGGCGCGACGCCTGGCGCGCGAGCGTGGAGCGCTCCTGGCCGGCGAGCGGCGGGGCCGGACGCCGCACGGCTTCGATCTCAACAACTCGCCGGTCGAGCTCGCCGGGGCGGGTGTTCGCGAGCGGGCCGTCGTCCTCTCCACCTCGAACGGGACGGCGGTGCTGAGCGGGCTGCGGCAGATGCCGACGGTCCTGGTCGGCTGCCTGCTCAACGCCCGGGCCTGCGCGGAGGCCGCGGCCGCCCTGGCCGCCGAGACAGGCGCCGGGATCGGGATCGTCTGCGCCGGGATCGAGGGCAGCTTCGCCCTCGACGACGCCGTGACGGCCGGCCTCCTCGTCGAGCGCCTGCTGGAGGTGGCCGGGGCCCGTGGCGAGCGACCCCGCCTGAGCGACGCCGCGCTCGCGGCGCTCCGCCTGCGCTCCGCCTATCCGGACCCTCGGGACGCCCTCGAGGAGTCGGCGACCGGCGACCTGATCCGCTCGATCCATGCCGAGGACGACCTCGCCTTCTGCGCCCGGGTCGACGTGACGCGGGCGGTGGGCCGTCTGCGCGGCGGACCGCCGATGACGATCGGGCGCATCTGATCGCCGGTGCGCGGCAGCCCCGGCCGGACCTACCATGAGGTCGGCCGGCACGGGGCACGGCACGCCCGGTGAGGGGCCTGCCCGCCGGCCGGGGGCAGGAGGCACGCGGGCGATTGCGGTACGGCATCGTGATCACGACCGGCGGGCCGCGGACGGCGGCCGAGCTCGCCGCCGCGGCCGAGGCGGCGGGTTGGGACGGCGTCTTCACCTGGGACGGGATCGCGATCGGCGAGACCGAGGCCTACGACCCCTGGGTGGTGATGGCCGCCATGGCCATGCGGACCGCGCGGGTCCGCCTGGGCGCCATCGTCACGCCGCCGTCGCGGCGCCGGCCGTGGAAGCTGGCCCGCGAGACGATGACGCTCGATCGTCTGTCCGCCGGCCGCCTCCTGCTGCCGGTCGGGCTGGGGGCGCTGGACGACGGCGCGTTCGGCAACGTCGGGGAGCCGACCGACGCGCGGACGCGGGCCGAGCTGCTCGACGAGACGCTGGCGATCCTCGAAGGGCTCTGGAGCGGCGAGCCGTTCGGCTACCGGGGCCGCCACTATCGCTTCGGGCCGATGACCTTCCGGCCGACGCCGGTCCAGCGGCCGCGCATCCCGATCTGGGTGGTGGGAGCCTGGCCCGGCGAGCGATCGATGCGGCGCACGCTCCGCTACGACGGCGTCCTGGCCCAGGTGGACGCCCCGGAGGCGGTCCGGGAGATCGCCGCGTTCGTGGCGCGGGAGCGGCCCCCGTATCCGGCCCGGCGCCCGTTCGAGATCGTCGTCCAGGGCAGGACGCACGCCGGCTCGCCGGATTCCCGGGCTCGCGTGGCCGCCTTCGCCGAGGCCGGCGCGACCTGGTGGATCGAGGCCGACTGGGAGGGGGCGACGGAGGCGAGCCTCCGCGGCCGGATCGCGGCCGGGCCCCCGGCGGCCGGGAGGTAGCTCGTCGCCGGGCCGCCTGTCACGCGGTCGACCGCGTGCCAGGCGCGATCGATCCCCCGGACCGACCCGCGACGCCGTATCGTTTCCGGCATGAAAGGTGACCGGGTCGAGGTCCTCGTCGACACCGGTGGCGGCGTCCAGCATTTCGAGATCGTCGCGACGCGGGCCGGCCGGCGGATCGAGGTCTCGACCGCCCGCGGCATCGTCGAGGTGACCGAGGTGACCCGCTCGGGCACGCCGGTCCGCAGCGGGCGTTTCATGGCGTCCCGGCTGGTGGCCCTCGTGGAGCATCCCGCCCTGGAAGCGCCGGCCGCCGGCGTCGAGGAGACCACCCGCCGCCGGCTCGGGCGTGCCGCCGAGGGCGAGACGCGTTCGCACCGCCGCGAGCATGCCGCCCCCGCCTCCGATCTCGACCAGCTGGCGCTCCTCGACCTGCCGCCTGGCGATGGATCGCCCGAGGCCGGCCCGGCGGGCGGACGGAGCGGGGAAGCAACGACCCGCGACCTGGAGACGAGCGCCGGGCCGTAGCGGCGATTCGCGGAGGTCAGGCCGCCGCGGCGAGCTGGTCGGCGAACTTCTGGAGCGCGCGGGCAACCTTGGCCAGCGGTTCCATGAGGGCCGGCGTGCAGGCCTGGCCGCAGCGGACGGCGAAGTCGGCCGCCTCGCGCAGCCGCTCCTCCATCAGCACCCAGGCAGCGGCGCGGTGGGGAAGCAGGTAGTCCACGTCGTAGAAGAGCTCGAAGCCCGGCCCGGCCGTGGCGCCCGTCAGATCGAGCCCGATCGGCAGCGTCGTGACGACCGTCCCGAGCGGCTTGATCGCCCCGTACATCAGCCCCACCGAGATCTCGGCGAGGGTCTCGAGCTGCTCCTCCGACTCGTCGGTGTGGGCGAAGTAGCGTGAGAGGAGCTGCAGGAGGACCTCGTAGACCACGTTGAGCAGGTCCATGCAGCGCACGGTTCCAGGGTCGCTGACGATGGGCAGCCCGGCGCCGTTCGCCTGCGGCCGGACGTTGGCGACGAGGACCGGGCGGGCGGGCTCGAAGGCCGGGTTCGCCCGGCGCATCGCGAGGTACTCGTCGAGCACGCCCAGGAGACGCCCGAAGTGGGCGTCGCGCCACTCGCCGCGGGCTCCCTCGCCCTGTTCCACGATCGTGTCGATCGCCCGGTTTGCCGACGCGAGGTCCACCACCGCGACCAGCTCCGGCCAACGGAAGTGCACCTCGGTGGCCTGGGCGTCGGGCGGCCCGATGAAGAGCCGGTCGGCGCCCACCCGCTCCGCGAGGTGCTCCAGGCCGGCCTGGATGGAGCGGTAGAGCTGGCCGATCGTGTCGAACTCCTGGAGGTGCGGGACGATCTCGTCCTCCTCGTCGTGCGGGAGCGCGACCGCCCGCTCGAGGGCCTCGAAGCCCTCGGCATCGTCGACCGCCATCCCCTCCGGCCGCTCGAGGAAGGCGAAGTGCCGCACCGCTGCCTCGCCGAACGGCAGAAGCTTGATCTGCACGCCCGCCGGGTAGCTCGCCGGCGGCAGGGGGAAGTTGGGCCGGGTGAGCCGGGGCGCGGCCCCCACGGCGGTGAGGAGGTTCTGGACGAGCGCCAGATGGAGCATCTCCTGCTCGCCGATCCCCAGCAGCGTCTTCCGCCAGCGCTGGACGGCGGCGAGTTCCTCCGGCGACAGCCCCTCGTCGACCCGCTGCTTGAGCGAGAAGGCGGCGTAGAGGTACTGGAGCATGATCAGGTGCTCCAGCTCGGCCGCCTTGCCGAGCGTGTAGACGAGGGCCTCGCGGTACTCCAGCCGGATGCGCGTCGCGCTGGCCGCGCCGCTCCGAGTGGCGAGGAGGTGGGCGAGCGGCCCGCCGGGGCCGGCCGGGACGTCTTCGTTCATGTGATCCTCGCTGCGGCGAAGCGCCCGCAGTGTACGTGCCGGCCGGCTGGGCGGGCCACCGCGCCCGGGTCCCCCGCGTCCCGAGCCCGCCAGCCGGAACGACCGGTGGGGCCCGGGCTCAGACGATCTCGCGACGGATGGTCAGCGAGGCGATGACGGCGAAGAAGGCCGCCACCCCGAGCAGGACCAGCAGGTCTTCCTGGAGGGCCCCGTTCGACAGGTCCGCCCCGGCGATGAAGACCTGGCGCAGGCCGTCCACGGCGTAGTTGAGCGGCATGATCGCCACCAGCGGCTTGAGGATCGCCGGCAGCGAGTTGATCGGGAAGAGGACGCCGGAGAGGAGGAACTGGGGGGCCAGGACGACCGGGATGAACTGGAGCACCTGGAGCTCCGTTCGGGCGAAGGTCGAGAGGAAGATCCCGAGGCTGACGGCGCCCACGGCCAGCAGCAGGACGACCAGGAAGGCGATCGGCGGGCTGCCGGCCACCGGGATGCCCAGGCCGATCGAGAAGGCCGGCAGCGGGCCGAGGGCCGGGATGCGGAGGCTGCCGAGCGCCCAGGTCATCAACAGCGCCACCTGGAGCGTGGCGAAGAGCCCGAAGCCCAGGGTGTAGCCGGCCACGATCTCGCCACGCGCCACGGGCGTAGCCAGCAGCCGCTCCAGGGTTCCGCCGGTCCGCTCCCGGAGGAAGCTGACGCCGGTCAGGATGTAGACGAAGAAATAGACGAAGAAGCCGACGATGGCCGGGGCGAAGGCAGCGATCGGGTCGCTCGACGGCACGCCGTAGACCGTGGTGTGTCGGATCACCGGTGGCTGGGAGCGGGAGAACTGGCCGGCCGCCGCCGCCAGCGCCTTGCCCAGGACCGCCAGCTGGCCCGATTCCCCGGCCGGGTCCAGGCCGCTGGTCAGGACCGTGATGGTGATGGCCCCGCCGCGGGTCACCGATGCCGCCAGGTCCGCCGGCAGAATGATCGCCAGCGTCGCCGAGCCGTCGCGGACGGCGGCGCGCGCCGCCGCCTCGTCGGTCGCCTGGGTCGCCTGGTCGCCCAGCGTCCGGAGGCTGCTCGCGATCTCGCCGGCGATCGCCGAGCCGGGCAGGCCGGCCTGGTTGACGATCAGCGCGTTCAGGGCCGGTGTCTGGCCCTCGCGCAGGATGAAGGTGACCAGGCCGGTGACCAGGATCGGCGCGACGAACAGGAGCGCGAGCGACGGACGGTCGCGGCGGATCTCGGCGACCACCCGCCGCCAGAGGGCACGGACTCGTCGGGCGCTCATCTCGTCGCCGCCACGTTACCGCTGAAGCGGAGGAAGGCCTGCTCGAGGTCGTCGGTGCCGGCCCGCGCGCGCAGGTCTCGCCCGCTGCCCCGGGCGATCACCCTGCCCGAGCGCATGAAGAGCAGCTCGTCGCAGCGGTCCGCCTCGTCCATCACGTGGCTGGAGACGACGATCGTGACCCCGCCGTCGGCCAGACGCCGGAAATGGCTCCAGAACTGCACGCGCAGCAGGGGGTCCACGCCGACGGTCGGCTCGTCGAGGAAGAGGACCGGCGGCCGGTGGACGAGGGCGCAGGCGAGCGAGAGTCGCCGCCGTTGGCCACCGGAGAGCGTGGCCACCACGGCATCGCGGCGGTCCGCAAGGTCCACGACCGCGAGGGCGTCCTCCGGAGCTGTGGCGTCGGTAACGCCGTAGAGCTCCCCGAAGAAGCGGACGTTCTCGCCGGCGGTGAGGGCCGGGTAGATGCCGTCGCTCTGGGTCATGTAGCCGACACGGGCGAGGACGGCTCTCGACGGCATCGCGGTCCCCAGGACTTCCGCCCGGCCGGCGGTCGCCCTGCCCATCCCGGTCAAGAGACGGATGAGGGTCGTCTTGCCCGAGCCGTTGGGCCCCAGCAGGCCGTAGATCCGGCCCGGCGCGAGCTCGAAGCTGATCCCGTCGACCGCCCGGATCGGTCCGAACATCTTGACCAGGTCCTGCGCCCGGATGGTGGCCGGCGCCGGGGTCGGGGAGCCACCGGGGGCCGGCGGCGGCACGGTCGTCATGGGCGGGGACCTCCTTCTGCGCGGGCTTCTGCGCGAGCGGCCGGCACGCCCGGACTCGCCGCCGGCGCCGCTCCCGCCAGCAGCAGATCCACGTAGGCCTCGACATGCTCGCCGACCAGGTGGATGCCGAGGTCACGCAGGCGATCGAAGACACCTGCTCCGAGCACGATCGGCAGGAAGGCCGGGGCGAAGAGCGCCTGGATCACGAAGGACGGCTCGACCGGCCGCAGGGTGCCCTCGGCGACTCTGCCGTCGAACCAGCGCAGGACCAGCGGGGCCCCGCGGCCGATCACCTCCGTCATGATCACCTCGCCGAGCTCGGGGTCGCGCGAGGCGTTGGCGGCCAGGCTCCGGATCAGGTCCGCCCGGCTCGCGATGGCGCGGTAGTAGACGTCGGCCAGCCTCGCCAGCCCGTCCCGCGTCGGCCGGCCTTCCATCTCGAGGAGGGCCGCGGCCAGCTCGTCGACGGGACTGATGCGCTTCGCCAGCGCCCGCAGCAGCTCGGCCCGGTCGGCGAAGTGGTGGTAGACGGCCCCCTTGGTGAGGCCGGCCTCGGCGGCGATCGCCTCGATCGAGGCCTCACCCCCGCCGGGGCGGGAGAGGACCCGCTCGGCCGCCGAGACGAGGCGCTCGCGCGTGGGCAGGTCCGAGCCGCCGTCGCCGATCAGGCCCTCCGTCGCGAGGGCGGCCCGGAGGCCGCGGGCACCGCCGAACTGGCGGTGGACGGTCTGGCGACTGACGCCGGCCGCGGCCGCCAGGCCGTTGATGGAGAGGCTGCCGCCACCGGCCAGCTGCTTGCGGGCCGCGGCAAGGATGGCGTTGCGGGTATCGCTACCTGTCATGCGGACCAGTATGCATGTTATGTCAACATGCCCAAGTGCGCTGCGGCGGGCCGCCTCGGGACGGTCTCAGGATCGCGGTCCATGATGGTGCCGTGCGGTCGGGTGCTCCACGTCGCGAGCCGCGACCGCGACGCAGCGAGGCAATGTGATGGCGCAGATGGATCCCGAACAACCGATCGCCTGGCGCGGTGTCCCGGTGGACGTGCCCGTGCGGAGCTCCGAGGGTGAGTCCGTGGGCACCCTCTCCGACATCCTGGGCTCCGACCAGGAGGACATCTTCCACGGGATCGTCATCCATCTCGGCCGGTTCGGACACCATGTCTTCGTCCCGGCGGAGGACGTCACGCTGATGACCATGTCGCACGTGGACGTCGGGATGGGCACGGCCGAGATCGAGGCGCTGCCGGTTCACGACGAGGAGCGGAGCTACGACCTCGGGATCGTGGGCCGGTTCCGGAAGCATCCCGGCTGGCGGCAGGAACAGGATCGCTGAGGCTCCCGGCCGGCTTCGCCCCGGCGGGTTGCCGGGCCGCCCAAGGCGTCCGCCGCCGGGCCTCGGGCGATCGCCGGGCGTGCCCCCTCCATCCTCCCGGGCCAGGTTCTCGCCCGGGCCCATGGCGCCCAGGCCCAGCGGCGGGTGGGCGCGGTCACCTGCCGGTGACGGTCACCGCCCGGTGACCTACCGCACGCCCACGGCCGGTCGCGTCGCCTGGCCGCCTTCCATGGCAGCTCACGACTCGATGGGCGTCACTGGCCCGATGCCGGCGCTGCGCTTGACCGCCGCGTCGGAGAGCGCGTCGGCGGCCTCGCCCAGGCGGAGGCCGACGACGTCGAGGCGGCGGAGCACCTCGCGGACCTTGAGGACCTCCATCTCGAGCTCGCCGGCGAAGAGTTCGCCGAGGGCCGCGTCGTAGCGCCGCCGGATCTCGTTGCCCGCCTTCTTGGCGTGCAGCGAGCGCTCGGAGATCCGGCCGGGCGCATCGGCGATCACCACGATGGCCTCCCGCAGGCCGACGATCGCCTCGCCGATCGCCGCCGCGACCGGCAGCATCGTCGTCCGTTTCTCGATCGCGAACAGGTCGCACTCCCGCAGGAAGTCCCGCAGGTTGTCCAGCACGTCGTCGATGGAGCGCGAGATCCGGAACAGGTCCTCCCGGTCGATCGGGGTCACGATGGCGCTGGCGAGCTCGAGGATCAGGGTCTTGCGCAACTCGTCGCCACGGTGCTCGACCGCGGTCATCTCGGTCCGGGCCTCGTCCCAGTCGAGCTCGCCGCGGGCGGCGCGCTCGACAAGACGCGCCCCCTCGAGGGTGACGTCGACGTGCCCGGCGAGCAGTTCGACGAAGCGGCGGCTGGAGAGGCCGCGGAGGTCGTGGACAACGCGCGAGAACGGCAGCTTCACTGGACCATCCGCAGGAGCATAGCCGCCACCGCCCCGGCAAGGGCAGAGCTCGGGAGGGTCATGACCCAGGCGGCACCGATGCGGGCCGCCTGCTCCCAGCGCACCCGCCAGATCGCCTCGCTGACGCCGGCCCCGATGAGGGCGGCCGTGGAGGCCTGGGTGGTCGACACCGGCGTGCCGAGGGCCGCGCTGGCGAAGACGGCCGAGGCCGAGCCGAGCTCGGCAGCGACCGAGTGGAGGGCTCGCACGGGCAGGACGCCCCGGCCCAGCCGGGCGGCGAAGCGCTCGATCCCGACGAGGGTCCCGGCGGTGAAGGTGCCGGCCAGGAGGACCTGCGACCAGGCGGCCACCGTCACCTGTCCGCCCGGTCCGAGGCCCAGGGCGATCGCCAGGACGGCGATCATCTTCTGGCCGTCGTTGGCGGCGTAGGCCACCGACTGCAGCACGAAGGCCAGGCCGCCGAGCAGGCGCAGCTCGGTCCAGGCCCGCCGGGAGACGGGGACGAAGACGAAGCCACGGGCGACGAGCAGTCCGATCGCCGCGCTGGCAAGCGGCGCCGCCAGGCCGATCAGCACGACTTCGCCGACGGTCGTCCAGGAGACGGGCAGGCCGCGCCCGATGCCGGTGCCCACGATGGCCCCGACCAGGGCGAGGGTCAGGCTCGTCGGGAGGCCGCGGCGCGACAGCGCGAAGACCACGCCGAGCGCCACGACCACCGCCACCAGGAACAGGGTCCGGCCGCCGCTGCCCTCGAAGGAGACCAGGCCGCGCGCCAGGGTCTGGGCGACCAGCACACCCGCCACGAGCGGGACGACGGCGATGGCCCCGGCCAGCAGGGCGATCGCGGTCAGCGGTCGGAAGGCCGGGTTCGGGAGATTGACCGCGATCAGGGTGGCGCCGTCGTTCAACCCGCTCACCGCGGCGAAGGCCAGGGCGGCAGCGGCCAGCAGGAGGGCCTCGATCACGGGCCGGGGATCGGCCGGCTTTCGGCTCGCTCCACCCGGGCCGCCGGCGAGCGGCGCGCCCGGCCCGCCGCGCCGCCGAGGCGCTCCGCTCCTCGCTTGCTCGACTGGATCACCGGCGACGAACCCTCGGTTCCTCCCCCACGGCCGTGCTAATCTTAGGGGACTTAATCGATTGCGCGCCGCACGTCTCTTGAGGCGATGACCGCGATCTCGATCCGCCGCCCCCGCCGCCCCCAGGCCGCCGCTTGAGCAGCGAAGCCGTCTCCGCTGCGGTCGAGCGCGCGCCCGCGACCGCGACCCGCCGGGCCCGTCGGGAAGGCTTGGTCGCCTTCCTGTTCCTGCTGCCGTCGCTGGTCGTCTTCCTGGTCTTCGTCTTCTACCCCCTCGTCCAGTCCTTCTACCTGTCCGTCCACAGCAACGACATCATCGGCCGGCCGACGCTCTTCGTCGGGCTTCAGAACTATGTGGCGATGCTGACCGGACCGGACTTCCGGCTCGTTCTCTGGACCACCTTCTGGTTCGCGGTCCTGACGGTCGTGCCCGGGATCGCCATCTCCCTGGGCCTGGCGCTGCTGCTGACCGCGCGGATCCGCGGCATCCGCTTCTTCCGGACCGCGTTCGCCCTGCCCTTCGCCTTCAGCGTGGCGACCTCCGCCGTCGTCTTCTCGGTTCTCTTCAACTCGGCCGTGGGTGTCCTCAACGGCCTCCTCTTCCAGATCGGTTCGTCCGGCCTGGCCTGGCTCACCGACCCGGGCATCGCCCTGGTCTCGATCGCGATCGCCACGGTCTGGCTTCAGCTGGGCTATGACCTGCTGGTGCTGGCAGCGGGCCTCGGCGCCATCCCGGACGAGCTGTACGAGGCCGCCCGCCTGGACGGCGCGACCGGCTGGCGGCTGGCCCGCTCGATCACCCTGCCGCTGCTCGCCCCGCAGCTCTTCTTCCTGATCGTCGTCTCGACCATCCAGTCGCTGCAGAGCTTCGGGCAGATCTACATCCTGACGCGCGGCGGTCCGAGCAACACGACCACCACCCTGGTCTACAGCATCTACTCGAAGGCGTTCGCCTTCGGCAGCAGCGATTTCGGCTTCGCCTCGGCCGAGGCGGTCGTGTTGCTGCTCATCGTCCTGGTCATCACCGCGATCCAGTTCGGGATCCTCGAGCGGCGGGTCTTCTATCGATGAGCACGCACCGATGAGGCGCTGGCTCCATTCGGCCCGGGCCGATCCCGGCGGCGCCATCAGCAGGGCCCTGATCTACCTCGCCCTGGCGATCATGACGGTCGTGATCGTCTTCCCGCTCTACTACACCTTCGTCGGCAGCCTGATGGCGCCGGGCGACATCAACAGCTTCCCGCCTTCGCTCTACCCCCACGGTCTCCACCCGCAGAACTACCAGACCGTCTTCGGGCTGATCCCCCTCGGCCAGCAGTACATCAACAGCATCATCCAGTCGGGTGTGATCACCGTCGCCGAGCTGCTGACCGCCACGCTGGCGGCCTACGCCTTCGCCTTCCTGGACCTGCCCTGGAAGCGGTTCTGGTTCGCGATCTTCCTGTCCACCATGATGGTGCCCTGGGAGGCCATCATCATCCCCAACTACCTGATGATGGCCGATGCCGGGCTCATCAACACCTACTTCGCGCTGGTGCTGCCCTTCCTGGCCACCGGCTTCGGAACGTTCCTGCTGCGCCAGGCCTTCCTGACCTTCCCCCAGGACCTGCGGGACGCCGCCTTCATCGACGGCTGCGGCCATCTGCGCTTCCTGGTCCAGGTGCTCGTGCCGCTCCAGCGGCCCGCCCTGGCCGCGCTCGGCGTCTTCGCCTTTCTGGGTGCCTGGAACCAGTATTTCTGGCCCCTCCTCGTTACCCAGAATCCCCAGATGCAGACCATCCAGATCGGCATCAGCCAGCTCCAGTCCGTCGACACCAACGACCTGGGGAGCGTCATGGCCGGCGTCGTGCTCGCCATCGTCCCCACCCTCGTGCTGGTCATCTTCGGCCAGCGCTTCATCGTCCGTGGTCTCACGGCGGGCGCCCTCAAGTGAAGGGCGCCCGCGGGCAGTGCGAGAGGAGCAGGGGATTGGGAATTCAACTCGATGGGCGACGCATCGGCCCTCGGATGCTCGGCTTGGCTGCCGCCGTCGTCCTGGCCGTGGCGGCCTGCGGCAGCGGCACGGCCAGCCCCAGCGCGACCGCCGGCGCGCCGGGAGCCGACGTGCTCAACGGAGCCGGGCTCGTCAAGATCACGTTCTGGCACGCCATGAACGGCGGACCGGCGGCGGCTGTCCAGGCGCTCGTCGCCAAGTTCAACGCCGCCAACCAGGGCAAGATCCAGGTCACCGCGACCTACCAGGGAAACTACGACGACACGCTGGCCAAGTACAAGGCGGCCATCCAGTCGAAGCAGACGCCCTCGATGATCATGATCTACGACGTCGGCACGAGATTCATGATCGACTCGGGCCAGACGATTCCCATGCAGTCCTTCATCGAGGCCGACAAATACGACATCAGCCAGCTGCAGCCCAACATCCTGGGCTACTACAGCATCGGCGGGAAGCTCTACTCGATGCCGTTCAACACGTCGATGCCGATCCTCTACTACAACAAGACCGCCTTCGCGAAGGCCGGCCTTGACCCGAACACGCCGCCGACGACCCTCGACGAGATCCGCGCGGATGCCGAGAAGCTGACCATCAAGGATGCCTCCGGCAACACGACCCAGTACGGCTTCGGGGCGGCCATCTACGGCTGGTTCATGGAGCAGTGGACAGCCGTTGCCAACCAGCAGTACTGCAACAACGGCAACGGCCGCACCGCAAAGGCCACCAAGGTCCTCGTCAACGGCCCCGAGCAGGTCCAGCTCATGACCTGGTGGGCGCAGATGGTCAAGGACGGCCTGGCCGTCAACACCGGCCGCAACACGACCGACGGGCAGAACGCCTTCAAGGCGGGCCGGGTCGCCATCAACGTCGAATCGACCGGCGTGCTGGGTGGCTACCTGACGGCAGCCGCGGGCAAGTTCGACGTCGGGACGGGGTTCTACCCCAAGATCCAGTCCACCGACGCCGGCGGGCCGATCATCGGCGGGGCGTCGCTGTGGATCGACCAGGCCAACCACTCCCCGCAGGAGCAGCGGGCCGCCTGGGAGTTCATCAAGTTCCTCATGGAGCCCGCCAACCAGGCCTACTGGCACACCAAGACGGGCTACTTCCCGGTCAGCAAGACGGCGCTCAGTGACCCGACCGACCAGGCCTGGGTCCAGCAGCATCCGCAGTTCCAGACGGCGATCACCCAGCTCAACCAGACGAAGCTGGACACCGCCACCCAGGGCTGCCTGCTGGGCGTCATGCCGCAGGTCCGCCAGAACACCGAGGTCGGCATGGAGAAGGCCATCCTCGGCGAGGCGACGCCGCAGGCAGCCCTCGACGCGGCCGTAGCCGCTGATCAGCCCCTCATCGACCAGTACAACACGGCGACCGGCGGCCAGTAGCCGCCCTCGTTCCGGAGTCAAGGCGGACGCGCCCCGGCGACGGGGCGCGTCCGCCGCTTTCGCCCCCGACCTCGCTACCCGGGTCCACGTCCCGCAAGGGCCGCCTCGAGGCGGTCGATGAAGGGGATCTGCGTCTCCTTGATCCGGCGCCGTGCCTCGGGCGCTCCGAACCAGGCGACCCGGTCCAGCTCCGGGAAGCTGGCCAGCCGGCCGGACCGCGGCGGCCACTCCATGGTGAAGGCGTTGCTCGTCGCCGTCGCCGCATCCAGGTCGCCCTCTACCGCCCAGGCATGGACGATCTTCCCGCCCTTCTGGCGGATCGACCCGAGCGGGAGCAGCTGCGCGCCGACCAGGGGGCTGCCCGTCTCCTCGGCGAACTCTCGCAGCGCCTCGGCCGTCAGTTCCTCGCCGGGCTCCACCTCACCCTTCGGCACCGACCAGTAACCCTCGTCGCGGCCTGCGAAGAGGGGTCCGCCCGGGTGGCCGAGGAGCAGCTCGAGGCCGCCTTCCCGTTGCCGATAGAGAAGGATCCCGGCGCTGATGCGATCGCGCATGGACCCAGTCTACGGAGCGCCGGCCGGCGGCATCGAGGAAGGGGCCGATCCGCACTGGTGCGGTTCGGGGCCGGGGCGATAGCGTCCCGGGCGAGGCACGAGCAGGTGGAGGCGGCGACGGAGCGATGGGGCTGCCGGCAGTCGACGCGGAGGGGCGACGGAGACTCCTGGCCTGGGCACGGCAGGGCATCGCCGCCGCGCTCGGCCTTGACGACCCGCCGCGCATCCTGCCCGATGAGCTGACCCCGGGCCTCCGCGCCCCGGCGGCCGCCTTCGTCACCCTGACCGAGGATGGCGAGCTGCGCGGCTGCATCGGGACCCTGGACTTCCAGCGGCCTCTCTGGGAGAGCGTCCTGGACGCCGCGGTCTCGGCCGCGTTCAGCGACCCGCGCTTTCCTCCGGTCCGGGCCGCCGAGATGGAGAGGCTGCGGCTGGAGATCTCCCTCCTGGAGCCGCCGCGTCCTCTTGCGGACCCGGCGACCTTCGATCCGAGCGCGGAGGGGATCATCGTCGAGCGTGGCCTCCGCCGCGGGCTGCTGCTTCCCCAGGTCGCCCGCGAGCGCGGCTGGGACGCGCGGCGCACACTGGCGGCGGCCTGCGGCAAGGCGGGCCTGGAGGCCGACGCCTGGCGGCGCCCGGATGTCCGCCTCTCCACGTTCCGCGCGGTCTCGTTCGAGGAGCCGGAGGAGCCGGAGGAGCCGGAGGAGCCGGAGGAGGCCGATCTGCCGAAGGGAACGGACGGGGCCCCGGAGCTCGCGGCCGGCCGGGCCGGGCAGGTCTCCTGACCCCACCCGCCACCGGCGCCCCGGTTCAGGGTGGCATGGCGAGGAACCCGGTGAAGGACCAGCCGATGAAGTACCACTCCGCGACGGCGCACAGGAAGAGCAGGATCAGCGTCCCGTTCCGGCCCAGTCGCTCGGCCAGACCCGCGTAGGCGGGGAAGGCGACCAGGACGTAGCGCGGCATCGAGGAGATGCCTCCGCCCGGCAGCGTTCCAAGCAGAGCCACGGTCAGTGCGTAGCTCCCGAGCTCCGCATTGCGACGCCAGGCGAGCAGCGCGCCGATGAGCACGACCGCGGGGACGGCCAGGTCCGCGATCTGCTGGGGTCGTGGATCTGCCAGCGCCTTCCCGAGGGCCGCCAGGCCGCTCGAGCGGGACCAGTCGGGCGCGCCCCGCATGAAGCCCATCGGGTCACCCGTCAGGAAGGCGATGTAGGTCCACCAGGCGCCGAAGGCGATGATCCCGACGGCCGCAGCCGCCAGTGCCACCCTGCGTTCGGCGCGTCCCTCCTCGCCCTGCGCCTGGAGGGCGCGAACCACCGACGCGACGATCAGTCCCACGCCGGCGATCCGCGTCAGCATCGCCAGCCCGGTCGTCAGCAGCCGCCGGCCCGGGGCGCGGCCGGCTGCCAGGCCGACGGCGGCAATCAGCAGGAAGAGGGACTCGGAGTAGCCGAGCGAGAAGGCGTAGGCGGCCGGACTGAAGGCCATCAGGGCCAGGCCGCCGGTCGCGACCTCGGGCCCGTAGACGTCGGCCAGCAGCCGCCAGACAACGATCGCCGCGAGCACGAAGAGGAGGTTGGCCGCGACGAAGGCGACGGTCGCCAGCGGCAGGAGGCCGAGCGAGGCCAGGTCGATCGTGACCGGCCAGAGCGGGAAGAATGCGAAGTCGTGCCGGCCGACCAGGCCCCCGCCCTGCAGCGCGGCCGCATGGTAGCCGCGCTCGGCGATCGAGAGGTACCACTGGCCGTCCCACTGCACGAACGGGCTGGCGGCGGGCACGAGCTGCGGCGGGTAGGCCGGGTCGGTCAGGGACGCCAGCTGCACCAGGCCGCTCGCGTAGGCGCGCGAGACGACGCCGACGGTGATCGGGGCCAGCAGCCAGGACCAGCGGCGCAGCCGGAACCGGAGCGCCTGCCGGGGAGCCGGCCAGACTCCGGCCGCGGGCCACCGGTGGTCGTGCGGGGCGAGCCGGTCCATCGTCCTCCAGGCGTCGGGCTCGGCCATGATGCCGCAACCTGCGGCCGGGCCACCACCGATGAGACAGGCGGACTCTCGCAGTCGCGTTGCAGCCCGGGCGGCGAGGACGTTGGCTGGAGGTCAGCCGTCGGTGCGGAGCATAGCCGCGATCGCCCGGAGGTGGTCGGGGGAGCCACCGCAGCACGACCCCAGGATCGCGGCACCGGCGTCCCGCAGGCGGGCGATGCCGATCGCCATCTCCGCCGGCGTCTCCGGGTAGACGGTCTGTCCGGCCTCCACCCGCGGCAGGCCCGCGTTGGGCTTGGCGACCAGGACAAGTGCCGGCGCCGCGGCGTGCATCGCCGCGACCACCGGCTCCACGTCGGCGCTGCCGCTGCCGCAGTTGACGCCGCCGGCCGCAACGCCCAGCCGGACGAGCGCCGCGGCCGCTGCCGCGGGCCGGACGCCCATCACGGTCGCCCCACGACTGCCGAAGGTGAGGGTGGCCACGACCGGCAGCTCCGGGGCGCCCCGGCGGCAGCCCGTGACCGCCGCCTCGACCTCCGCGAGGTCGCTCATGGTCTCGATCCAGAGGACGTCGGCGCCCCCTGCGGCCAGCGCGGCGGCCTGCTCCGCGAAGCCGTCGGCCGCCTCGTCCTCTGACAGGCTCCCCAGCGGCGCCAGCAGCTCGCCGGTCGGCCCGATCGAGCCCGCGACCACGACGGGCCGCTCCGCGCCGGCTTCCGCGGCCTCCGCTCGCGCGACCTCGGCCGCCACCCGGTTCAGCTCGGCGACGCGGCCGCCGAGCCCGTGGGCCACCAGCCTGGCCGGGCTGCCGCCGAACGAGTCCGTCAGCAGGATCCGGGCGCCGGCCTCGCGGTAGGCGCGGTGGACGCCGCGGACCGCTTCCCGGCCCCGGGGCTCAAGCAGCCACGCCTCGGGCGCCTGTCCGGGCGACAGGCCGGCCTCGGCCAGCCGGGTGCCCATCGGCCCATCGGCCATGATCGGGACCCCGGCGGCCAGGAGTCGGAGGAAGCGATTGGCTGGCGCGGCGAGGCTCCGTCCGTTGGGATCGCCCGGATCCGCTGGCTGCTGCCGGCGGGTGCCCGGCGCCGCCAGCATACGCCGCCGGCCGGCCGCCAGCCCACCCTTCGGGACCCTTGCCGCTCCTCAAACGGGCCGCCCGGCCCGTCCAGCCGCCGGACCCGGCCGCCATCCTCGGGGTCGTGGTTGTCATGCGAGTTGGCGGCGGGGGCGGGAGTGGCGGCGGGGGCCGGGAGACTACCGTTATGCGAGTCACCGCATTGCGAGGGCTGGGCATGTGGGCTGGCGGCGGGGGCACGTGGGCTGGCGGCGGGGGCACGTGGGCTGGCGGCGGGGGCACGTGGGCTGGCGGCGGGGGCACGTGGGCTGGCGGCGGGGGCCGGTGCCGCGGGGTCGAGAGGAGGCGCGGGTGGTTGTGGTGATCGGCGGGAAACGGCGGCCGGGGAGCCGAGGCCGGCCTTCGAATCCGGACCGGCGCCGGGGTTGCGGGTCGGTCGGAATGATGGGGCGGTAGCGTGGCCGACGCTGTCCACGACGCGCGGCGCCAGCCGCTGAGCGTCGGCCACTCGATCTTCGATGCGGCCGACGAGCTGGCGGTGGCCGTCACGGCATCGTGCCGGCGGAGCGGCCGCTGCCACGAGTGCGTCGTGCAGGTGCTGCGCGGCGAGGATGCGCTGAGCCCGCGAACGTCGCCAGAGGCGTTCCTGCCGGCCGGCTTCCGCCTCGCCTGCCAGGCGGTGGTGGAGCGGACCGACCGCGACGTGGAGTTCGCCGTCCTCCGCCGCCGGCTCCGGATCCTGATGCCGACCGAGGCCGGCCCGGGCGAGACGTTCGACCGCGATCCGCTCGTCGCGCGGTCCGACCGGTCGATCCGCCTGGAGGGCGAGGCGATCGCGCCCGACACCGGGGGCCCCCTCCTCGGCGTGGCCGTCGACCTCGGGACCACCACCGTCGTCTTCGAGCTCGTCGACCTCGAGTCCGGTCGCTCGCTGCACGCGGCCGCCTTCGAGAACCCCCAGCGTTTCGGCGGCAGCGACGTGATGAGCCGGATCGCCTACGAGGCCGACCATCCGGGCGAGCTCCGCCGGGCGCTCCGGCGCGCCCTCAACCGCGAGCTCGACGCCGCCTATCGCGAGCTCGGCCTGGGCCGTCGCGACGTTTACGAAGCGCTGATCGTCGGCAACCCCACGATGCGCGATCTCTTCTTCGGCCTCGACGTCGCGCCGCTCGGCCGCTCGCCGTTCCGGTCCGCCGCGGAGGGCGCCCAGGCCCGCCGTGCCCACGAGGTGGCTCTGCTGATCCATCCCCGCGGACGAGTCTGGGGCGCGCCACTGGTCGCCTCCCATGTCGGGGCGGACACGGCGGCCGATCTCGTGGCGGTCGACTTCGCCGCCGCGGGCGGGGTCTCGCTGCTCGTCGACATCGGGACCAACACCGAGATGGTGATCGGCGATGGTGGCCGGCTCCTGGCGGCTTCGAGCCCGGCCGGGCCGGCTTTCGAGGGCGGCGGGGTCAGCTGCGGCATGGCCGGCGCGGACGGCGCGATCGAGACCCTGCGCTGGACCGGCGGCGGCTTTGCCTGGCAGACGATTGGCGGCCTCCCGCCCGAGGGGATCTGCGGCTCCGGGCTCGTCGACCTGCTGGCGGAAGCGAGCCGGGCGGGACTCCTCCGGCCCGACGCGAGCTTTGCCGGCGGAGCGCGGACGATCGAGCTGGTGCCGGAGCGGCGGATCGCGTTCAGCCGGGCCGACGCGAGCAACCTCGCCCAGGCCAAGGCCGCCAACGCGGCCGGCTGGCAGATCCTGCTGCGCCGGCTCGGCCTCGCCCCGGGCGCGATTGACCGGGTCCTTCTGGCCGGGGCGTTCGCCAACGCGCTCGACGTCCGCAACGCGATCGCCATCGGGCTGCTGCCGCCGGTCCCGGCGGAACGGGTGCGGCGGGTCGGCAACGCCTCCGTCCGGGGGGCGAAGGCGCTCCTCCTCTCGGGCCGTCGCCGCCGCGAGCTGGACGCGCTGATCTCCCGGATCGAACACGTCGAGCTCGAGCGGGAGCCCGACTTCTTCGATCTGTTCGTCGACGGCTGCCGCTTCGGCCCGGTCGAGGCGTCCGGCGGGTTCGAAACGACGGGCCACCGATGAGCGAGCCGACCGAGCGGGATCGGGCCGCGGGCGAGCTGACCGCCCGGGATCGGGCCGCGGGCGAGCCCTCGGCGGAAGGTCTCGCCGCCCGGCTGGCTGACCCGGCCGCCTTTGTGCTGATCGTCGAGCTCGCCCCCCCGCGGGGGACGACGGCCGATCCGAAGGGCTGCTCGTCGCTCGCCTGCGCCCGCGAACTCGCGAGCGACGCACGGATCGGCGCCCTCAGCGTCACCGACAGCGCCGGCGGCCATCCGACGATCGCCCCCGAGGCCCTCGCCGAGGAGTTCGTCGGCGCCGGACCAGCGGTGATCGTCCACGTCGCCTGCCGCGACCGGAGCCGGAGCGCCCTCCAGTCGCTCGGCTGGGAGCTGCTGAACCGGGGGCTCCGCAACGCGCTCGCGGTGAGCGGCGACTACCCGGCCGAAGGTTACGCGGGCCTGCCGCGGCCCGTCTTCGACCTCGATTCCGTGGCCCTGCTGGCGATGTACCGCGAGCAGGGCGGGGCAGCGGTCGAGGGCGGCTTCACGCTCGGCGCGGCGGTCAACCCCTACAAGCGCCACGAGCGCGAGCTCGTCCCGCAGTACCTCAAGACCGAGGCGAAGCTGCGCGCGGGGGCCGACTTCCTGATCAGCCAGGCCGGCTACGACGCGCGCAAGGCGGACGAGCTCGTGCGCTACCTGCGCCTCCGCGGTTCGACGGTCCCGGTGGTGGCCAATGCGTACATCCTGTCGCGCACGGTTGCCCGCCTCTTCCATGCCGGCGCGGTGCCAGGCTGCATCGTCTCCGACGAGCTGCTCGCCCTCGTCGAGCGCCGGGCCGGCGCGCCCGACAAGGGCCGGCGAAGCAGGTCGCGATCGCCAGGGGCCTCGGCTACCGCGGCATCTACCTGTCGGGCCACCGGCGGGCGGCCGAGATCCGGACGGTCCTCGAGACGGCGGCCGGCTTCGGGGCCGACGACTGGCGGGCCTTCGCCCGGGAGATCCGCTTCGCCGAGCCGGGCACTTTCCACTACTTCGAGGTGAACCCCGCGTCCGGCCTGAACGCCGACGTGGTCTCGCCGGCCTACCGGCGCTCGCTCGCGCCCGCCGCCCGGTGGCGGGCGCGCTTGCGGGCCCGCGACGGGGCGAGCGGGTCGCGGAGTTGTTGGTCGGCCGGCGGAAGCGACCCGCCTGCTAGGAGCCCGCTTCGGTAATCGCAGCGCAGGACCGTCGAAGGGCCTGCGGCCATGCGCCGCGGGCTCGAACGGGCGGTGTTCGACTCGTGGGGTGCCCGGTTCGAGCCCGCGCGGCG
>JAJYJO010000001.1:54696-133290 GCA_021789435.1 Chloroflexota bacterium
CAGGAGGCTGTGCTGGTCGTACGGGCGGAACGTCTTCTGGCGCATACGAGATTCTCGCACCCGGACAGCCGCTCGGGTGGCGATTACCGACGCAGGCTCCTAGCCGTTGACCGCGCGGACCACGTCGGCGTCGTAGGCCATGGCCAGCCGCTGGCCGGGCTGCAGGACCAGGAAGTCGTCCGCCCAGTCGGCCGCGAGCAGGCGTCGCAGGAGGACCAGCTCGCCGGCCAGCCGCTCGAAGCGCCAGCCCCGGCTGGCAGCTTCCTCGCGCGCCCTCCGCTCTGCCTCGGCGGAGCCGTCCAGTCCCAGGTCGACGAAGGCCGCCCGCTCGTAGCGCGCCCGCCAGGCCCCCATCGCCTCCATGAGGTAGTCGGCGTTGTCGCGGCCGAAGCGCTCCACGTACGCGGCGTGGACCGCCCGGAGCTCGGCGTCGGAGCTCGCGCCGATGCCGAGCAGGCCCAGCGCGGCGTCATCGCGACCGGCCGCCGAGCGGTCCGCGTCGTCGCCGGCGTACCAGTAGGTCCCAGGGTGGGCGGCCGACTCGCGCTCGTAGCGCTCGCGGCTGCCCAGGAAGATGGTGATGCAGTCGTGGGCGCGCGGCACAACGAGCGGGATGCCCGCCGCCGCGATGCCCGCCGTCGCGCCCCCGCACAGCCCGTAGACCAGCACGGTCGCGTCGTAGGGGGGATCGGCCGCGCCGCCTGCGTCGATCTCGGCCTGGAGTTGCCCGCGGAGGGTGGCCGGGGTGTCGTGGAGGCCGCGGCGCAGGAACGAGACGTCGACGACGTGCGGCGAGCGGGCCGCGCAGACGGAGAGCGGCCGCGCCAGGACCTCGCAGCCGATCGCGTGCAGCCGCAGCGGCCGCTCGCGTTCTCCGTCCGCGGCCGGCAGACCCGCGGGCAGCGTGGCGGCCTCAACCACTCGGCTCGGTCCCGGGACGGGTCCCCGCGCCCACCGGCGCCGGCCGCCCGGCGTCCGGAGCGACGAACGAGAAGAGCCGGGCGGGGGTCGTGGCGAACAGCCGCCGGCGCAGCTCGGGCCCGATCCCCCGGGCCGCCATGCGGTCGCGGAGTTCGCCGGGCAGGAAAACGAGCCCCGGGCTGCCGCCGTAGGCGTGCCAGTAGCGGCGCCGGCCGGCGTCCAGGCCCAGGACGATCCGATCGGGGAACTCGGGCAGCAGCCGCTCGAGGAGGTCGAGGGTCCCGTTCGGCTCGCCCGCCGGCCAGCGGAGGGCCTGGTCGTACACGAGCGTCGCGCCGGCCCCGAGAAGCGCCCGGTGGTAGCCGGGGTCGGCCACTCCGTCCACGTGGGAGATGGCGAGGTGGCCGGGGTCGACGTTGAGGTCCAGGAGGAGCTCGACCTGTTCGTCGGCCGCCCGTCCATCGGTGGCGTGGGTCAGGATCGGGGCGCCCGTCCGGTGGTGAGTCGTCGCCGCGGCCGCGAAGACGCGCCGCTCCAGCTCGGTCAGTCCCTCCCGGGAGCCGGCGACCTTGACTACGCCGGCCCGGTGCGACGTTCGCCCGACCTGGCGAGCGCCGTGGTCGTCCGCGTCGATCCCGTCGGTCACGTCGGCGGTGAAGCGGTCCGCCAGCGCCGCCTCGGAGGCGGTGCGGCTCCAGTGGCGGTCGTCGTAGTAGCGCTCCAGGTGGAGTCCGGTGGCGGCGATGACGTGGACGCCGGCCCGGCGGCTGATCTCGGCCAGGATCCGAACGTCGCGGCCCGCATCGCAGGGCATGGCGTCCACGGCCGCGCGGAGCCCGGCGCCGTGCGCTTCGGACAGCTCGGCGACCGCCCGGTCCACGTCCGCCAGCAGGGCGTCGGGCTCCAGCTCGACCAGCCGCCCGCCGGTGATCGCCAGGTGCTCGTGGGCATCGGTCGGGCCCAGGTCGGGCGGATCGATATCGCCGAGGACCGTGCGAATGAAAGACACCACAGGCCTCCCGGGAGCGATCCGGCGGCAACGGCCGGATGCACTCGCGACCCCGCCATTCTCCCATCGCGGCCGGACCGTTGTCCGCCTCCGGCCCGGCGGCGGTCGGCGGCGGTGAGCCCGCGCACCTCCGGGCCCCGGCTCGGTCCCGGGTCAGTAGCGCCAGCGGCGGCCGATACCCGCGTGGGCGAGCGCCCAGCGCCCGAGCGTCGTGACCATGCCGAGTCGCAGGGGGAGGGCGTGCAGGCGCCGGGGCGAGGTGGCGATCCAGGTCTCGTCGACGTGGCCTACCGGCAGGCCCGCCCGCTCGAGGCGGACCAGCAGGTCCCGGTCCTCACCGCAGCGGAGGTCCTCGGCGAAGCCACCGACGTCGCGGAAGACCTCGCTCGTGCAGTAGAGCATGTTGGCCTTGATCCCGAAGAGGCGCTTGCCGTGCTCGATCAGGCCGAAGAAGGCTCGGTCGAGCAGGTCGCCGGAGTCGGCCGTGACCCGCAGGCTGCCCGCCGGGTCGCCACCGGCGGCTCGGGCGACGACCCGGGCGGCCACGTCAGCGGCCAGCTGCGAGTCGGCGTCGAGGAAGACCAGCAGGCGACCGTTGGCCCGATCCGCCCCGCGGTTCTTGGCCCGCGCGACGTTGGCCACCGGCTCATCAACGAGCAGGACGCGCAGCTGCGGATGGCTCGCGGCATAGGCCCAGACCACCTCCGCGGTCCGGTCGGTGCAGCCGTTGGCGACGACGATCGCCTCCAGGCACTCGATCGGCCACGCCTGCGCGGCGACGGAGGCGAGGGCGCCCTCGACGTAGGAGGCCTCGTTGTAGGCCGGGATCACCACCGAGATGTCGGGCGGTGGGCCGGCCGCCAGCTCAGGCGGAGGCATCGAGAAACTCCAGGTAGGTCGAGGGTCGAGCGTCCGCGAGCGCAGCCTCGACCGACCGGAGAGCGGCCCGGCAGCGGCTCGACGAGGGTGCACCCTGCGGATGGAGGAAGATGCGCCGTGGTGAGCCACGGGCGGCCGCCGCCGCGAGCGCACTGCCGATCGCCTCCAGTTGTTCCTGGGCGGGGCCGCTGCCCATGTACCCGCCGGAGGGAGCGCGGAGGCGCCGCCGGCGCTCCAGGTCCTCGATGGAGGTCCGCCACAGGAGATGGCGGAAGCCATGCCGGCGCAGGACACCGGCCAGGCCGGGGGCGGCCAGCCAGCCCGGCGCGCAGAAGCCGCGGGCGGTCAGGCCGGTGGCCGCAAGGATCGCCTGGCCGCGCTCGACCCGCTCCGCCATCGCTGCGGGATCGAGGGCCAGGAACTCCGCCGCGCCGGCCGCGAAGAGGCGGCCACGCAGGCGGTCGGGCCACGGGCCGAGCAAGCGCCCGCGGCGGCGGTGAGTCAGCCCGTGGAGGACGATTTCGGAGCCGGTCGCCGCCTCGGCCCGCAGGAGGGCCGCCAGCTCCGGCTGGTGGCGCAGGTCGCCCCGGCCCGCCTCGTCGGGGATCACCTTGAGGACCCGCGGCCGGGCGCCGATCGCGTCCAGGCGGTCGAGCAGCCAGCGGACCTCGGCCAGCGTCGAGGGAGCGACGTCGTGGATCGACACGATCAGCGGCCGGGCATCCACCGCGCGATCAGGCCGCGGGGTCGGAGGTGCAATCCTGGGCACGACCGATCGCGCTGCGGCTGGCCGATCTCATCGTCATCTCCGGTCAGGGTGGGCGTCGCCTGGCAGCCCCGATGGTAGCCTCAGAGGCTGGTCTCCACGATCGCCGCTACCTCCGGATCCGAAAGCTCGACCGGGTTGGTGCGCATGCTGCTCCCCCGTGCGGCCGCGACGAGCCGCGCCACGTCCGATGGCCCGACGCCGAAGGCGGCCAGGCGGGGAACGGCGAGCTCGGCGGCCCAGCGCTCCAGCTCGGCCAGCAGCGCCTGCCGGGCCTTCCGGTCGGGGAGGTCGGGGCGGTCGGCCAGCAGGCGGCCGGCCTCCGCGTAGCGGGCCAGACCGCGATCCGTCGCGTCCGGGGACGAGCGCCGGGCCTCCAGCGCCGCGATGTTCGTCCGCGTCGCGGCCACGAGGACGGCGCCGCAGGCGACCCCGTGCGGAATCGGGAAGAACGCTCCGAGCGGGGAGGCGAGGCCGTGCACCGCGCCGAGGCCGGCCTGGGCCAGGCAGATGCCGGAGAGATGCGCCGCGTAGGCCATCCGGGCCCGCGCAGCCGGGGCGGCCGGGCCGTCCGGGGCGGCGTGCCAGGCCAGCAGCCCGTCGCGGGCGGCGGCCAGGCCGCTGCGGGCCAGCGCGTCGGTGAACGGGCTCGCCCGGCCCGAGGTGAAGGCCTCGAGCAGCTGGGTCAGGGCGTCCATGCCGTCGGCGGCGACCAGCGCGGCCGGGCAGGCGGCCAGCAGGTCGGGGTCGACGATCGCCGCCGCCGCGACCAGGCGCTCGTCCCGGAACGACTTCTTGTAGCCGTCCGCACCCCGTTCGCTCAGGACCGCGTTCTTCGTTGCCTCGCTCCCCGTCCCGGCGGTCGTCGGCGCGGCCAGGAAAGGGAGGGCGGGGCCCCGGTAGGGGAGTTCCGGCCCGACCCCCTCGAGGTGATCCCGGACGGAGTTGCCCGGCACGAGCAGGCCGGCCACCGCCTTGGCGGTGTCGAGGACGCTGCCGCCCCCGACCGCCGCCACCACGTCGATGCCCCGGCGGCGGAACATCGCCACGGCCCCGTCCACCAGGCCCGGCGACGGCTCGCCGACGGCGACCAGGTCGTCGTGGTCGATGACCCGCCGGTCCAGCTCGGCCAGCAGCCGGCCCCAGGCGGCGGTGCCGCGGAAGGAGCTCTGCCCGGTCACCAGCAGGACGTGGCTGCCGTGCTCCGCGATCAGCTCGGGGAGGAGCGAGATGCGGCCGCTGCCGAACTCCAGGCGGGGGAGTCGCGCCACGCTGAAGCCGGCGCTGCCGGGATCGGTCACCGGCCGGCCCCGGGCGCCGTGCCCGCCTCCGTTCCGGCCTCCGCCCGAGGCGGCAGGAGCCCGTCGTAGCCGACGCCGACGCGCGGCTCGGCCATCCAGTCGGCCACCGCGTCGCGCCAGCGCAGGTAATGCGGCGTCGTCTTGTGGGCCTGCGCCGCGGCCTCGTCCCGGTAGGCCTCGTAGAAGACGAAGCGGGTCGGGTCCTCGCGCGACTGGAGGAGGTCGAAGCGGAGGTTGCCCGGCTCGTCCACCGCGGCCCGGGCGTTCTCCAGGCTGGCGGCGACCAGGTCGGCCACGTGCTCCGGCTTGACGTGGATGTGGACCAGGGTGACGTGCATGGCTCGCTCCCGCGGTTGCGCTCCGGGACGGGCTGCCGGGGCGGCCGGCCCGCCGGCCCGTCCGGGGACCCGTCCGGGGACCCGTCCGGCCCGCCGTCCGTCCCCCGGTCACGATGCCCCATCGCGACACGGGCTGCACGCCCGCTGCGCCGGCCGGCCATCTCGCTCGAGCGCCGTCCCCGTCCCGCCACTGCGCCGCCGTCGCGTGGCGGCGGCGGCCACGTGATAGCCTCGCCCCGGGGAGACGGCCCGCCGGCCCTCCGGCTCGGGCCGCCAGGAGCGTCCAGGTACCAGGTCGGAGTGGAGGCCATGTCCGCGATCGCCACGTTCCGCACGGCTCTCAACGCATTGCTGAGCCAGCCCGGGCCGGAGGGGCGCCCGCGGCACGTCCAGGTGATCGCCGTCGCGGTGTTCGGCGAGGGCGAGGAATCCGCCCTGCGTTACGTCGTGGTCGACGCGGAGGGTCATACGCATCTCCTGGGCGCCGAGGGGGTGAAGATCACGGACGACAGCGTCCTGCCGCCGAAGTACGCCTGACGGGAGGCGGCCCCGGCCGTCTTCCTCTCCCGTCCGGGCGAGGAGCCCGTCCGGCAGGCACCCGGGCAACGGGCGAGGGCAGGGGGAGCGAGGCCGGCGCCCTGCTGGTCAGGTTCATGTATCCCAACCTGCGGGTGCCGGGTGTCGCCCGGGTCGTCGACGCGGCGCTGGAGCGGCTCTTTCTCGGGGAGACCCACCCGTACTTCGCGAGCGACGGGATGGTCGAGGCGGAGGCCGTGGCGGCGTTCGACGCACGGGAGGTCCTGCCCGAGATCTCGGCACCTGTGCTCCTGGTCGGCTGTGACCGAGACTTCGAGTACCCGAAGGAGGTCTACGAGGAGACGGCCCGGCTCATCCCCGACTGCACCCTCAGGATCTACGAGGGCAAGGCGGGCTTCCAGGCGATCATGGACAAGCGGCTCGCCCTGGACGTGCTCGACTTCGTCGCTCGGCGGTCACGGGTTCAGCGCAAACGCGACGCGGCGCAGCCGACGCTCATGGACCAGCCAGCCACCCCGACCGACCCGCTGGTCGGCCCGACCTGGTCGCCCGTCGGCACGAGCGTGGGCTGACGGCCCGGGAACGTCCGCCCGGACCTCCGGCCGGCCGTCCGCGCCGGTCCCCGGGGCCGGTCAGCCGCCGGGCAGGTAGGTGACCGTGATCGACTGCGTCGTCGACGCGTCGTCGTCGATGCGGAAGGTCAGTTGGTTATCGCCGACCTGGAGGGCCACCTGCATCGACCAGTTGCCCGAGCCGTCCGCCACCGTGTGCTGGTCCGGCCCCAGTGGCACGGCGCGCGTGATCGGCGCATCCGGCGGAGCGAGGCCGCGCACGGTGATCTTGCGGTTGCCGACGCGGGAGCCATCCTGCGGCTCGAGGATCGTCAACTGCTGGATCGGCGTGGGCGACGGTGTGGGGGTCGGACTGGGCGTGGGCGACGGTGTGGGGGTCGGACTCGGCGTGGGCGACGCCGTCGGCGTGGGCGCCGGGCTGGCGGTGGGACTCGCCGTCGGGCTGGCCGTGGCGGCTCCGGCTCCGAAGCCCGGCAGGCCGCCCGTGGACGCGAGGAGCAAGGCCGTGGCAAGGAGGACGAAGGCCGCCAGCCCGGCCAGCAGGCCGAGGGCCACCGCGCGGCTGCCGCCCCCCGCCTCCTCCGGCCGTCGTGAGGCGGGCCGGCCCGCCAGCGTCCGGGCGTCGAATCCGCCGTAGCCGCCAATCCCGCCTACCGTAGTCGTTCCGCCCGTCGCGCCCGGGCCCCCGGGGACACCTGGGGCACCCGCGGGCACGACCGCGACGGCCGCCGGCGGCAGCCGGATGGCGTCGGGTTCGCCGCCGCGCGCGGCCGCGGCGAGCCAGCCCCGCAGGAACGCGGCCATCTCGGCCGCCGAGGCGGGCCGCTCGGCCGGCGCTGGGTGGAGCGCGCGGAGAGCGAGCGCGGCCAAAGCCGGGGGTGCCCCCGGAATGGGTCGCGGCGGGTGCCGCTGCTGCTCCGCCAGGGCCAGCGGGGTGGTCGCCCCGTAGGGCGGCCGCCCGGCCAGCATCTCGTAGAGGACGGAGCCCAGGCCGTAGAGATCGGCCGCGGGGCCCACCGGTCCGCCGGCCAGCTGTTCCGGCGCCATCGAGCGAAGGGTGCCGATCACCTCGCCCGGCCTGGTCAGCCCGCTCGCGGCATCGTCCAGGGCCCGGGCGATCCCGAAGTCCGCCAGGTGCGCGTGACCGGCCGGATCGAGCAGGACGTTCGCAGGCTTCAGATCCCGGTGGACGATGCCGGCGGCATGCGCCACGGCCAGCGCCTCGGCAAGTTCCGCGGCGATGGCCGCCGCCTGCGCCGGGCCGAGCGGTCCCCGGCGGAGCCGGGTGGCCAGCGACTCCCCGGGCACGTACTCGAGCACGATCGCCGCCGTCCTGCCCTCGAAGGCGATGTCGAGGACGCGGACGATGCCGGGATGCGCCAGGGCGGCGGCGGCCCGCGCCTCCGCCGTGAACCGTCGCCGGGTCTCCGGGTCGGGCAGCAGGTGGGGGTGCAGGAGCTTCAGGGCCACCTGCCGTCCCAGTCGCTCGTCGCGGGCGAGCCACACGTCGGCGCTGCCCCCGCTCCCGAGCAGCCGCTCCAGGCGATAGCGGCCGAGGACGAGCTCTCCCGCCCCTTCGCGCCCCGCCGTCATCCGGGCCGCCGCCGGGCGCGGACGAAGACGGACGGCCCCGGCGTGACCGCCGCCAGCCACCGCTGGAGGGGGGATTCGACGGCGGCCAGGACGGGCAGGGGAAGATGCCGGCTCAGGACCGGGACGCGCAGCAGCGAGGCCGTCCGCGTCGCCTCGACCTGGAGGCCGGCCGAGCGCAGCCATCGCCGCACGTCCCGCGGCGCGTGGTCGAAGTGCGCCGTGCGGTAGGCGGCTGATCCCGGCGCGAAGGGCGACCACGCCTGGCGGCGGGCGAGGAACCGCAGCACGGCCTTGAGGTTGCGCTTGTTCGCGAACTCGAGCACGAGCTCGCCGCCCGGGCGGAGGACGCGCCCGAGCTCGGCGATGACCGGCGGTGGATCGGCCAGATGGTGGACCATCCGGACGCAGACGACGGCGTCGAAACTGGCGTCCGGGAAGGGCAGGTGGGCCGCATCGCCGGCCACGACGGCCACCCGTCGGACCCCGGCGAACCTCTCGCGGGCGGCCGCCAGGTGGGCTTCGGAGGCGTCGAGCAGGACGACCGCCCGGTAGCCGCCGTACTCGTCGACCAGCCGGCCGAAGCCGGCCCCCACGTCCAGCAGTCGCTCCCCGGCCGGCCGCAGGAGGGAGCGCAGGGCGAGCCGGTCGCAGAGGTCCTCGTAGTCGCGGCCGGGCCAGAAGACGTCTCGATAGCGGAGGTCGGGGTACTCGGCGAGCACGCGGAGCGAGGCCGGCGGAGTCGCCGCGGCTGGAGGGAGGGCGCCGTTCGGGAGCGCGGTCGGCGCGGCCGGGAGCGCCGCCGGGGGGAGCGCGCCGTCCGGAACCGCCGCGGTGGACGTCACCGGCGGAACGTTGGACAGGGAGCGGTCAGGCAACCTCGACACCTCCTCGCCCCGGGTGACGCGTCCGCCCGGCAGGCCGAGTCTGCCACGCGGGCGCGGCGGCCGTCCACGCGCCGACCGCCGTTCACCCGCGCCCGCACGGCCGATCGTTGCGGACCCCCGACTCGGGCTGCCGCAGAGACGACGACGCCGGGGCGGGGCCCCGGCGTCGGAATGAGTGCTCTCCGATCGTTGCGGCGGCACCGTGCCGGTCGCCACGCGGCTCCTGCGCGGTTCTTAGGACTGCGTCGCCCCCACCTCGCGGCGGTGGATCGCGAAATCGTCCTGGTTGCCGAACCAGCCGCACTCGCAGCGGACGGTCTTGGCGCGGGCCTTGTACTCCTCGATCACGTGGGTCTTCACGGCTCGCGCTCCCGCCTGGACCACCACGCCTCGCGGCGGACGTGCCATCGTCGCCTCCCTGCTCCGGGCCCCGTCAACCCCTTTCCTGCCTCCGCGGTCCGCGCTGCCCTCGGTCGACCGGCGGAGCACCCCACTCGGAACGGCGCGGACCCGACCGGCGAATCACGACCCCGCCTACTGGCGACTCCCCGTCGCCGGCCGGGCGGAACCATGCTGCTGGGCAGACCGAGCGCGCCACTCGATGCGGATGCTGGGACCGAGAATCCTAGCAGACGCGCCCGATTCCCGCCGAAACCGGGCGCTCGGCCGGGCATCGTCGCCGGCCCGACTTCGCAGCCCGGACTCCGGTGCCGGCCCCCGGCGGGCGAGGCCATCGGCGGGCCTGTCAGGCGAGGCGGATCAGGTGCGGCGCCGCGGCCAGGGTGTTGCCGATCGCCCCGGCCAGGCCGAGGCCCGCTGCGATGGCCACCGCCAGCCGCAGGTTCCAGCGGGGCGCATAGCGCATCAGGGCGACGAGGGAGAGGAGAGCGACCGCCAAGGCCACCTTGAGGGCGAGCGCCATGCCCAGTCCGTCGGCGCGATAGGCCGCCTGGGTGAGCGGATTGAGCTCGGCGCCGATCCCGACGAAGTGCACCCCGATGGCGAAGGTGGCGGCGTCGGCCGCCTGGGCCGCCGCAACGAGGATGAGGGATGGTCGGAGCATGGTCGTAGCTTGCCACCACGGAGGTTTCGCCGGCACCGGCGCAACGGGCCGGCGCGCTACACGCACCTGCCGCCGCGGCTATGGTGGCGACGTGCGACCGTCGTGGACCGGCTTCTTCCCCCGCTTCTACCGCCTGCTGCGGCTGGGCGATCCGCTGATCGCGGCCTGGTGGCGCCGCTTCGGCGTCGGCAACACGATCGGCCTCGAGGTGGTGGGCCGCCGCAGCGGCCGTCCCCGCCGGCTCTTCCTCGGCCTGCTCCACGTGGAGAGCGTCTTCTACCTCGGCCACCCCAACGGGGCGACGGGTTGGACGCGCAACCTGGAGGCGGCCGGGACCGGCGAGATCTCCTTCCCGGGGGCCGCGCCGAGGACGGTCCGGGCGGTCCGACTGGCGCCCGGTCCGGAACGTGACCGGGTGATCCGCTCCACCTGGCGCCAGCATCCGTTCCCCGGCAACGTCATCTACTGGCTGGCCCGCCGGCACGTCGCCGCGGTGGGGGTCTACTACCGCCTGGAGCCGGTCGATCCGCCCGGGCCCGCGGGTCCGGTCGATCCGCCCGGGCCTGTGGATCCGGCTGCGCCGGTGGATCCGGTCGCGCCGCCCTGACGCGGCTCCCAGCCATCCGGAGCCAGCTCGAAGCGCTCGAAGACGAAGGCCGGCGACACCGTGCACCCGACCAGGCTCCAGGTGCCGAGCGCGTGCGCCCGCTGCCAGGCGCCGGCGGGGACGACGGCCTGGGGACGCTCGCCTGCCCGCAGGTCCGGCCCCAGCCGGAGGGTCTCGGTTCGACGGCCGTCGGTCGAGACCGCCAGCTCCACCGAGCCGCCGGCGTAGAAGTGCCAAGTCTCGGCCGCATCAACGCGATGCCATCGGGAGGCCGGCCCGGCCAGGAGGTAGTAGATGGCACTGCCGGCGCCCCGCGTCGCGGCCGGCGCGGCGGCGCGCCAGGTCTCGCGGTACCAGCCGCCCTCAGGGTGCGGCTGCAGGTCCAGGAGGGCCACGACCTGCGCCGTCGACAGGGGATCCGGGGTGGTCCGGCCCGGGCGCCGCGGGCTCACAACCGCGCGATCCGGCGGGCCGCGAGTCGTGGGCCGAAGCGCGGCTCGCGGAGGCCGCAGGCCTCCAGGAGCCGGATCACGCGCGCCCGCTGGCCGGCCCAGGGCGCCAGCAGCTCGAGCATCCGCGCGTCGTCGCCACGGGGCTCGCCGGCCAGCAGCCAGCCGACCAGGTCCGGCAGGTGCGCGTCGCCGACGCTCACGGCATCGGCGTCGCCGAAGGCGCGCAGGCCGACCTCGGCCGCCGTCCAGGGTCCGATCCCCGGGAGCGCCATCAGGCGGCCCCGGGCCTCGGCCGGCGCCAGGGCCAGCAGGCTCTCCAGGCGGTCGGCCCTGGCGCAGCTCCGGCGCAGCGTCTCGGCCCGCCGCCGCTCCAGGCCGAGCGGGTGCAGCGCGTAGGAGGGCAGCCCGGCCAGCTCGGCGGCCGAGGGCGGCACCCGCAGGCCGAGCGCGGCCCCGGGACCGGGAGCCGGCTCGCCCCGGGTCCGCAGGAGAAGCCGGTAGGCCGCCCGCGCCTCGATGCCGGTCACCTTCTGCTCGAGGATCGCCGGGACCAGTGCCTCGACGACGGCCCGGCTCCGGCCCAGGCGCAGGCCCGGCATCCGGCGGTGAAGGGCCGCCAGGAGCGGGCGGCGGGGGGTGAAGGCCGACGCGTCGTCCGCCTCGCCGAGGAGGTCCGGTGCCGCCTCCAGGGCCCAGCCGGCGCCGGGTCCCCAGGCGGCGACGCGGACCACGTCGTCACGGAGCTCCGCCCGCTCGGTGGCGGGACCATCCGGGGTCCGGGTCGCCCGCCAGGCTGCGCCCGGGGAGAGACGGATCGTGGGATCGCCCGTCCCGTGGCGGAGCGGGCCCAGGGTCAGGACCAGGTCCAGGGGCCGCGTCAGGCGCCAGCTGCGGACGGCCGGGTCGCCGGCCGCGGGAGCGGCGCGCCGGGCGTGGGCGGCACCGAGCACCGGGCGCTCCGTCAGGCGAGCGGCTCGAAGCGAGCCGTGAAGTGGCGCAACCACGGCGCCTGCTCGACGATCCGGTAGCCCGGCAGGGAGCTCGCCCGGGCCGCCACCGCCAGGACCACCTCGGCCACGAAGTCGATGTGGCTCTGGGTGTAGGTCCGGCGCGGGATTGCCAGGCGGACCAGCTCCATCTCGGCCGGCAGCTCGGTCCCGCCGGGCCCGGCGCCGGGCCTGCCGAACATCACCGAGCCGATCTCGACGCCGCGGACGCCGCCCTCCCGGTAGAGCTCCACGGCCAGCGACTGGGCGGGGTACTGGTCGGGCGCCAGGTGCCGCAGGAGGGCCTTCGCGTCCAGGTAGACGGCGTGGCCGCCGGCCGGCCGGACGAGCGGGATGCCGGCCGCCTCCACCTTCTCGGCCAGGTACGCCGTGGAGCGGATGCGGTACTGGAGGTAGAGCGGGTCGACCACCTCGTGAAGTCCCTGGGCGATCGCCTCCAGGTCGTAGCCGGCCAGCCCGCCGTAGGTCGGAAAGCCCTCGGTCAGGATCAGCAGATTGCGGCAGGCCGCGGCCAGCTTCGCGTCGTTCATCGCCAGGAAGCCGCCGATGTTCGCCAGGCCGTCCTTTTTGGCGGACATCGTGCAGCCGTCGGCCAGCGAGAACATCTCTCGCGCGATCTCGCCTGGCGTCCACTCGGCGTAGCCCTCCTCGCGGGTCTTGACGAACCAGGCGTTCTCGGCGAAGCGGCAGGCGTCGAGGAAGAGCGGGATGCCGTGCCGATCGCAGACGGCGCGGACCGCCCGCAGGTTGGCCATCGAGACGGGCTGGCCGCCCCCCGAGTTGTTGGTCACGGTGACCATCACCAGGGGGACCCGTTCGCGGCCCACCTCCTCGATCGTCCGTTCCAGCGCGGCGATGTCCACGTTGCCCTTGAAGGGGGCCAGGAGGGCCGGGTCGTGCCCCTCGGGGCAGAGGAGGTCGCGCGCCTCGCCGCCCTGGTGCTCCACGTTGGCCCGGGTCGTGTCGAAGTGGGTGTTGTTCGGCACCACGTCGCCGCGGTGGACGGCCACCTCGAAGAGGATCCGCTCCGCGGCCCGGCCCTGGTGGGTGGGGATCACTTCGGCGAAGCCGGTCAGCTCCGCGACCGCGCCCCGGAAGCGGTAGAAGGAGCGGCTGCCGGCGTAGGACTCATCGCCCATCATCATGCCGGCCCACTGCCGGCTCGACATCGCGCCCGTCCCGGAGTCGGTGAGCAGGTCGACGATCACCTCGTCGGCCTGCAGGTTGAAGAGGTTGTAGCCGGCCCGGCGGAGAGCGGCCTCGCGCTGCTCGGCGGTCGGGAAGTCGATCGCCTCGACGCTGTGGATGCGGAACGGCTCGATGATGGTCCGGAACGGCATGCCACGGCTCCTCTCGACGGCCGGCGCTTCGGCCCCGGGACGCCGCGCCGAGTGTGCCACGAGGCGTGTCCGTCCGCCGTCCCGCGGTCAGCGCCCGCGCGCGAGCCCGGCCCGGAGCCCCGCGGCGACGGCCGGCCACTCCTCGTCGGTGATGCTGAAGTAGACCGAGTGTCGGAGACGGCCGTCCGGCATCACCACGTGGTTCCGGAAGATCCCCTCCTGGCGGGCGCCGATGCGGAGCAGGGCCCGGCGCGACCGCTCGTTCCGGGAATCCGTCTTGAACTCGACGCGATGGCAGCCCAGCCGCTCGAAGGCGTGCTCGAGCATCAGCAGCTTGGCCTCGGAGTTGACGGCGGTCCGCTGCCAGGCGGGGGCGACCCAGGTCCAGCCGATCTCCAGCCGGCGGTTGCGTCGGTCGATGTTCAGGTAGCGACTGCTCCCGACTGGCCGGCCGGAGGCCCGATCGATCGTGGCGAACGGCAGCTCGGTGCCGGCCTCGCGGCCCCGCACGGCGTCTGCCAGCCAGCGGTCGAGATCCTCGCGGGAGTGGATCCGGGCGGCCGTGAGGGTCCAGAGCGCGGGATCGAGGGCCACCTCGGCCAGGCCGTCGAGGTGGTCCGGGCCGAGTGGCTCCAGGCGGACGACGCGGCCCTCGAGCGTGACCGGCTCGACGGTCATGGGCCGTGCGAGCTCGGCCGGGTCGACGAAGCGGACGGTCGGGACCGGCGGCGGCGGTGCCGAGAGGGCGTCCGGCAGCGGCGCCGGCGGCCCGAGTCCGACGGAACCGTCGCCCGGGCCGCCGGCGCCGGGGAGGGGCCGGGTCGGCGTTCGCAGGTCCTCCACCGGCTCATGGTGGCGGGCGCCCGGATGCGGCGCAAGCCCAGGTGCGCCGGACGGGCCCCACGGCGGCCGGAGAGTCCGGAGGCCCAGGGTAGGACCTTCGGGCTATCGCCGCTGGGACCCGGCCCACCTAGACTCGGGGGCCGAGATCGATGGCAGGGCTCCTGGTCCCTGCCCGGAAGTCGGCGAACGCGAGTGCCCGTCGAGCCCCTCGTCACGGTTCTGACCATCGCCATCGTGGCCAACGTGGCCCTGATGCTCGCGGTCCTGGTCGCGCCGGCCATCCGCGGCCGGCGCCTCTCCGAGCGCGCGACCGCCCGGCCTCCCGAGTGGCCGCCGTTGGCGTCACCGGCCGTTTCCGGTCCGTCGCGGCGGCTGGTCGACCTGACGCCCGCCGAGCCGTCGGCCACCATCCTCTCGCGAGAGGCCGCCCCACCCGGAGCAATCGAGACGGCCGCGCCGAGCGCCGACGACTTCGACAGCCCGGAGGAGACCTTCGCGACAGAGATGGAACCCCGGCCCACCGACGAGATCGCGCGCCGCTTCCCCGTCGTCATGCCACACGATCCGCACGCCGGCCGGACGATCGAGGCGTTCCTCTCCAGCCTGGAGGCCGGGCCGGTCGAGCCCGACGCAATGCCGGCCCCGCTGGAGACCCCGGTCGGCCATCCGACCCCGCTCGACGACGGGGCTCCGCTCGACGATGAGACGCGGCTCGCCCCGGAGGGCCTGCTCGACCCCCTGACCGGGCTCGAGGGGCCCCTCGGCTGGGAGCGGCGGCTGCGCGAGGAGAACGACCGACTGCAGCGCTACCGCCGGCCGGTGACCGCGGTCGTGGCCGAGATCGACGGCCTCCACCGGCTCGCAGAGCGCTTCGGCTCGGAACCGCCACGGCGGGTCATCCCGGCGGTGGCGGACGCCTTCCGCCGCGAGGCACGGGCCTCGGACCGGGTGGCCCGCGTGGCGTGGGCCCGCTTCGCCGTCCTGCTGCCGGAGACCGACGAAGTCCAGGCCATCAACTACGTCGAGCGGGTCCGCTCCGCCTGCGATCGCTGGCTCGAATCCGGCGCCGTCGCCCTGCGGCTCTCCGTCGGTTGGGCCAGCCCGAACGGGACCGGTGACCTGGCGACGGCCGCCCGCCTGGCGGAGGAGCGGATGCAGGCCGAGCGTCGCTCCATGCCGCCGCTCCGGATCGCCCGGACGGGCACCGATCCGCGCCTCTGACGTTCAGCGGAGCAGGGGCACGACCGTCCTCGCGAAGCGCTCCAGGAGGTCGGCCTGGCCGGCCGCCGAGAGGCCGGGCAGGTAGTTCCTGGCCATGACGTGGAGGTCGCCCCCGGCCGCTTCCCGGTAGGCGGCGATGCGGTCGGCGCAGGCCTCCGGTGAACCGGCGACCGTGGTGGCGCGCAGTCGGTCCGCGACGCCGTCCGGGAGCTCGCCGCGGGGCGGCATCGGCTGGCCCGTCCGGCGGGCGGAGCGACCCATGTCCAGGTACTTCCACTGCGTGTGCAGGACGAGCTCCCCGAACTCGTCCCATGCGTCGCGTTGTCCCTCCTGGGGGAGCACCGTCAGGTACGTCGCCAGGGCCAGCGTCGCCGGATCGCGTCCGCTCCGCTCCAGCTCGTCCCGGACGATCGCGACGTCCGCCCGGAACTCGTCCAGCGGCGCCTGCATCACGAACACGCCGTCGGCGAGCCGCGCGGCGCGCCGGAGTGCCGGCTCGGCTTCCGCGCCCACCCAGATGGCCAGCCGGCCGCGCGCCGGCTTCGGGCGGATGCTCACCTCCGGTACGTCGTAGATCGGGCCGTGGTGGTGCACGACGTCGTCGGCCGCGGCCTGGCGCAGGATGTCGAAGATCTCCTCGAGGGCCCGCCCGCGCCGGGCGCGCTCCGCACCGAAGGCGGCGAACTCGACCTTGGACCAGCCCAGGCCCAGGCCCAGGACGAACCGGCCCTCACCGAGCAGGTCGATGGTCGCCGCCTCCTCGGCCAGCCGGACCGGCTGGTAGAGCGGGGCCAGGGCAACCCCGGTCCCGACCCGGATCCGGCGCGTCACGGCCGTCATCGCCGCCGCCATCGTGAGCGGCGCCGGCAGGTAGTCGCTGTCGACGAAGTGGTGCTCGGTCGTCCACACGGTGTCCAGGCCGAGCCGCTCGGCCGCCTCCGCCAGCCGGAGGGCCTCCTGGTAGAGCTCCACCGCGGTCCGCCCGGGCACGGCCGGGTGCCGCTCGCAACTGATCAGCCCGTAGCCGAACGTCAGTGCCATGGGCGACCTCCTCCGCCTGGGGTGAGCGCCGATCAAGGATAGCCGGCCGATCGGCTGCTCCGCCCCGCGGCGACCGGGACGCCGCCCACGGGGCGGTCCGTCCGATCCGCCTCGGGCAGGGGCGAACGGCACTGCCCTGTGCGTCGGGGCGGCGGTAGGCTGCGACCATCGGAGCCAGCGCCGCGGAGGCCGCATGATGACCGACCTGGAGACCGAGCAGGCGGACGAGCAGGTCGTGCTGGTTCGCCTGACGCCGGAGGAGCTGGGGCTCGTGCTCGCCGGCCTCCGGCTGATGCTCGACGCGGAGGACGACCCGGAGACGATCGCCGAGCTGAAGCGGCTGCTGCGCCGGCTGACGAGCTAGCCGCGTTCGGCGACGCGGCCCCAGGCGAGAGCGCGCGTCGGCTGGATCCGGATCAGCGGCCGCCCCTCCAGCGGCTGCGTCGCGTACTGCGGGTAGCGCTGCCGGAGGGCGGCGACCGCGGCGATGTGGCCCGCCCCGCCGGGCTCGATCAGGTCGGCCGTGCCTTCGACGCGAAGCCAGGCCAGGTCCGCCCAGTCCTCGGACCAGCGATCGACCAGGAGGGCGACCTGCGGCCGGGCGAGCACGTCCCGGACGCGGGCCAGCGAGCGGGGATCGAGTCCGCGCTTGGGCTTGAGGTCGAGCGGCGTCCAGATCGCGTCCCCGGCCACCGCGAAGCAGACGGGCAGCGGTCGCGGTCGACCGCCTGGGCCGATCGTCGCCAGCACGGCCCGCCGGGCGGCGTCGAGGAACCCGAGGAGCGCGGCGTCCAGGACGGGCATCGTCGCGAAGCGTACCCTTCCCGAGACGGCCCGGCGCACGCCGGGGCCGCGGCCCGCCCGGCCCGCAGCGACAGGCCGGTCGGCCCTCGACCGGGTGTCGGGCGCCGCGGCAGAGTCGTACGGCCGCCAGCCCCCCGCATCGGGCCGGCGCGGCCAGTCAGCGATGTCCGCGCCGGGGGCTGCGGGCGTCCGAGGTTGGTGCGCACCGTGGACGTGAAGCGTGTCGTGATCATGGGCGCCGCGGGGCGCGACTTCCACGACTTCAACGTGGTCTACCGCGACGACCCGTCGGTCGAGGTGGTCGCCTTCACCGCGACACAGATCCCGGGCATCGAGAGCCGACGCTACCCGCCGGAGCTGGCGGGCGAGCGCTACCCGGCCGGGATCCGGATCGTCCCGGAGGCGGAGCTCGAGCAGCTGATCACCGACGAGCGGATCGACGAGGTCGTCTTCGCCTACAGCGACGTCTCGCACGAGACCGTCATGCACGTTGCGTCGCGGGTCCTTGCCCGGGGGGCCGACTTCGCCCTGCTCGGCCCGAAGCGGACCATGATCCGCAGCAGCCGGCCGCTCGTGGCCGTCGGGGCGGTGCGCACGGGGGCCGGCAAGAGCCAGACGACGCGCTACCTGGCCGCCCTGCTGGCGGAGGCCGGCCTGCGGCCGGTCGTCATCCGTCACCCGATGCCCTACGGCGACCTGGTCGCCCAGCGCGTCCAGCGCTACGCGACCTATGCGGACCTGGACCGGTACGAGACGACGATCGAGGAGCGGGAGGAGTACGAGCCCCACCTTGACGCCGGGCGGGTCCTCTACGCCGGCGTCGACTACGAGGCGATCCTGCGCCAGGCGGAGACCGAGGCGGACGTGATCCTCTGGGACGGCGGCAACAACGACTTCCCCTTCTACCGACCCGACCTCTTCGTGGTGGTGGCCGACCCCCTGCGGCCCGGCCACGAGCTCCGCTACCACCCGGGCGAGACCAACCTCCGGATGGCCGACGTGGTGATCATCAACAAGATCGACTCGGCGGAGCTGGCGGTCGTCAAGGATGTCCGGGAGGCGATCGAGGACGTCAACCCGGGGGCCCGCATCGTCCTGGCCCGTTCGGCCCTGGCCCTCACCGGCGACGTCGTCGGCAAGAGCGTGGCGGTGGTCGAGGACGGCCCGACGCTCACCCACGGCGGGATGACCTACGGCGCGGGCATCGTGGCGGCCCGGCGCTTCATGGCCCGCCAAATCGTGGATCCCCGGCCGTATGCCGTGGGCAGCCTGGCCAAGGTCCTGCGGGCCTATCCGGACCTCCAGAGGCTGGTGCCGGCGATGGGCTACGGCGATGCCCAGGTCCGCGACCTGGAAGCGACGCTCAACGCGATGCCGGCCGAGCTGGTCCTCTCGGGGACGCCGATCGACCTGACGCGGGTGCTGAAGCTGAACAAGCCGATCGTCCGGGTGCGCTACGAGCTCGAGGAGGTCGAGGGGCCGAGGTTGCGCGAGCTGCTGCGGCCGATCGTGGCGGCGGCCCGCCAGCCGCACGCGGTCTAGGCTCGGACCGACCGGGATCGGCGCCGGCCGGCGGACCCGCGCCGGCCGGCGGATGGCGTCAGATCGCGACGCCGCCCATGGCGCGCTCGATCGCCTCCAGGAGTCGCTCCCGGGTGGGCGTGCCGAGCAGCGTGGTCACCCCGTAGATCCCCTCTGACTCCGCCCACTCCGGCTCGAGGCCCGGCGAGGTCAGGACGATCGGCTTGTCGGGGTACTGCTCGCGCAGATGCTCGATCAGCTGCGCCCCGCCCCCCGTCGCTCCGCTGGCCCAGACGTCGTAGACAAGGACATCGGCACGGTCGGCGAGGGCACAGGACATGCCGCGGAGGACGGGGCAGGGACGCCCGGCGCCGGTCGGCCCGACACACTCCACGACCTCGTACCCGGCGCGGCGGAGCGAATCGACCTCCTGGTCGGCGATGTCCACATCGTGGTGGACGACGAGGACGCGGGTCATGACGCTCCTTCATCGGCCGGGTCGGTGGCAGCCCGGACCCGCTGTCCGGACGGCCGGCCGCAGTCGCATCCTCGCCGGGCGGACCGTCTGCCCGGAAGGGGCGAAGGTCCCGAAGTCCGGGGGCGGGCGGGCCCCTGCGGCCCTGTCCGATCGAGGGGTGTCTCGCGGCGACGAAACCGGCGACGAAATCGGTCGCGGCCGGAGTTCCGCCCTGGGCAGGCCGGCCGCCCATGAGGGTCGGCGCTGGGCCGCCGGTCGCTGCCGGAAGCCGCCGGACGGCCGCTGCGCTCGGCTGGTTCGGCGCTCGGCCGGCGGCGCTCGGCCGCCTCGGCGGGCGACGATGTTGAGGCGGACATAGTCGATCTCCGGCCGGGCGAGCCGGCCCACGACGGCCCGGACGAACGCTCTGCCCTCCGCCGGCCTGAGCCGAGCCAGGTGCTCCCGGAGGACGATCGCGGCCAGGAACGTCTCGAGCGGCTCACCCGGCTCGAGCGACGTCGGCTCGGGCTGAAGCCAGGTCCGCACCTCGACGAAACCGGCCGCCTCCAGCCGACGGCGCGTCTCCGCCGGGCGAGGGAAGACCCAGGGCCCGGGCCACGCCTCGCCGGTCTCCCGGGCGGCCTCGAGGACGGCAGCGATGTTGCCCGCCCCGCCGCACTGGGCGACCAGCTGCCCGCCGGGGCGCAGGCCGGCGGCCAGGTTCCGGAAGAGCGCGTCGTGGTCGAGGACCCAGTGGAAGGTGGCCGTGGACAGGAGCGCGTCGACCGGCGGGGCGACCGGCAGCGGCCGGCCGAGGTCCGCGGCCACGAACTCGACGCGGTCGAGGAACCGGCCGAGGCGGCGCCGGGCCTCGGCGAGCATGGCCGGCGAGCCGTCCAGGGCGACCACCCGGCCGCGGGGCAGGCGCTCCACCAGCTGCTCGGTGACACGGCCGGTCCCGCAGCCCGCGTCGAGGACGCGCTCGTCGCCTTCCAGGTCCAGCCGCCCCAGCACGTCGGCGCCCCAGCGCGCCATCGGGTCCGCGATGCGGTCGTACGTTCGAGCGTCCCAGTCGCGGAGATCGCCGTCGACGGACGGGACGGGCCGCGGGGAGCCGGGGAAGCGATCGGTCACGAGGACTCCGCTGCGGTGGATGCCGCCCGATCGTCCACGCCACGGGCACTGCCCGTCAACTGCGCGCACCGTCCGCGGGTCGCCCGCCCGCCGGAGGTCCCCGGTCGAAGGATCCGGCCTACCCGCCGACGGCGCGCAGCCAGCCCAGGCCGAAGACCACGCCGACGGCGAAGGTCGCGTAGCGGAAGAGCCAGGCCAGGGCCCCGCCCTCGTGTTCGACCACCTGCCGGGGGGCGTACACGAGCATGGCGTAGTAGACGCCCGAGAAGAGGATGAAGAATCCGCCGGCGGCAAGCGCCGTCGTCCGGTCGCTGAACGCGGCGACCGTGAATGCGGCACCGCCCGCTCCACCGACGACGGCGTCGATGATCTGCCAGAAGAGGCCGCCGGCGACCAGGATGAACGGCGTCACGAGGGCCCGGCGGGTCCGAACGGAGAGCGGCGGCACCAGCCGTCGCATCGCCACCGCCACCGCGGCGGCGGCTCCGAGCAGGAGCGTCGTGGCGGCCTCCGGCGCTCCGCCCAGGGCGGCCCAGCCGCCGCCGGCGATGAGCAGGAGCCCGCCGACGAGCGGACCGACGGCCCCGCGCTGCAGGATGGACGGTTCCGTGGCGCCGGGCCCGGCGGTGCGCCGGGCGACCAGCGCCGCGAGGGCGAGCCCCACGGCGAGGAGGCGCAGGCCGCCCTGGACCGGCTGGCCTCCGTCGAACGGACCGGCCCCGCCTTCTGTCCGGCTGAGCAGCGGCGCGGCGAGGGCGACCCAGCCGACGAGGAGCCAATCCTCGACGCGGGCAGCCAGCCCCGGGCGGCGGCCCCGGAGCGGCGCTGGGTTGGCCCCGTCGTCGCCGCTCACCGGGCCGGAAGGCATCCGGAGCGGGCGCCGGATCGGGAGGCCCCGCCCGGCCGCCCGCTCATCGGAGAGCTCCGGGCATCGTCGTCGGGCTCGGGTCCGCGATGTGCCGCGGCCGCGCATCGTCTGGACGGCGGAGCGGGCCCGGACGCCCGAGGAACGCATGGGCAGGCATCGAGGCGAGGCTAGGCGGCCGGCCCGGGAGGATCAAGGGGCGGTTCCCCTCTTCCTGTCGGCCGGGACGGGCTGATCGGTTGTGCCGCGCCAGGTGGCCGGCCGAAGGCTCGCCCGAGCCGGCCGGCGCGAGTCCCGTGGTGCCGCGCTCCGGCCGGGCCGTGAGCAGGAGAACGGCCCCGGACGGCGACCGCGCCCCCGGTGCCGGAGCGGCTTCCCGGGCTCCGGCGCCGGAGCGGGGGTCAGTCGGCCTTCACCTGGCGAAAGCAGTCCGAGCAGTAGACCGGCCGGTCCATCCGCGGCCGGAACGGCACCTGGGCCTGGTTGCCACAGCGGGAGCAGACGACGGCGAAGTACTCGCGGGCCGGCCGCTCGCCGCCTCGCTCGTAGCCGCGCGGGCCCCCGATCTCCTGGATGTCGGCGCCCGAGTCCCGCGTCGCCCGTCGGCTGGCTCGGCAGCTCGCGCAGCGCTTCGGCTCGGAGACGAAGCCCTTCTGGGCGTAGTACTCCTGGTCGGCGGCGGAGTGGATGAACTCCACTCCGCAGTCGACGCAGGTCAGCGTTCGATCCGTATAGGTCACGTTCTCCTCCCCGGTCCACTCGCAGTCTTCGTCGGCGGCCCGTGGAGGGCGGCTTCGGATCGAGGAGCGCCATGGAGGGGGAGAGCCCGGGTTGCGCCCCAGTTCCGATGCCGTAGGTCCCTGCTGGGGCACACCGGTGAGGGTGCCGAGGATAGCACCGGCGTCCGGCTCGGGCGTTGCATGGTCTCGGACATTTCACCGCCGGGGCTGGCTGGGCGTGCGCCGGCCGGCGTCCCGCCGACAGGCCTCGATTCCGGCCCTGCGGTCGGCCCGAGGGCGCCGCTCCGGCCCCGCGGCCGGCGCCCCGATCCGGGCCCTGCGGTCGGCCGACGGCAGGGGCTGACCCGGGCGAGCCGCGAACCTGTCACAATGCGGCCGGTTCGGGAGGCGCCCCGGTCCCTCGGCGACCCGCGCCGCCCTCGAGCGCGTCCAGTGGCGAGCGTGGTCGAAGGGAGCGGGGCCCGGCGGTCCGGGACGAGCTGGAGGTGCCTCGAGGGGCTCATGCTGCGCGTTCTGCATACGGCCGACGTCCATCTGGGGGCTCGCCACACCGACCTGGGCGACCAGGCGGCGGCCCAGCGCGAGCGCCAGTTCGCCGCCTTCCGCGCGACGATCGACCTGGCCCTCCAGGAGAGGGTCGACCTCTTCCTGATCGCGGGTGACCTCTTCGACTCGAACACCCAGCCGGCGCGCTCCGTGGAGCGGGTCGCGGCCGAGCTGAAGCGGCTGGCCAACGCGACCATCCGCACGGTGATCATCCCCGGCACCCACGACGTCTACGACGGCGCCTCCGTCTATCGCGCCTACGACCTGGCCCGGCTGGCGGGCCTCGCCGCCGGCAGCGACCTCCTGACCGTCCTCACGCCCGAGCGCCCGGAGGTCCTGCTGCCGAGCCTGGACGCCGTGGTCTACGGCCGCGTCTTCGCCACACGGCGGGCCCCGCGGAGCCCGCTGGTGGACTTCAATGCCGGCGCCGAGGACCGCGCCACGTGGCGGATCGGCCTGATCCACGGGGCGCTTGCCATCCCCGGCCGGACCGAGGGCGACGAGGTGGTCTTCACCCGCGACGAGATCGCGGCCTCCGGCCTCGACTACCTGGCCCTGGGACACTGGCACTCCGTCCTGCGGGGGTCGGCGGGCGAAGTCGTCTACGCCTACAGCGGCGCGCCGGAGCCGGTCGCCGTGGACCAGGATCGGGCCGGCAAGGCGCTCCTGGTGACCTTCGAGCGGCGCGAGGGCGCTCGTCACGTCGAGGTCGAGGAGCGGACGGTGGGGCGGACCCGGTTCGAGCGGCTGGAGGTTGACGTGGCGACGGTCGCCAGCCAGCCGGCCCTGGTGGAGCGCCTCGCCGCCCTTGCCGATCCCGACCTCGTCCTCGACGTGCGCCTCTCCGGCCTGCTGCCGGACGGCTTGGACCTGCGACCCGAGGAGGTCGAGACCGAGCTCGTGCCGCGCTTCCTCCGGATCCGGCTGCGGGATGCCTGGGTGCCGGCCCTGCCGGACGGCCAGCTCCCGCCACCCGACACCATCGCCGGGGCGTTCGTGCGCGGGCTCGAGGCCCGGATCGCCGAGGCGGACGGGTCCGGCGCCGACGGGGAGGCGGCGGACCTCCGCGAGGTGCTGCGCCTGGGACGCCACCTCCTCGAGGGCCGCGAGGTGACGCTTTGAGGATCACCCGGCTCCAGGTCCGCGACCTCAGCCTGCATCGGGACCTGGACCTGGCCCTCGATCCCGGTCTGACCGTCGTCCGCGGGCCCAACGAGGCCGGCAAGTCGACGCTCCAGCGGGCGCTGGAGCTGGCCCTCTTCCGGAAGGTCACCGCGACCGGTGCCGAGCTGGACGGCCTCCGCCCCTGGGGCGGCGCCGATGATGCCCGGCCGAGCGTCCGCCTGGAGTTCCTCCAGGAGGAGCTGGACGGGGTCCGGACCGGGCGGCTGGAGAAGGAGTTCCGGGGCGGCAAGGGTCGCGTCCTCCTGGAGCTCGACGGCGAGCGGATCGCCGACCCGACGCTGGCCGACCAGGCCCTGGCCGAGCTGACCGGGATCCCGACCGAGCCCTTCTTCCGCTCGACGGCCTCCATCCGCCACCACGAGCTGGACGACCTGGACCGCGACGAGGCCGCGCTCCGCGACCGCCTCCAGGCGTCGATCAGCGGCGGCGACCGCGGCACGTCGCGGGCCAAGAAGAAGCTCGACGATGCCCTCCGGCTGCTCCGGGCGAAGGGTGACAAGAACCCGGGCCGCCTCAAGGTCGCCGAGTCGGCGGTGAGCCTGGCGGAGGCGGCCGTCCGGGCCGGCGAGACCGCCCTGGCCCAGCTGGAGCGCGATCGGGACGCGCTGGTCCAGGCCCGGGAGCGCCGGGCACTGGTGGACGCCGACCTCGGCGAGCGGCGATCCATGCTCGAGAAGGCCCGCCAGGCGGAGCGGCTCTCGGCGGAGCGTGCGGTGGCCCAGGAGCGTTTCGAGCGCTACCGCCAGGCCGTCACGGTGACGACCGAGATCGACCGCCTCCACGCCAGCCACCCTTCGTCCGAGGCCCTGCCGGTGCTGCGCCAGATCGTGGAACGGCTCCGCAAGCTCGACACGACGATCCGCGAGCTGCGGGCCCAGCTCGGCGACGAGGCCCAGGTGGAGTACCAGATCGAGATCCCGGAGCCGACCTGGCGGCCGACCGCCGTGGCAGGCATCCTGCTCACGCTGGCCGGCGTGGCCGCCGTGGCCCTCGGGGTCGGGGGTGTCCTGGCCGCCGACCCGACCACGCGGCTGGTCGGGCTGGGGCTCGTGGCGGCCGGTGCGATCATCTCCTATCTCGCGATCCGGCAGCGCCGGTCCGCCTCCGACCTGCGCCGCCACAAGCAGCTCCGCGACGACCAGATCACGCGCCGCCTGCGCGGCCGCTCCCAGCTCCAGCAGGAGCTGCGGGAGAAGGAGGCCGACTCGGAGGCGCAGCTGGAGGCACTCGGCCTGGCCGACGTCCCGGCCGTGGAGGACCTCCTCGGCCGCGAGGAGGCGCACGTTCAGGCGATTGAGAAGCTCCAGGCCCAGCTGGAGGGGCTGGTCGGCCGGGAGCCGGCGGAGACGCTTCCGCCGCTCCGGGACGCGGCCGCCCTCGAGATCGAGCAGAAGACGGCCGCCCTGGAGGCCCTCGGGCCGATTGCCCGGGAGGCGCGCGCCCGCGAGCGGCTCGAGGTGGAGGTCCGGGAGGCGGAGGCGGCCCTCGAGCGGGCCCGCGACGACGAGGCGGCGGCTCGCGCGCGGGTCGAGGCGAACACGGTGGACGCCGAGCAGGTTGCCGGCGAGACGGAGCGGCTGGCGGGCTGGCGCGAGGACCTGGCCGCCCTGCAACGGCGGGCCCGCATCTACGAGCTGACCCTGGCGGCGATCGAGACGGCCGAGCAGGCCACGATGCGCTCGGCGACTCGCTACCTGGAGAAGCGAATGCGCGGCGACCTGGCGCGGATCAGCGACGGCCGTTACCGTCGCGTCCAGGTGGACGACCGGACGCTCGACATCCGGGTCTTTGCGCCGGAGCGCGGCGACTGGGTGGACGTCCGCCAGCTGAGCCAGGGCACCCTTGACCAGGTCTACCTCTCGGCTCGCCTGGGCCTGGTCCGCCTGGTGACGGAGGACCGCCGGCCGCCGCTGATCTTCGACGACCCGTTCGTGACCTTCGACGGCGCCCGGGCCGCCCGGGCCATGCACCTGCTGCGGGAGCTCGCGGCCGATTTCCAGGTGATCTACCTGACCTGCTCCGATCGCTACGACGAGCTGGCGGACGCGGTGGTCGTGCTGCCCGGTCCGACGGCGGTGGACGACGGCCCGGCGGGAGAGGACGGGAAGACCGCGCCCGTCGCGGTGTCGCCCGAGGCGTCGGTGACGACGGCGGTTCCCGGTCCGGCGGGGGGCGCCGCCGCGGGGGGCGCCCCCGCGGGCCCTGCCTGAGCGGGGAGCTCGGCGGAGTCGGGCTCGGCCTCGGCTCCGCCCTCTCCTGGGGCGCGGCCGACTTCAACGGCGGCCTGGCCAGCCGCCGGATGCCGGCGCTCGGCGTCGTCCTGCTCTCCCAGTCGCTGGGCCTGCTGCTGGTGGCGGCCGCGGCGGTCGCGGTGGGGGAGCCGATCCGCTCGGCCGCCGAGCTCGGCTGGGGGATGGCGGCCGGCCTGTCGGGCGCCACCGCCCTGGTGGCCTTCTACCGCGGTCTCGCCGCCGGGCGGATGGGTCTCGTCGCGCCCGTCGCGGGCGTCCTGGGCGCGGCGATCCCGGTCGCCTTCGGGACGCTCGTCGAAGGCGCTCCGGCACCCGGCCAGGCCGCCGGCATCGGACTGGCCCTCGTCTCGGTGCTGCTGGTCTCGCGGCCCGACGAGGAGGGTGGCGGCCGGCAGGGGCTCGGCCTGGCGCTTGCGGCCGGGGCCGGCTTCGGCGGCTTCTTCGTGCTGATCGACCAGGTCGGCACGGCGGGCGTCCTCTGGCCGATCGCCGCCGCCAGGTTCGCCTCAGTGGGCCTGCTCGGCGGCCTGGTCCTCGTGCTGCGGCCGCCCTGGCGGCCCACGCCGGGGACGCTCCGACCGGTCGTCCTGGCGGGGGTCCTCGACGCCGGCGGCAACCTGCTCTTCCTGCTGGCCGCCCGCCTCGGCCCGCTCGCGGTGGCGGCCGTCCTCTCGTCGCTCTATCCGGTGACCACCGTGGTCCTGGCGCGCCTGGTGCTCGGCGAGCGCGTCGCCCGCGTCCACGCCGCGGGGATCGCCCTGGCGGTGGTCGCCATTGCTCTGATCGCCGCGGCGTGACGAAGCGTGGAGCGGGCTCCCGCCGCGGCTGGCGGGCCCGGGCGGCGGCCGCGGTCGGCTAGGCTTGGCTGATGCGCCTGCCGTCCGGTCCGACGGAGAGCGACCCGGCGGACCCATCTCCGGTACTCCCCACGCCACCGCGCCCGCGGGCCACGCCGCCGGCTCCTGCCGAGGACTGGCGGCGCCTGCTCGTCCTCTACTGGGTGACCGCGTTCGTCGAGGGCCTGGGGATGAACCAGGTCTTCGCCTTCCTGCCGCTTCGCCTGGAGGGGATGGCCATGGCCCCCGGCGAGATCCCCCACTTCGTCGGGCTCTTCAGCGCCCTGATCTTCGTCTTCGGGCTGCCGGTCGTGCCGCTATGGGGCGTCTGGGCCGACAAGTACAGCCGCAAGGCGGTCATCATCCGGAGCTCACTGATCGAGGCCGTGGTCTTCGCGGCGGTCGGGCTGAGCCAGGCGCCTTGGCAGCTGGCCCTGAGCCTGCTGCTGGTGGGATTCCAGCTCGGCAACACCGGGGTCATGCTGGCGGCTCTGCGCGACGCGACGCCGCTGCCACGGGTCGGCACGGCGATCGCCGTCTTCGGGGCGGCCAGCCCGATCGGGTTCGCCCTCGGCCCGGCCCTCGGCGGGCTCCTGACCGACGGCCTCCACGCTCCCCTGGCGGCGGTCTTCCTGCTCTCGAGCGCGCTCTCGCTCGCCGTGGCCGCGCTGGTCGGCCTCGGCTCGCGCGAGGTGCGCCCGGAAGTGGTGCCGGAGGGCCGCGTCCTGGAGCTCGCCTACGGGGCGGTGCGGGGAGTCTTCACCGATCCGCGCGTCCGGTGGGTTTTCGTCATCTTCGGGACGGCCTACCTGGCGCGGCAGATGTCGAACCCGTACGTCCCGATCCTGGCCCTCCACGTGCCGGCCGACGGCGTGGGGCAGGCGACGGCGATCGCCATCGTGACCGGGGTGGCGGCGCTGGCCGGCGCCGCGGTCTCGCCGCTGGCCGGCGGCCTGGGCGACCGGATCGGCTTCCGGCCCGTCCTGACCGGCGCGCTGCTGTTCGGCGGCGCGGCGCTGGCCACGATGGCCCTGGTGCCGAGCCTGGTGGCGCTCGCCCTGGCGGCGACGGCCTACGCCGCGTTCGCGGCGGCGATCCAGGCGATGGTCTTCGGGCTGCTGGCGACGGAGGTCCCGGCCGAGCGCCGCTCGGCGACGCTCAACCTCGTCCTGCTGCCGCTCTACCTGGCCGGCATCGTCGGGCCGCTGATCGGAGCGATCGTCGTCAGCTTCGGCGAGGTGGCGGTCTTCGGGCTGGCCGGCCTGGTCCTCTGGCTCGGCGCAGCCGCGGTGCTGCGGTCGCCGGCGCAGGCCGGGACCCGAAGCGCCGAGGCCGCCGGGGGCTGACCGCCCGGAACCGACCGGGACCGGTCCGACCGGGGGGGCTCGGGCCGGGCCGCCCAGGCGTCGGGCAGCGCGATCGAACGTCAGCGGCGACGGTCCGGCTCGGTCGCGGCCAGGACCAGGCGGACGAGGACCGCGCCGAGGAAGGCGACGACGATCGCACCGGTGAAGCCCTGGGCGTCGCCGAGGTGGAGCTGTCGCGCCAGGAAGCCGCCGAGGAGCCCGCCCAGGATGCCGATCAGGACGTTGGCGAGGCAGCCGCGCGGACGATCGTCATGGACGACGATCCCCGAGAGCCAGCCGGCGACGAAGCCGACGACGATCCATCCGATGGGCCCCATATCCAGCACGAACCGATTCCTCCACCGCGTTCCCTCGGGGCGGATGATACGGGAGCCTGCGGACGGCGCGCCGGGCGCGGGGGCCGGACCGCGCGGAGGCCGGGCGGCGCGGAGACGGCGCCCCTACAGCGCCAGCGGGGCGGCGCCCCGCTGGCGAAGAGCGGACGCACCGGCGCGCGGTGGGGACCGCAAGGAGGCGCGCCGCCGACGGCCGTGGCGACCGGGCGAGCCCTCGATCAGGCCGGCGCCCGTTCCGAGGCACGGCGAAGGGCGGCCTCCAGGAGGTCGGCGTCGGCGTCGCCCAGCTCGTGCACGTTGCCCTGGAAGGCAAGCGTCCAGTGCTCCGGCGGCCAGCGCCGCGCGTACTCCATCTGGCGCGCGAGCGGCTCGGCCGGGACCGCTCGTGACGGCTCGAGCGCGACCAGCGGCTCCGTCGGGAAGCGCCAGGGGTAGTCCTCCTCGGGATGCGAATCCGAGGTCCAGAGGGTTCGTGGGACTCGAACGGGGAGCCCGTCACGCGCAGGGCGGCCGCGACCGCCTTCTGCCCGGTGACGTACAGGAAGACGCGATCGCCGGGCGCCACGCGCTCCCACTTCCGACGGTGCCGGCGTTTCATCCCGGCCCGGGTCCAGCCGATCCGGGCGGTCTTCTCGAGGTTCTCCGGGGAGCTCACGAGCAGCCAGTTGGTCATCGGGACACTCCGGCCTGGGGGGACGCCTGCCGGCAGAGGGTAGCGCTCGAGCGACCGAGACGCAGCGCGTCCAGCCGCAGGCGGCCGGTCGGCAGCCTGCCGTCCCGGCCGGGCTTCTGCGACAATCCCGCTCCAGAGGAATGCGGCCGGGGCAGCCTCCGCCCCGGCCCACGAGGAGCCGTCCGCCATGTTCACCCGGGGCCGCTGGCTGGTCGTCCTGGTGCCGATCGTCTTCCTGGCCTTCGTCGAGGCCCTGAGCGATTCGGCCCTGGATGCCCTGCTGCCGTTCCCGCGCGATACGATCCTGGTCACGGCGCTGGTGACCCTGGTCGGCATCTTCGCGGCGCGCTGGTCCTTTCGGACGATCGACGCCCTGACCGTCGACCTGCGCAACCGCAACCGCGAGCTGGAGCAGACGAGCGAGACCCTCCGGGGCCTCCATCAGCTGAGCGTGGTCGTCAGCGAGACGGTCGAGATGGACGACGTCCTCCGCGAGATCGTGGAGGCGGGGCGACAGCTGCTCGCGGCCGACGCGGTCCTGCTGGTCCTGGATCGGCCCGAGGGCCCCCTGCTGGCGGCGACGAGCGGGCCGCCCGAGGCCTTCCTGCCGGCGGGCGACGGCGGGGATGACGACGTCGGCCGGTTCCTTGCCCGGCCCTTCCGGGCCGCCCCGCTGGTGGCGCCGGTCCAGCGCGGCGACCGGCGGCTGGGCCGGCTGGCCGCCGTCCGGCGGACCCCGACTGCCTTCGAGCCCGGCAGCGCGGAGACACTCTCCTCGCTTGCCAACACGGCCGGCATCGCCCTGGAGAACGCCCGACTCCAGGAGGGCCTGCGCGCGCTGGCGATCGCCGCCGAGCGGGAGCGGATCGCGCGCGAGATGCACGACGGCCTGGCCCAGGTGCTCGGCTACGTCAACACGAAATCCCAGGCCGTGGAGGAGCTCCTGGGCCGGGGAAGGGTGGACGAGGCACAGGCCCAGCTCGATGAGCTCGCCCAGGCCGCGCGCTCCGTCTACGTCGATGTGCGGGAGGCGATCCTGGGCCTCTCCAGCCCGATCTCGCCGGAGGCGGGCCTGGCGGGGGCCCTGGAGGACTACGTGGCCCGGTTCGCCGATGCCTCGAAGCTGGCTGCCCGCGTGACCGCCAGCCCGGCGGCTCGGGCCGTGGAGCTGGGCCCGGCCGCGGAGGCCCAGGTCTTCCGCATCGTCCAGGAGGCTCTCACCAACGTCCGCAAACACGCCGCCGCGAACCGCGTGGGGGTGGACCTGGAGGCCCGCGACGCGGCGCTGGTGGTGACCGTGGCCGACGACGGCCGGGGGTTCGATCCGGAGAAGGCGGGCCTGGGCGGCTGGCCCGCCTTCGGGTTGCGGGGGATGCGCGACCGGGCGGCCTCCATCGGCGCGCGGATCGAGTGGGAGAGCGTGCCGGGCACCGGCAGCACGCTCCGCCTCTGGGTGCCGACGGGCCCGGCCGGCGCTTCGCCGGCGCCCCCGGTCGGTGCCTCGGCGACCCCGGTCGGCGGCCCCGGGACGCCGGACGGGGAATCGGACCGCCCGGTCGCCGAACCGGCCACATCTTCCGACCCGCGCGGTGGTAGCGTGTTGGCCTGATGCGCATCGTGCTCGTCGACGACCACACCCTCTTCCGGGACGGCGTTGCCTCGCTGCTCGCGGCCTGGGGCCACGACGTGGTCGGCCAGGCGGCCGACGGGGCCCAGGCCGTGGACCTCGTCGACGAGGTCCAGCCGGACCTGGTCCTGATGGACGTCCGGATGCCCGGGGTGTCGGGGCTGGAGGCCACGGCCCGGATCAAGGAGCGCCACCCGGCCGTGGCGATCGTCATGCTGACCGTCAGCGAGGACGAGGACGACCTGTTCCGGGCGATCAAGGCGGGGGCCCAGGGCTACCTCCTCAAGAACCTCGAGTCGGGCCAGCTGCGCTCGATGCTGGAGGCCGTCTCGCGCGGCGAGGCGGCCATCTCACCGGCCACCGCGGCCCGGATCATCGACGAGTTCCTGCGGGCCGGCCGCAGCCCCGCCCGCAACGAGCCCGAGCGGCTCACCGACCGGGAGATCGAGGTCCTCCGCCTGGTCACCCAGGGTCTCCGCAACAAGGAGATCGCGGCCCGCCTGGGCATCAGCGAGAACACCGCCAAGTTCCACCTCAAGAACATCGTCGAGAAGCTGCACGCCCAGAGCCGGACCGAGCTGGCCGCCCGGGCTGTGCGCGAGGGCCTGGTCCCCGAGATCGAGCCGGACGGCCGGTCGCGCTGATCGCGCCGGCGGCGGCTTCCCCGGCCCCGGCTCTGGCCGCGCCCCGATCGCCCCGGCCGCGGATCGCCGCTCGTGCCCTCCGCCCGCGGATCGCGCCGATCGTCGCGGCCGCGGGCCGGCCACCCGGCACCTGAACCTTCGCTCAGGGCCCGCCTACCCGTTGTGATGGCCGGTTCGGTCCCGGCCGGCCCCCCGGTCGCCTACCCCCTCGAGGGGCGGGCTTCGCGCCCCATGGCAGGTTGCGCCGGCGGCCCCTGGTCGGATGCTAGGCAGCGCCGAGGAAGCATCGGAGGCTGTCGATGGGTTATCGCATCTCGATCGATCGAGGAGGCTGCATCAACTGCGGCGTCTGCATGGACGTCTGCCCGGTGCAGGCGCTCGACATGTCGCGCCCGGATCGGCCGGGCGTGGAGACCGGCGCGGCCGGTGGCACCCCGTTCCGCTGGATGATGGAGTACCCACTCCAGGTCGGCGAGTGCATCGGCTGCGGCATCTGCGTCCGCGAGTGCCCGACGGTCGTGATGAGCCTGGACGGCGTCGCCGGGGAGACCCAACTCGCGCCGCGCCAGGGTCCGATCACCTTCCCGGAGCCGGCGGGGCAGACGGGCTGGCAGCCGCTCTCGGCCGTCACGCGTGAGGCCCTCAAGGCCGACCATCCCTCCCCGTTCGAGCCCCTGTTCGTGTGGCGGACCAGCGAGCGCCCGCGGCCGTGGCAGGTCTGGCGGACGATGGAAGACGCTCCCGCCGATCCGAAAGCCCCCTGCCAGGCGGCCTGCCCGGCGGGCACCGACGCGGGCCGCTACGTCGGCCTGATCGCCCAGGGCCGCTACGACGAAGCCTACGCCGTCTCGGCGGAGGTCAATCCGTTCCCCTCCGTCTGCGGCTGGATCTGCACCGCCCCCTGCGAGTCGGCCTGCCGGCGCGGGACCCTGGACGAGCCCATCTCGATCCGGACGCTCAAGCGGTTCGCGACCGAGCGCGGCCGGCTGCCGGCGATCCCCCTGCCGCCGCTGAAGCGGACCGAGCGGGTGGCGATCGTCGGCGGCGGGCCGGCCGGCATGGCCGCCGCCTACTACCTCGCCCGCCTGGGCTACCCGGTGACGGTATTCGAGGCGATGCCGGTGCCCGGCGGCATGATGGCGATCGGAATCCCCGAGTACCGCCTGCCGCGCGAGATCCTGCGCGACGAGATCGACCGCATCCTCCGCCTGGGAGTGGACCTCCGGCTCGACGCGGCGATGGGCCGCGACTTCACCCTGAGCGACCTGGAGGCCGAGGGCTTCAAGGCCGTCTTCCTGGCCACCGGCGCCTCCAAGAGTCGCCGGCTGGGCGTGCCGGGCGACGACGCGAAGGGCGTGATCCCGGCGACGTACTTCCTCAAGCAGGTGAACCTGGGCGAGAACCCCCGGCTCACCGGTCCGGCCGTCGTCGTCGGTGGCGGCTCGACGGCCATGGATGCCGCCCGCTCGGCGCTCCGCAGCGGCGCCAGCCCGGTGACCATCCTCTACCGCCGCGGCCGGGACGACATGCCCGCCCAGGCGGAGGAGGTCGAGGCCGCCGAGCGCGAGGGCATCCAGATCGAGACGGGCATCGTGGTCACGCAGGTCCTGGCCCGCGACGGGGCGGTGGTCGCCGTCCGCTGCGAGCGCCAGCGCTCCACCGGCCGCTTCGAGAACGGCCGGACGGTCTGGGCCCCGATCCCCGGCAGCGAGACCGAGCTGGCCGTGGCCACCGTCCTGGTGGCGGTCGGCGAGGAGCCCGATCCCTCGATCCTGCCCGAGGGTGCCGGGATCGGCGTCACCGCCTTCGCGGGCGTGGCCGCCGATCCGCGCAGCCTGGCGACGGGTCGACCCGGCGTCTTCGCCGGTGGCGATGTTGTCACCGGGCCCAAGACGATCATCGACGCGGTCGCCGCGGGCCGGCGAGCCGCCGGCTCGGTCCACGAGTACCTCTCGGGGGCGCGCGACGGCGAGGCCGAGATCATGGCCGCCGTCCGCTTCCCCACCCCGCGGGAACGGCAGCTCCGGCTGGACCTGGCGACCCGGGCGCGGTCCCACGCGCCCCTGCCCGTCTACCAGCCGGGCTCGTTCAGGGCGGAACAGGAGGGCTTCGACGAGGCGGCGGCACGAGCCGAGGCCTCGCGATGCTTCCGCTGCGATGCGGTCTACAGCTGTCCGTCCGTCCAGGTCGTCGCCGGCCGCGGTCCGCGCGAGCAGGCGGCCATCCCGCCCATCCCGTCCCCGGCGTCCCACCCCGCGGCGCCGTTCACTGCAGGAGGTCAACGATGACGCCCGACCAGGTCTCCGGGCTGTTCGCCGCCGGCGAGGCGTTCGTGGAAGGAACGATCGCCGCCGCGCTGGTGGTGCTCTGGCTGCTGGCCCTTGCGCTGCACATCGCCCGCCCCTACATGGTCGCGAACCTGCGCAAGTTCACCCTGCGGCTCGGTGCCGACCTATGGTGGATCATCTACGTGGGCCTGCGGGACGTGCTGCTGCTCCAGGTCTTCCTCGGCAGCTTCATCTTCTTCTACCCCGACGTGGTCAAGGCCAAGGATCTGCCGATCACGGGCGGCCTGGCCGCCGTCGCGGCCTTCGCGGTCCTCGTCATCAAGCTGACCACGCGGGGCGACGCCGACCTCCGCTGGTACCGCATCCAGTCGCTCCTGCTCGGGCTCGGCGCCACCCTCTACATCGCGCCCTACCTGCTGGGCGTCCAGGTCAACCAGCTCGGCAACTCCAGCGCGAGCACCCTGGCCTCGATCCTCGACAGCTCGCTGAACACGACCTGGTCGCTGCCGCTCTGCTACGTCTCGGCGGGCCTGGTCGGCCTGCTCGGCCTTTACGCCGTCGCCTACAACCTGCGCCAGACCACCGTCCGCCGGCCCGTCCGCGGCCAGGCTCAGTAAGGAGAGCTGACCGATGCCGACTCCCACGCCCCTCAACGCCGACAGCCTGGCGACCGCGCTGACCCAGGGCGGCGCCGGCTGGATGGTCCTGTCCGTGGCGGCCGTGCTGCCGATCCTGTGGGCCTTCACCCTCAGCCTGCACTTCGCCCGGCCGTACGTGATCCGCTTCCTCCAGACGCTCACCCTCCGCTTCGGCGGCGACGTCTGGTGGCTGAGCTACGTCCTGATCCGGGACGGGCTGATGATGATCACCCTCGCGCTCAGCATGATCTTCCTGATGCCGAACCTGTATATCGGGGTCGGGCTGCCGATCACGGCGCCGCTGTCGACGGTCATCCTCTTCTGGGCGCTGGCCATCAAGCTGGTCCGCGACAGCGACGACGACCCGGCGGCCTTCCGGCTGATCTCGATCCTGCTGGTGGTCTCCTCGATCCTCTACATCGTCCCCCAGATCTACGGCCTGGAGGCCGCCGACCAGACGGTCATCTGGAACAACGCCACCGGCCTCGGCTGGATCCCGGGTGTCCTCAGCTCCTTCAACGGCGACTGGGTCAATCCCTGGGCCTGGCCGATCCTCGACGTCTCGCTGGTCCTCTTCGCGCTGACCGGCGGCGGCCTGTTCGTCCGCTTCCTGCTCAACCTGGGCCAGGAGGAGGCGTCGTCCGGCTCCAGCGTCGACACCAGCGAGCAGCTGCCGGTCGCCCGCTGAGGTAGCCGAGGGCTCGTACGCCCGAATCACCCGCCCCCGCTGCCGGCCTCCCACCCGGGCCGGAGCCAATCGTGCTGGGGGACCGGAGGCCCCGTCGCTTCGGCGGCGGGGTCTCCGCTTGCGCCCGCGGGACGGCGGCCCTGGTGGTCGGATGGCTGCGACATGTGGGCGCGACCTTCGCGACCGCGACCGAGTTCGTCGGCCCCAGGCGCGGCCGCCGGGGCGGGCGAGCAGGCTCAGCGCGGGATGCGGGCAGCCGCCGCCTCATCCACGATCCAGGTCGCGCCACGGCGGCGGGCCCGCTGGGCCGGCCAGCGCCGCTCGTCGCGAACGGGCCCGAAGACGCCGGCCAGGGCCGCCGCCTTGCCGGGCCCCGCGGTGATGGCGATGAGCGCCCGAGCCGCGTCCAGGACGGCCGGGTTCAGGGTGACGCGCGGCAGGTGCGGTCCGACGTGCGTCGGCGCGGCGATCCCCAGGGTCCAGCGGTCGGACTCCAGGGCCCGACTGCCCGGGAAGCAGGAGAGGACGTGGCCGTCCTCGCCGACGCCCACGATGACCAGGTCGAAGATCGGCCAGCCGGCGGGATCCACGGGCAGGGCCGCGGCCATCTCCCGGGCGTACTGCTCGGCGCACCAGTCGGCATCGCGTCCCTCGCCGATGGCCTGCAGGGTGGGCCAGGGATGGAGGTTGGCGGCGGGGAGCGGCGCCCCCATCTGCGCCGTGGCCGCGTCCACCCCGGGCGGGCCGTCCAGGTCGGAGCCGTCGGCGCCGTCGCCGGCCTGGCCGGACCGCGCGCCCGCCCGCAGGAGCACCTGGTCGAGCGGCAGGACGTTGGAGTCGGGGTGGTCGCGCGGGACGAAGCGGTCGTCGCCCCACCAGACCTGGATCCGGTCCCACGGGAGGCGGTCGCGCAGCGGCGGGGCGGCCAAACGGCGGTAGATCGCGATGGGTGAGGATCCGCCGGTCGTGGCGAAGTGGGCGGTGCCCCGCTCGCGGGCGGCGCGCTCCAGGGTCGCGGCGATCCGCTCGCCGGCGGCCGCCGCCACTGCGTCGGGAGACGGCAGCACCAGCAGCTCGGGCTCGCCGCGCTCCGCCCGGTCGACCGCCTCCGGCGGCACGGCCGCGCCGCGGGGGACGGCCCCGCCGGGCGGGTCGGATCCATTGCTCACCCTGCACCTCCGGGTTGGATCGCGTCCGCCACCGCCGGGCGCGGCTCGCCCGTCGTCCGGGGGCCGCCCTTCGCGAGTGCCGCCGCCAGGCGGAGCGTGGCGGCGCCGATCGCGTCGTGCCCGACCGCCTCGATCACCTGCGAGAGGAGGTCCACCTCCCGCTGCCGGGGCGCCAGGAACGAGCGAGCCAGGAGCTCTCGGCCGTCCTCCAGGATGCGCACGTCGACCGTCTCATCGCCGGCCGTCACGTCGCCCACGAGGGTGGTGCCGCGCCGCCGGGCAACCAGCTCGACCCGGAGTGTGGTGCCGCCCGGCCGGGACGAGCGGACCGGCCGCAGCGAAACCTCGACCGTCCCGCCAGGTCGCCGCAGGCGGGCGCGCCGGCCTCCCTCGGGGACGGACCGGAGCGGCTCGGCGACCGTCATCCCCAGGCGCGAGGCCAGCCAGGCCACGTGGTAGACCGGCTTGACCACGTTCGTCCGCCTCGCCGTGTCGGCATCGTCCGCCGCCGCGTAGTCCACGCTGATGGCGCGGATCGAGCCGAGGTAGGGCTGCAGCTCCGGCCGGTCGAAAACGGAGGCGAGCGCCTCGCGCCAGCGGGCCTGGCGGATCAGCCCGAAGTCCGCGATGTCGTTCCCCAGGCGGCCCGCCACGTGGGCCATCTCGACCAGCCGGTCCAGGCCGTCGCCGGCCCAGGCCGAGCCGTCCACGATCAGCCGGTCGACCATCGGCAGGAGCTCGCGCGCCGGGTGCGAGCGGAAGCTCGGGTCGGAGGGCCACCAGAGGAGGACCGGCAGGTCGTGGATCAGGAGGGGCACGATGATCGCCGCCAGGTGCCGGCCCGACTCCCCGCCGGCGGTCACGAAGATCATCTCGGCGCACGTCTCGGCCACGCCCGGGGCCGGCAGGACGCAGTGGGCCTCGATCTGGGCGTCGAGCCAGGCCGGCCCGTCCGGGTCGGCCGCGGTCAGGATCAGCGAGCGCGACGGATGGCGGCCGGCCATCTGGGTGATCGTCGCCGCGGCGTGGACGCCGGTCTCCGGCCGGCCGGCGACCACGACCAGGTTCAGGACGCTGGTCCGCGCCGCGACGTGGCGCTCCCCGCTGGCGCCGATGACCTCCGCCAGGGCCGGCGCCGACCAGATCCGGCCGAGCTCGCGCTGGATCCCGTCGACGGTCCGGGCCCGCGACGACCAGCGCTGGACCGGCCGGCCGAAGACGGCCTCGTCGGTCTGCCGCAGCGCCCCGACGAGGTCCGCAACGGACTGCCGCGGGCCGGTCGCCGGGGCGCCGGCCGCCCTCCTCAGATCCTTCGCCACCGTCGTCCGTCGCGTGCCGGCAGGTCGTCGGCCGCCTCCGGTCCCCAGCTGCCGGCGGCGTAGTTGGGGAAGTCGGGCGCTCCCATGGCCGCCCACGCCTCGATGATCGGGGTCACGATCCCCCAGGCCTCCTCCACTTCGTCCGCCCGGGTGAAGAGCGAAGCGTCGCCGAGGAGGGCATCCAGGATCAGGGTCTCGTAGGCGTCGGGGGAGCCCACGACGAACGTCGAGCCGTAGGTGAAGTCCATGTTCACCGAGCGCACGTCCAGCCCCAGGCCGGGGACCTTGGCGGCGAACCGCAGCAGGATCCCCTCGTCCGGCTGGATCCGCATCGCCAGCAGGTTCGGGTCCGGCTCGGACGAGGAGTCCCGGAAGAGGCGGTGGGGGACTTCCTTGAACTGGACCGCGATCTCGGTGGCCCGCTTCGGCAGGCGCTTGCCGGTCCGCAGGTAGAAGGGGACGCCACCCCAGCGCCAGTCGTCGACGGCCAGGCGCGCCGCCACATACGTCTCGGTCTCCGAGAGGGGGTCGACCTCCGGCTCCTCGCGGTAGCCCGCAACCGGCTGGGCATCGACCCAGCCCGGCCCGTACTGCCCGCGCACGATGAGGCGCCGAACGTCCTCCGGGGAGAAGCGGGTGACGGCCCGCAGGACCTTGACCTTCTCGTCGCGCAGGGAATTCGCCTCGAAGGCCGCCGGGGGCTCCATCGCCACCAGCGTCAGCAGCTGGAGCAGGTGGTTCTGGAGGATGTCCCGGATCGCCCCGGTCTCCTCGTAGAAGGCGCCCCGGCTCTCGACGCCGATCGACTCGGCCACCGTGATCTGCACGTGGTCCACGTAGCGCCGGTTCCAGATCGGCTCGAAGATGCCGTTGCCGAACCGGAAGACGAGGAGGTTGCGGACCGTCTCCTTGCCCAGGTAGTGGTCGATGCGGTAGACCTGCGACTCGCGGAAGACCTTGCCGACCTCGCGGTTGAGGCGGGTCGCCGACTCCAGGTCGCGGCCGAACGGCTTCTCGACGATGACCCGCCGCCAGCCTGCGCCGTGGACCTCGTGGTCCAGGCCGACCCGCCCGAGCTGGCGGACCACCTCGGTCACCTGCGACGGCTGCGTCGCCAGGTAGTAGAGGCGGTTGCCCTGCGTGCCGCGCTCGCGGTCCAGCGCATCCAGGCGTTCGCCCAGGGCGTCGTATCCGGCGTCGTCGGAGAAGTCGAGCTGCTGGTAGCAGATCCGCCCGGCGAACGCCGCCCAAGCCGTCGCGTCGAGCGGCTGGACCCGGGCGAAGCGCTCCAGGGCGCTCCGCACCTCGTCCCGGAACGTGGCGTCGGAGTACGGGCGGCGGGCCACCGCCAGCACGGTGAATTCCTGCGGCAGCAGGTTCGACCGCCAGAGCTGGTAGAGCGCCGGGAGGACCTTCCGGTGGGCGAGGTCGCCCGTGGCCCCGAAGAGGACGAATGCGCTCGGGTCCGGCACGCGCTCGAGGCGGAGGCCCTCGCGCAGCGGGTTCGGGAACCGGCTCCGGGGGGGTCGCCGGCGGGCGCCGCGCCTGGTCTCGCGCAGCTCCCGCATGGTGCGGGCCGGCGCGGTGGGGCGGGTCCGGGCGGGGACGGTCGTGGCCTACCTCCTCCCCGGGGGGCCGGACGGGCCGCCACTCCGGTGCCGGGCGCTCACGCTGTCGCGCGGGCTCACGCTGTCGCGCGGGCTCACGCTGTCGCGAGGGCCGCGTCCAGGACCCGCTCCAGGGCGGCCAGGCCGGCGTCCGGGTCGGGCCCGAGGTGGACGCGCAGGATCGGCAGGTCGTGGGCCTCCAGGGCCTGCATGTCGCCGGCGGCCTGGGCGTCGATCAGCTGGCCGAAGGTGTAGGGCTGGCCCGGGATCGGACGGTCCGCCGGGTGGTCCGCCGTCAGCTGGAGGAACCAGCCGATCGGCGCGCCGCCCTTGTGGAGCTGGCCGGTCGAGTGGAGGAAGCGCGGTCCATAGCCGACGGTGGTCGCTCGCCGCGTCCGGTCGCGCAGGAGGACCCGGAGCCGGGTCAGGGCCGCCGTCCGCCCGTCGGATGGCGCGATGTAGGCCTGCAGCGCCGCGTAGCCGGTCGGCCGCAGCCGGGCCAGGTGGCGTCGCAGCTCGCCGGCGACGTCCGGCGAGCCGGCCGAGAGGCGGAGGGCGGTGTCGCCGTAGACGGTCAGCCCGTCGCCCCTGGCGAGCGGCTCCGAACCAGGAGCGGCCGCCCGCCCCAGGTCGGCCAGCACCGCCCGCGCGGAGCGCTTGGACTCCTCGACGTTGGGCTGGTCGAAGGGATCGATCCCCAGGACGGCCCCCGCGAACGCGGTCGCGACCTCCCAGCGGACGAACTCCGCGCCGAGATCGATCGGGTCGTTCAGGGCGATCCGGATGACCGGATGTCCGGCCGCGGCCAGCCGTTCCAGCAGGCGGTCGGCGGTCTCGCCGGTCCCGGTCGCCGGGCCGGCCGAGCCGTCGAGGGCGAGCCGGACGAAGACGCGGTCGCCGCCGTAGGCCTCCGGAGCGGCCAACGGCTCGCGATCGACCGGGACGATCCCGACCCCGTGCTTGCCGGTGCTCTCGGCCAGGAGCTGCTCGGCCCAGGCGCCGAAGATCACGATCTCCGGGTCGGCCACGAAGGTCAGCTTGTCGCGCCCCTCGCGGGCGAGCGTCCCGATCGCCAGGCCCAGGGCCAGTCCCGGGTTGCGCGCCGGGTCCGGGTCGGCGCAGTCGGCCAGCATGACCATCGCCCGGGCCAGCAGCGCGTCCAGGTCGATCCCCAGCAGCGATCCGGGCACGAGGCCCACGTAGGTGAGCGCCGAGTAGCGGCCGCCGACGTCGGGCGGGTTGAGGAAGACCTCCCGGAGCTCGTCGTGGTGGGGGATGGCCCGCAGGCTCGGCTCGGGGTCGGTGATCGCGACCATCAGCTCGCCCGGGCTCCCGATCCGGGCATGCCGCTCGTGGCGGGCCCGGTCGATTCGGGCCCACGCGTCGGCCTGCAAGGCCAGGGTTTCGGCCGTCGTGCCCGACTTGGTCGAGACGATGAAGAGGGTCCGCAGCGGATCCAGGTCATCGACGGCCGCGGCGACCGCCGCCGGATCGGTCGAGTCGAGGACCCGCACGGGGAGCCAGTCGGGGATCGCCCCGAAGACGGACGCCAGGACGTCCGGCGCCAGGCTGCTGCCGCCCATGCCCCCCAGCACGGCGGCCGTGAAGCCGGCCTCCCGGGTTCCCTCCCCGAAGGCCTCCAGGGCGATCGTGCGCTCGGCGAACGTGGCCGGCGCGTCAAGCCAGCCGAGCCGCGCGGCGATCGCCGCCTGCACGGTCGGGTCGTCGGACCAGAGCGACGCGTCGCGCGACGCCAGCCGCTCCGCCCAGCGCTGCTCGACGGCCCGTGCGGCCGCCTCCGCGAGAGCCGCCTCCGCGGCGGCGCTCCCCGGCCGGAAGTCGAGGGCGGCCGAGGCCGCCGAGGCAGGGTCGGTCATCGCGGCGCTCCTTTCGAGGTCAGCCGGCCGCTCCGCCGCGGTCGCCCGACCGGGCGGCCTCGGCGGCCTCGGCCTCGATCTGCCCGATCTTGCCGACCCGCCGGAGATGGCGCGGCGCTCCGCTGAAGCGGGCGGCCAGGAAGGTGCGGCAGAGCTCGGCCGCCAGCTCGCTGCCGACGACCCGCGCGCCCAGGCAGAGGACGTTCAGGTCGTCGTGCTCCACGCCCTGGTGGGCGGAGTAGCTGTCGTGGCAGACGGAGGCGCGGATGCCGGGCATCTTGGAGGCGGCCACGGCCGCCCCGACGCCGCTGCCGCAGATCAGGATCCCCCGGTCGGCGCGACCGTCCCGGATGAAGCTGCCGATGATGCGGGCGTAGTCGGGGTAGTCGTCGCCGGGATCCGAACCGTCGCCGCCGAGGTCGACCAGCTCGTGGCCGTCCCCGCCGAGCAGCGTCAGCAGCTCCGCCTTGAGGGCGGCCCCGCCGTGATCGGCAGCCAGCGCGACGCGCATCGTCTCAGTCGCCGCCGGCCACCGGCAGGTGGCCCGGCTCCAGGGTGGGGACCCGGCCCCGCAGCCCCTCGCGGACGACGCTGCGGCCGACGGCGGCCACGCGCTCGGCGGTGAACCCGAAGCGGGCCAGGATCTCAGGTCCCGGCGCCGATGCGCCGAAGTGGTCGAGGCCGATGATCGCGCCCTCGTCGCCGACCCAGCGCTCCCAGCCGAGTGAGCTGCCGGTCTCGACGGCCACGCGCCGACGGACCACGGCCGGCAGCACCGCCTCGCGGTAGGCGTCATCCTGGCGCTCGAACAGCTCCCAGCACGGCAGGCTGACGACCCGGGCCGTGATCCCCTCGGCCTCGAGGAGGTCGGCCGCGCCCATCGCCAGGTGCAGCTCGGAGCCGGTCGCCACCAGGATGAGCTGCGGGGCGGCTCCGGCGGCCTCGGCGGCGCCCTCGCGCAGCACGTAGCCGCCCCGCGCGACGCCCTCGCGCGCCCGCTCGGCCGTGCCCGGCAGTGTGGGCAGCTTCTGGCGCGTCAGCGAGAGGGCAACCGGCCCGCCCCGCCGGGCGACGGCTGTCGCCCAGGCGGCGCTCGTCTCGTTGGCGTCGCCCGGCCGGATGAACCAGAGGTTCGGCATCGCCCGCAGGGCCGCGTAGTGCTCCACGGGCTGGTGGGTCGGGCCGTCCTCGCCCAGGCCCACCGAATCGTGGGTCCAGACGTAGACGACGTGGAGGCCGGACATCGCGGCCAGGCGGACCGCTCCGCGCATGTAGTCGCTGAAGTTGAGAAACGTGGCGGCGTAGGGGATGAAGCCCCGGTGGTAGGCGAGGCCGTTGACGATGCCGCCCATGGCGTGCTCGCGGACGCCGAAGCGGAGATTCCGGCCCTCGGGCTGGTCCGGGCCGAAGGCTCCGCCGTCCTGGATGTCGGTCAGGTTGGATTCGGAGAGATCGGCCGCCCCGCCAAAGAGCTCCGCCAGCGGGCCCGCCAGGGCCTGGATCGCGGCCTGGCTCGCCTGGCGCGTCGCGAAGTCCTCGCCGGGGGCGTAGACACGCAGGCCGGCGTCCCAGCCGCCGGGCAGCCGGCCGGCCATTCGCCGCTCGAAGGCATCGGCCAGGTCGGGATGGTCCCGCCGGTACCGGGCAAGCCTCTCCTCCCAGGCGGCCACCAGCTCCTCGCCGCGCGGGACCGCCCGGCGCATCGTGGCGAGGACATCGTCCGGCACGAAGAAGTGGCGGTCCGGGTCCCAGCCGTAGGCCCCCTTGACCAGGCGGACCTCGGCCTCGCCCAGCGGCTGGCCGTGGGCCTTGCTCGTGTCCTGGCGGTGCGGCGAGCCGAAGCCGAGGTGGGTCCGGACGGCGATCAGGCTGGGCCGCGGGTCCTCGTGGGCGCGCCCGATCGCCGCGGCCAGCGCCTCGACGTCGTTGCCGTCCTCCACCCGGTCGGTCTGCCAGCCGTAGGCGTCGAACCGTTCGAGAACATCCTCGCTGAAGGCCCAGGCCGTCGGTCCGTCGAGCTGGACGTGGTTGTCGTCGTAGAGGTAGACGAGCTTGCCCAGGCGGAGGTGGCCGGCCAGCGAGGCGGCCTCCGCCGCGATCCCCTCCTGGATGTCGCCGTCCGAGACCAGGGCATAGGTCCGATGGTCCACGATCGCGTGGCCGGGCCGGTTGAACTCGGCCGCCAGTCGCCGCTCCGCGATGGCCATGCCGACGCCGTTGGTGAAGCCCTGGCCGAGTGGCCCGGTCGTCGCCTCGACGCCCGGCGTCATGCCGTACTCGGGGTGGCCGGGGGTGCGCGAGCCCCACTGGCGGAAGGCTTCGAGGTCGGCGAGCTCCAGGCCGTAGCCGGTCAGGAAGAGGAGCGCGTACCAGAGCATGCTGGCGTGGCCGGCCGAGAGCACGAAACGGTCGCGGTCGGGCCAATCGGGACGTCGCGGGGCGTGGCGCAGGAACCGGGTCCAGAGGACGTAGGCAGCGGGCGCCGCGCCCATCGGTGCGCCGGGATGGCCCGAGTTCGCCTTCTGGACGGCGTCGATCGAGAGGGTCCGGAGGGTGTCGATGGAGAGCTGGTCCAGGTCCCGGGCCGCGATCGTCATGCCGTGTCGACTCCCCACTGCATCCGCTTCCCGGATCGGTGCGGGCGCGGGCGCCGTTCGCCGACCCGATCTGTCGCCGCGGCGGGCGGCCGCGGGCGTCGATGGCGGGCCGGTCGGACCGGAGAGCGGCTCGACCCGTTCGGGGCAGTTCGGGGAGCCCACCCGACGTCGCCGCCCATTCTACGGCGGATGGGGCAGCGGCCCCGAGCCGGGTGGAGCAGGACCGGCTTGAGCTCAACGAGGAGGAGCGAGCGCGTCGCGCCGTGCCAGGCGAGGCGGTCGATGATGCCCCGTTCGAAAGGCAATGCGTACGAGACCTCGGCGCGGGAGACCCAGCCCGGAAACCTGGCGAACAGGCCTGCCACCACCTCGTGCATCGCCTTGCGTCGCGCGTTCAACAGCCGCCCGAGGTCGCCGCCGCGCCACGGCGGCCGGACGTCGAGCCGCATATCGAGGGTGGCCAGCACCCGTCGCGTAGTGACAAGCGGGAGCGTCTCCAGTGACCCCGCTCGACGCGCGACACGGTTGCGCGCGACACTCTGGCGGCCGCCGCAACGTCCTCCTGGCGCCAGCCCCGCCTGAGCCGGACGGAGCGCACGGCCGACCCCAGCCGTTGATCCATCTCTCCAGCCTGCATTCCGGGCCTCACGTGCGACTTGCCACGAGCCCACCGGCCCGTCGACCCGAGCTTACGCGGGCTCGCCGCGCTCTTGCCCGGTCGCGCCACGACGGCGCCCGAGCGCCGACGGCCGATGCCCGGTGCCGGCCGGTCGCGGCGGCCGGTATGCTCAACCCGTGACCAGCCGAGTCCTCCCCAGCGCCGGCCGCCCCGGGGTCCTGGCCATGCCTCCGCCCCACGTCGGACCGCACGCCGTCGTGCTGGGCGACCTGGCGATCGACGTGGTCGTCGTCCCTGCCCGGCCCCTGGAGCGCGGAACGGACGTGCCCGGCCGGGTCGGTTTCCGGCAGGGCGGCTCGGCGGCCACCACGGCCCGCTGGCTGGCGCGCCTCGGCGCCCGAACCACGCTCATCTGTGCGGTGGGCCGCGACGCCCCTGGCCGGGCCCTCGTCGCGCTCCTGCGGGACGAGGGCCTGACCGTGCACGCGGTGCGCGTCGCCGCCGCCAGGACCGGCCGGATCGCCGTGCTCGTGGACGCCGAAGGGGAGCGCTCGTTCGTCGCCGACCGGGCTGCCGCGGATGCCCTGTCCCCCGAGCATCTCCGGGCGAGCTGGCTGGTCGGCGCGGAGCTGCTCCACCTGCCGGCCTACTCGCTGTTGGGGGAGCCGCTCGGCCAGGCCGGCCTCGAGGCGGCTCGCCTGGCCCGGGCGGCCGGCGCGCTGGTGAGCCTCGATCTCGCGTCGGCCGGGCCCCTGCTGGAGCAGGGTCGCGATGCGGCCCGGGCCGCCATCCGGGCGGTGGGTCCGGCCGTCCTCTTCGCAACCGCCACGGAGGCGGAGGCGCTCCTCGACGCCCGGCCGCTCGACGAGCTGCTCGGCCTGGCCCCCGTGGCGGTCGTCAAGCGCGGGGCGAAGGGCGCCACGGTCCTTGCCCGGGAGGGTCGGGGCCGGCTCCGGTTCGAGGTCGCCACCCGGCCGGTCGAGTCGCCCGACTCGATCGGGGCCGGTGACGCCTTCGACGCCGGGTTCCTGGTCGCCTGGCTCGCCGAGCGACGCGCGGGGACGTCTGCCGCGCGCGGCCTCCAGCGGTCGGCCCTGGCGGGCCACCGCGCCGCCGCCCGGCACCTGGCCGCGCCGCGCGCCGAGATGGCCTTCTAGGTCGGACCCGGAGTGGCCGCGGGCCGTCCCGCCCGCGATGGCGGAACCTGCGGCCACCGGGGGCGGCAACCGCTAGTCTGGACGGCATGCCGACTCCCGCTGCGACCCCGTCCGCCCTCCCGTCCCGTCTCTCGCTGGCCGATCGCCTCCTGGTCGCCCCGGAGGTGGGCGCGGCGCTGGCCGCCCGGCAACCCGTCGTCGCCCTCGAGTCGACCCTCATCAGCCACGGCCTGCCCTACCCCCAGAACGTGGAGGTGGCGCTCGCCTCCGAGGCCGCCGTCCGCGAGAGCGGAGCGGTCCCGGCCACGGTCGCCATCCACGGGGGCCGCCTGCTGGTCGGCCTCGACCGCGCCGCCCTGGAGACGCTGGCGACGACGCCGGGCGTCGCCAAGGCTGCCCGGCCATCGCTCGCCGCCGCCCTGGCCGACGGCGGCTGGGCCGCCACGACGGTCTCCGCCACGATGATCGCGGCCGGCGCCGCCGGGATCAGCGTCTTCGCCACCGGCGGGATCGGCGGCGTCCACCGGGGCGCGGTCGGCGGCGGGACCGGCCCGACGCTCGACATCTCATCGGACCTCGAGGAGCTGGCCCGCACGCCGCTGGCGGTCGTCTGTGCCGGCCCCAAGGCGATCCTGGACCTGCCGCTGACGCTCGAGTACCTCGAGACCCGGGGCGTGCCGGTGGTGGCCGTCGGCACGACCGAGATGCCCGGCTTCTACTCGCGGCGGAGCGGCGTGCCCGCGCCCCTCAGCGCGCCGGACGAGCCGGCCGCGGCCCGGCTGGTGGGCACGCACCTGGCCCTCGGGCTCGGGTCCGGCGCCCTCGTCTGCGTCCCGGTGCCGGCCGCGGACGAACTGCCGCTGGAGGTCGCCCGCCCCGCCGTGGAGCGGGCCATCGCCGACGCCGGAGCGGCCCGGGTCGAGGGCCCGGCCCTCACGCCATGGCTGCTGGCCCGGGTCGCCGAGCTGACCGGTGGCGCGTCGGTCCGGGCGAACACGGCCCTGATCGTGAACGACGCCCGCGTCGCCGGCCGCCTGGCGGCCGCCCTGGCTCGCTGAGGGCGACCGGCAGGTTCCGGCCCCCGCGAACCCTCGACCCGCCGACCCGCCGGAGCGCCCCCGTCAGATCGCGAACGGCGCGAAGCCGTCCGCCGTGAGGGCCCACGGCCGGATCGCCTCCCAGGCCGCGCCGAGGCCCAGGACCAGGTCCTCCCGGTAGCGCGGGCCGGTCAGCTGGAGCCCGAACGGGACGCCGTTGGCGTGGCGGCCGGCGGGGACCGAGAGGGCGGGGTGGCCCGCCAGGTTCTGGGGACCCGTGTTGAGGACGTCGAGCGGCAGGCCGGGACCCTCCGCTTCGCGACCCGGGACCACGCCCCACGGCGACCAGCCCGGCACGGTCAGGGTCGGCGTGACCAGGATCGCGTCCGCGCCGAGCAGGCTGTCCAGGTCGCGGGTGTAGCCGAGACGCCGGCGGCGGGCGGCGAGATAGGCGTCGATCGGGATCGCCAGGGCGAGCTCCATCCAGCGGCCGAAGCCCGGCTCGAGGCGCTCCTCCGCCAGGGCCGCCTCCACGGTCGGGCGGCCGAGCTCGCCGAGCGATTCGGCGGCGGCGATCGTGAACCAGTCCGCGTCGGCGTCCCCGGCCCGCAGGATGGCGTCGGGTTCCGCCGTCTCGATCGGCAGGCCGAGGTCGCCCCCGAGGCGGTCGAGCGCCGCCCGGAAGAGGGCGGCGCTGCCGGGGTCGAGCGGCGGGCCCGCCACCAGGCGCTCGGCCGCGATCAACCGCCGTGGCAGCGCCCCCGGGCCGAGCCGCCAGCCGACCTGGGCCGTCGGGTCCCCGGCAACCGGGCCGGCCTCGAGCGCCAGGAGGAGGCGCAGGTCCGCGATGGTGGATGCCAGCGGGCCGTCGGTGGACAGGTCGATCCAGGACGGCACGGGATCCCGGCCGATCACGCCGTTGGTCGGCTTGAGGCCGGCCAGGCCGCAGGCGGCCGCGGGGATCCGGATCGATCCGCCGCCGTCGGTCGCGGTCGCCAGCGGCGCCAGGCCGGCCGCGAGCGCCGCCCCCGAGCCGCCGGAGGAGCCGCCCGGCGACCAGTCCGGCGCCCAGGGGTTGAGCGTGGCGCCGAAGAGGCGGTTGGCCGTGTAGCCCTCGAAGGCGAACTCCGGCGTGTTGGTCTTGCCGACGACGATCGCGCCGGCCGCCCGAAGGCGGCGGGGCACCAGGCCGTCGCGGCGTGCGGGAGGGGCGGCCGACCGCAGCAGGGAGCCGCGGGTCGTCGGCAGCCCGGCCACGTCCTCGATCTCCTTGACCAGGAGCGGCAGGCCGCCCAGCGGCCCCGGCACGTGGCCGGCCCGGGCCAGATCGGAGTCGAGCGCGCGTGCCTCCGCCAGCGCCTCGTCCGGCCGCAGGCGGACGACCGCGTTCAGCTGCGCCGCCGCCTCGATGCGCTGGAGCGATCGCTCCACGAGCTCCACCGCGGAGACGCGGCCATGCCGGACCTCGCGGGCCAGGGGCTCCAGCAGGCCGGGCCGCGAGGGGTCGGCGAGCCGCGCACCGGAGGCATCGCCGGGCCGCCGGTCAGCGGCCGTGGCCGACCTCCTCCGGCTCCTCGAACCACTGCTTGCGGTCGCCGATCTGGGCCCGGAGACGCCACTTCGTGGACTTGGGCGCGGCGTCGACCGCCGCGCGCAGAGCCTCGATCTGTGCCTCGGGATCGAGCGGTGCCGGGTCCAGGAACTCCAGCTCGCCAGGCTGGACCTCGGTGTGGAGGAAGAGGCGCATCTTCTCCAGATTGCCGGTCAGCGTGCGCCACCAGCCCCAGTCGGCCGACGTCAGGGCGACGATCCGGGGAACGTTGATCGCGGCCCGGTCGTGGTCGGCCAGCGGGTACGACGAGAGGAGCGCCAGGCCGTCCAGGACGTCCTTGCGGTTGATCCGGGCGATCTGGAGCTTGGTGAGGAGCATCTCGGCGAGCGGGACGGTCGGTGCGTCGAGCTGGAGCCGGTCGGCGAACTCGAAGCGGTGGGACATCTCCATCCGGTCGATCAGGACGTCGATCGGCCGGCCCCGCTCCGGGTCCATGAAGTAGAGCTGCTTGTGGCCGTACAGGGCGTTGTAGGTCTTGTCGCCCGCGTAGCCCTCCGCGGTGAGCAGCTCCGCCAGGCCCTTGCGGTCGCGGTTCCGGGTCGCCAAGTCGATGTCGCGCCGCTCGCGCTCGATCCGCGCCGTCCAGGTCGGGACGCGGGCGTGGAAGGCGAGGCCTCCCATCAGGCGCACCACCAGGCCCCGAGCGGAGGCCAGCTCGATCAGCCGCAGGGCCTCCGCAAGCGGGTCGCGGAGCGTCCGGGGCAAGCCCGCGGCGGGCCCTGGATCGGGAGGCGCAACGGTGCGGGATTCGTCGGCCGGGGGACGCGCTGTCACGGTGGGCGCCAGTATACTGGCGCGACCTTCGGATTCCGAAGGCGGTACCGGCAGGTGAGCAGGAGGGCTGCCGGTGACACGGCGGTCCCGGCGGCAGCCCGAGGGGCCGCCGCCGCGGCCCAGAGAGGAGGGCCAGCGTCCCATGTCCGCGCCCGCCACGGGAGGCCGAACGCTCTTCACGCGCCAGTCGTCCGGCCTGGTCCGCGAAGTCAGCGTCGTCAACGCGCTCTTCTTCAACACCGCCGCCTTCATCGGCGTCGGCCTGGGGTGGTACCCCGTCTTCTACGCCCTGCCGGGCATCGCGGTCGGGACGCTGGGGGCGTTCACGACCTACGGCGTGGCGGCCATCCTGGTCGGGGTCTTCTGCGTGGTCCTGGCCCTGATCTTCGCCTCGCTCACCTCGGTCATGCCACGGTCCGGCGGCGACTACGTCTTCACCAGCCGGATCATCCCCCGCGCCGGCCCGTTCCTCGGCTGGCTGGAGAGCTGGACGCTGGCCTTCGCCTCGCTCGGCATCATCGCCTTCGAGGTGCCGATCGTCGTCCGCAACCTCCAGATCACCGGCCGGATCATCGGCATCGGCACCGGCAGCAGCTTCTTCAGCGGCGCCAACAGCTGGTTCACCGATTCGACCGGCGCGGTGACCGGCGTACCCGGCTTCATCGCCGCCCTGATCGTCCTGGCCCTGGTGGCCGTCGTGGTCTTCCAGCCCACACGGCGCTTCCACCGGATCATCACGACGCTGGCGATCCTGAGCCTGATCGCCGGCGTCCTGATGTTCGTCCTCGGCCTCACCGCCATCGATCCGGCGACCTTCGCCGCCAACCTGCCGAACTACACCGGCGGGGTCACTGTCGACCAGCTGGCGGCCGCCGCGGACAAGGCCAGCCTGCTCTCGCACGGCGGAGTCGACTTCTCGCCGACGGTCTTCATGCTGATGGCGTCGGTGCTGCTCTTCCAGTACATCGGCTTCCAGTACTCGGCTTATATCGCCGGCGAGGTCCGGGGCAACGTGCGGCGGACGGTCCTGATCGCCCTGCTCGGCGCGCTCGTGATCGGCGTCCTGATGAACTCCGTCTACACCGACTTCATCGCCGGCCGGCTGGGCATCGACGGCCAGGTCGGCTGGGGCGGGGCCTTCTGGGGTTACATCTCCAACCCGGCCCTGCCGATGGGCCAGCCCGCCTCGATGCCGCTGATGGGGGCGGTCGCCAACCCGGGGCTCTGGCCGTTCTGGACGATCATCAGCCTGGCGGTGACGCTCTTCCCGTTCCTGCTCTGCCCGGTCTACATCGTCTTCCTGAGCCGCGTCCAGCTGGCCTGGAGCCTGGACCGCCAGGTACCGGCCTGGTTCGGCGAGGTCTCCGAGCGGCTCCGGGCCCCGGCCAACGCCATCTTCGCCTCGCTGGTGGTGGCGGTCCTCTTCGCCCTGCTCCAGAACTTCCCGATCCTGGGCCCCCTCGCCGCGTCGAGCGACGGCAAGCTGAACCTGATCTCCACGGCCTGGTTCAGCATCTTCGCCTCCGGGCTCACCTGGGTCATGCCCGGGTTCAACGCCCTGCTGGCGCGGCGGACCCGGCCCGACCTGGTGCGGGACGCCCCGTGGGGCTCGGCGCTGCCGATCCTCGGCCTGATCTGGCTCGTCTTCGCCTTCGTGCTCTACTGGTTCGCGGGGATCATCCCCATCTGGAACACGCTCACCTCGCCCGGCGCCACGCCGTTCTCCTACCTCAACTCGAGCGGCGTCTCGTTCGTCGTCTTCCTGCTGGTGGTGGGTGCCGTGATCTACGTGGTCCAGGCGGCCCGCAACCGGGCGGCCGGCATCGAGACCGGCCTGATGTACCAGGAGATCCCGCCGGACTGACCCCTCGGCCCGGCCCGGCGACGGCGAGGGACGCTCCGGCGGCCCTCGCCGTCGCGACATTCGCCGCCCCTTCCGCCGCTCCGCGGCACCTCGATCCCCGCGCCGAAAGACCGCCGAACCGTCCCCGCTCGAGGCACCCGCCATGGCCAAGCCGTTCCGCCTCTACGTCTGCAGCGACATCCACGCCTCGGAGCGTTCCTGGCGCAAGTTCCTCAACGCCATGCGGGCCAACATCTACAGGGTCGACGCCGCCGTCATCGCCGGGGATCTCACCGGCAAGGCGCTGGTGGCCGTGGTCCGGGGCCACGATGGCGCAGCGGGCGAGGTCTGGACGGCCAGTGTGCTGGGCCAGAAGCGCGTCGCCCGAAGCGAGCAGGAGCTGGCCGATCTCGAGCGCTCGATCGCCGACCTCGGCTACTACGCCGTCCGGGTCACGGAGGAGGAACGGGCGGCGATGGAGGCCGACCCCGCGCTCGTCACGCGACACTTCCACGACCGGATCACCCACCGCGTCCGGGAGTGGATGGACCTGGCGGCCGAACGCCTGGACGGGAGCGGCGTGCCGGTCTACCTGATGCCGGGCAACGACGATGACTTTGCGATCGATCCCGTCCTGGCCGAGTCGCCCTACTGCCGCAACGTCAACGAGCAGGTCGTGGATCTGACGCCGTGGCACCAGCTGGTCAGCATGGGCTGGTCGTCGCCGACGCCCTGGTCGACGCCCCGGGAGCTGCCCGAGGAGGAGTTCCTCGACCGGCTCTCGTCGCTGCTCAAGGGGGTCCGCGACCCGCGCCGGACGATCATCATGACGCACGTCCCGCCGTACGACTCCGGCCTCGACACGGCACCCCTCCTCTCGCCGGACCTGCGCCCGACGATCAGCGCCGGCGATGTCCTGCGCGGCCCGGTCGGCTCGACCGGCGTGCGCCGGGCGATCGAGGAGTTCAAGCCGGTCCTGGGCGTTCACGGCCACATCCACGAATCGGGCGGCGAGCGGCGCATCGGCGAGACCCTCTGCCTCAACGCCGGGTCCGAGGCCCAGCACGGCATCCTGCGCGGTTACCTGGTCGACCTCGACGAGAACGGCGTCATCCGCACGCTGCGGGTGGAGGGCTAGGCGTGGCCGAGGGAGGCAGCCGGATCCGGCTCGCCGCGGTCCAGATGGCGATGGGCGAGGACCGCGCCGAGAACCTGGCCCACGCCCTGGCGATGGTCGAGGCGGCCGCCCGTGACGGGGCCTCCCTGGTCGTCCTGCCCGAGCTCTTCACCGGCCGCTACTTCCCGCAGCAGCCCGCCCGGGCCGAGTACCTGGCCTGGGCCGAGCCGGTTCCCGGGCCGACGACGGAGGCGCTGGCGCAGGCCGCCGCCCGGCTGGGGATCACCCTCGTCGGCTCGGTCTTCGAGCGGGCGATGGCCGGCCTCACCTACAACACGGCGGTCGTGCTCGGACCGGACGGCGCGCTGGTGGGGGCGAGCCGCAAGGCGCACATCCCGGAGGGGCCCGGCTACACCGAGAAGTTCTACTTCGCGCCGGGCGACTCCGACTACCCGGTCTTTCGCCTCGCGCCCGGTGGCACGCCGCTGGCGGCCGCCGTCCCGACCTGCTGGGACCAGTGGTTCCCGGAAGTGGCCAGGATCGCGGCGCTCAAGGGGGCGGAGCTGATCGCGTACCCCACGGCGATCGGCTCGGAGCCGGCCTACCCGGACGTGGACACCCACGACGCCTGGCGGACCGTGATGCGCGGCCATGCCGTCGCCAACGCCGTCTACGTCCTGGCCGTCAACCGGGTGGGCGTGGAGGACGCCATCACCTTCTACGGCGGATCGTTCCTGGCCGACCCGATGGGGGCCGTGGTGGGCGAGCTCGGGATCGGGGAGGGGATCCTGGCCGTCGAGATCGACCGGGCCGCGCTGGTGCAGGCCCGCGAGCTCGCGCCCTTCTTCCGCGATCGGCGACCCGAGACCTACGGCCTGCTCCTCACGCGAGACGGCCGCGGCTGAAGGCCGCTCGCCGACGGCTGCCCGGCTGACGACGGCTCGGCCGACCGTCGGCCACGGGGCGAGCCTCAGCCGCCGGTCGGCCCGTCCCAGCTCCGGGGTCCGAGGTCCAGCGGCCGCCCCTCGATGCCCCGCAGCCACTGCCGGACGTTCTCGCCCAGGGCCGGCACGAAGTAGCCGCCCTCCTGGAGGATCACCAGCCGCCGCCCGGAGGCTGCCACCCGCCGCCCGACCTCGTGGTAGACCGGGGTCGTGAGCGCGAAATCGCCGATCGGGTCCTGGCCGTACGTGTCGATCCCCAGGCTGACGACCAGGAGGTCGTCGGAGCGCGCCGCCAGCCAGTCGATCGCCCGGTCCACGGCCGCCAGGTAGTCCTCGTCGGTCGTGCCGGCGGCCAGCGGCTGGTTGAAGGTGGCGCCCGCCCCGGCCCCGGCCCCGGCCTCGTCGGCGTGGCCGGCATAGTAGGGATAGGTGCGGTTCGGGTCGGCGTGGATGGAGGCGTAGGGGACGTCCTGCCGCTTCCAGAAGATCTGCTGGCTGCCGTTCCCGTGGTGGTAGTCGACGTCCAGGATGCCGACCCGCTGCCCGGTCCGGCGGACCAGCCACTCGGCGGCGATGGCGGCGTTGTTGAAGTAGCAGTAGCCGCCGAACATGGCTCGCGCCGCGTGGTGGCCCGGCGGCCGGCAGAGGCCGTAGGCGGCCGTCTCTCCGCCCAGGACCAGCTCGGCCGTGGTCAGGGCCACGTCCACCGCGTCGCGGGCGGCCCGGTAGGTGCCCGGGACGATGGGGGTGGCCGTGTCGTAGCACCAGTAGCCGATCCGGCCGCACGGCGAGCCTGGCTCGGGCGCCGGCCCCATCCCTTCCCGCAGGGCGGGGTGGAGGACGGTGTCGGGCATGATCACCTCGGCGCCGGTCCCGCGCTGCCGCCACTCGCTCCAGGCGCCGGCCAGGTAGCGCAGCAGGCCCGGATCGTGGACCGCGGTGATGGGATCTTCCCCGTGCCCGGTCGGGTCGACGAAGGCGAAGCCGCCGTCGGCCTCCAGGGCGCGGCGGATCGACTCGCCGCGGCCCGTCACCTCGTAGGCCGGGATCCGCCGGCCGCCCGAGACCTCGAAAACGGGGTCGTGCAGCAGGTGGCTCGGGCTGTAGACGACACGCATCGGATCGCTCCCTGGTTCGCGGCGCCTCCCTCGGCGAGGCTCCGGGGCGCGGTCGAGGATAGCGGGGGACCCGGCAGTCCGTCCGCCGGTCCCGATCGGCGCGTCGCGCCCCCCGCGGTGGCCTCCCCCGGCGGCCCCGCGGCCGTGGGGCCTGCCCCGGCGGCGGAGCGGCCGAAGGGCCCGCTCGGCCGTCCACGCGCGTCGCCGGACCTTGCCCGCCACCGCGCACGCGCCTACACTCGACCGGCGCGAGGTGCGCTCCGGGCCGGCATCGAGGCGAGGTGGGCAGATGCGGATCTACGAGGGCAGCCCCCGCCAGGACTTCGAGGAGGTGCTGCGCTCAATCGGCGCCTTCCTCGACCAGCGCGGGATGCAGGAGGTCCTCCTGGCGGAGGCTCCCGACGGCTTCATCGTCCAGGGCCTGGTCGTCGAGACCGGCGGCAGCGGCGGCTGGTCCGAATCGATGGGTGGACGGCACAAGGAGACCCTGACCTTCCTGGACGACGACATCGCGCGATTCATGGAAGAGGCGCTGGCACGCCGTGCCGCGGGGCAGGCGGCCACCTGGGCCGGCTCGGGCTACTATGAGCGCGCCTTCCGGGTGATCGGCCGGTACATGGACGAGCAGAAGCCTCGGGACATCTTCTTCTTCGAGCAGGATGGCGCGTTCGTCGTCCGCCTGCTCCTCGGCGCACCGGGCGGCGCGAAGCACGCCCTGGTCGAGTTCACCCGGGACGACATCGAGGCGATGATCGACCAGGGGCCGAGCCTCCGGCAGGTCGAGGGCCCATCCCCGACCGCGCCGGGGACGGCCCGTTAGGCGCCCGGCACGGGCGCGTGGAGGTAGCCAGGTGAAAGCCCTCAAGATCGTCGCGGCGGCGCTCGGCATCACGCTCGCGGCGCTCATCGTGATCCCTCTCATCGTGCTGGCCGGTCTCTTCGTCTGGCTGAAGCTGACGGAGGAGGGGGACGAGGAGGCGCTCGAGCTCGACCAGGAAGGCGTCTGAGCGGGACCTCTCGCGGGCCCCGGGCCGGGCTCGCGTCCGCCGGTCCGCGCGCAGGGCCGCGCGCCTCTGATCCGGCCGCCCTCTCCCCGACTCTCTCCCCGGACGCCGCCCCGGTTCCGCCCCTGGCAGCGGGTGAGCCGCCGCTCGCCCTCCTCGTCGATTTCGACGGCACGATCGCCCTGACCGATGTCACCGACACGATCGTGCGGCGCCACGTGCCCGGCGACTGGGCGCTCGTCGATGAGCAGTGGGCGGCCGGGCGGATCGGTTCCCGGCGGATCTTTGAGCGCCAGGCAGACCTGCTGCCCGCGGATTCCGACGCGCTGTTCGCGACGGCGGCCGCCGAGCCGCTCGACCCGACATTCACGCCCTTCGCCCGGCGGGCGATCGAACTCCGGGTCCGGCTGGAGGTCGTGAGCGACGGTTTCGGCTTCTTCGTGGCGCCGGCCCTGGCCCGGCTCGGGGTCCCGGACGTGCCGGTGGTGACGGCCGCCATGACCTTCGACGACCGAGCCCGGATCGCCTTCCCGAACGGCCACCGGGCCTGCGGTGTCTGCGGGACCTGCAAGCGGCAGCGAGTGCTCGCTCACCAGGCGGCCGGCCGCACGGTGGCTTTCGTCGGCGACGGGATCAGCGACCGCTACGCGGCGGCGCATGCCGACGTGGTCTTCGCCAAGCGCCACCTGGTGGCGGTCTGCGAGGAGAACGGCTGGCCCTGGCGGCGGTGGGACGACTTCGACGAGCTGCGGGCCTGGATGGAGCGGACAGTCGGGGCCTGGCGGGGCGATCCGGCGAGCCTGGGGCCGCCGGCCAGCCGGCCGTTCATCTGCGGCCCCGAGGCATGGGGTCCGGGCCGGCTCGATCCGCCGGCGGCGGATGGGGTCGTGCTGCCGGCGCTCCCGGGCGTGCCGCTCCTTGGCGGGCCGGGCGTCGGCCGGCCCCTCTGAGCTGCGCGTCCACGTCGCTGATCGGCGCCGCGGTCGGCCGCGCGACCCACCGACGTGGGTGGACGGTCCCCGGATCCGTCGCTAGACTTGGAAAAACCCCCGGAGGCCCGCGACCCATGGCGAAGTATGTCTTTGTGACCGGAGGCGTCACCTCCTCCCTGGGGAAGGGCATCACCGCCGCCTCCATCGGTCGCCTTGTCCGGGCGCGCGGCCTGGCCGTCTCGATCCTCAAGCTCGATCCCTACATCAATGTCGACCCGGGGACGATGTCGCCCTACCAGCACGGCGAGGTCTTCGTCACCGACGACGGGGCCGAGACGGACCTGGACCTCGGTCACTACGAGCGCTTCATCGACGAGAACCTCTCCCAGCTGAGCAACGTCACCACGGGCCGCATCTACCAGGCCGTGATCGCCAAGGAGCGCCGCGGCGACTACCTGGGCGGCACCGTCCAGGTGATCCCGCACATCACCAACGAGATCAAGGAGCGGATCCAGCGGGTCGCCCGCGACGGCCGCGCCGATGTCGTGATCGTCGAGGTCGGGGGAACCGTGGGCGACATCGAGTCGCTGCCGTTCCTCGAGGCGATCCGCCAGATGCGCAAAGACGTCGGGCGCCACAACGTCCTCTACGTCCACGTCACGCTGCTCCCCGCCCTGGCCGCGACCGGCGAGCTCAAGACCAAGCCGACCCAGCACTCGGTCAAGGAGCTGCGTGGCATCGGGATCCAGCCCGACGTGATCGTGCTGCGCTCGGACCACCCGGTCAGCCAGGAGATCCGCGAGAAGATCGCCCTCTTCACCGACGTGGCCCCCGAGGCGGTGATCCCGGCCGAGACCGCCGCCACGATCTACGAGGTGCCGCTGCTCTTTGAGGAGGCGGGCCTGGGCAGCCTGGTCGTCGAGGAGCTGGGCCTCCAAGACGTGGCCGGCGAGCCCGACCTGGCTTCGTGGCGGGCGATGGTCGGCCTCATCAAGCAGCCCAAGCCGACCCTCGAGGTCGCCCTGGTCGGCAAGTACATCGAGCTGCCGGACGCCTACCTCTCGGTGAGCGAGGCGCTGAAGCATGCCGGCTGGGCCCATGCCGTGGACGTCCGGATCCGCTGGGTCGATTCCGAGCAGCTCGACGCCGCGAACGTGGACTCCCGGCTCGACGGGGCCGCCGGCATCCTGGTGCCCGGCGGCTTCGGCCACCGCGGGATCGAGGGCAAGGTGCTGGCCGCGCGCTACGCCCGCCAGCGGCGTGTGCCCTACCTTGGCCTCTGCCTCGGCCTGCAGTGCGCGGTGATCGAGTTCGCCCGGGCGACCCTCGGGACGGAGGATGCCAACTCGACCGAGTTCGACATGTTCACCGAGAACCCGGTCATCGACTTCATGCCCGACCAGCGGGACATGGAGGAGAAGGGCGGCACGATGCGGCTCGGCCTCTACCCGGCCCGCCTGGCCCCGGGGTCGAAGGCAGCCCGGGTCTACGCGACGGAGCTGGTCTACGAACGCCACCGCCATCGCTTCGAGGTCAACAACCGCTTCCGCGCGATGCTGGAGGGTGGTGGTATGGCCCTCTCCGGCCAATCGCCGGACGGCCGCCTGGTGGAGATCATCGAGCTCCGCGACCACCCCTGGTTCGTCGCCTCGCAGTTCCACCCGGAGTTCCGCTCGCGGCCCGAGCGACCGCATCCGCTCTTCGACGGGTTCGTGGCCGCGGCCGTGGCGGTCCGGGAGGGCCGCCTGCCGGATCTGGCCGCCGTCGGCGAGCGCGCCCGCGCCGGCGAGCGGCGGGCCGTGGGGGCGGCAGGGGACGTGGCGGGCTCCGAGGGCGAATCGACGGGCGTGATCGAGATCGTCCCGCGCGGGACGGTCGATCCGTCCTGATCCCGTGCCCCGGCCGGCCGGGTCGGCCGGGCGCCGCGCCGCGCCCGGGGGGAACGAGGGCGCGGCGTACAATCCGGCCGACGGAAACGACGCGCGCCGCCGGTGGATCGAATCCTCGCCGACCGCGACCAGCAGGAGCAGCCCGCGATGAAGATCTTCCTGGACACGGCCGATATCGACGAGATCCGGATCGCCGCCCGCTGGGGCGTCATCGACGGCGTCACGACCAACCCGTCGCTCTACGCCAAGGTCGGCGGCGCGTCCTACGAGTCGATCCTCCAGGAGATCTGCAAGATCACGCCGGGCCCGGTCTCGGCGGAGGTCGTCGCCGCGGACGTCGAGGGGATGCTCACCGAGGGCCGCCACTTCGCCAGACTGGCCGCGAACATCGTGGTCAAGGTCCCGATGTGCGAGGAGGGCCTGGAGGCGATCACCCGCCTCGCCGACGAGGGGATCAAGACCAACTGCACCCTCATCTTCTCGACCAATCAGGGCCTGCTCGCGGCCAAGGCCGGGGCGAGCTTCATCTCGCCGTTCATCGGCCGCCTGGACGACATCAACGAAGACGGGATGACGGTGATCCGCGAGCTGGCCGAGCTGCTCGCCCTCCACGAGATGGACGCGGAGATCATCACCGCCTCCATCCGCCATCCGCTCCACGTCACCCAGGCCGCCCTGGCCGGCGCTCACATCGCCACGATGCCCTTCAAGGTCCTTCAGCAGATGATCCACCACCCGCTTACGGACAAGGGGATCGTCCAGTTCCGGGCCGACTGGGACAAGGCACGGGCCGAGCTCGCGGCCAAGAAGGGGGAGTAGCTCCTGGCCGCCCAGCCGGCCGCGCGGACTTCCGCGGGCGCGCCGGGCGCACCCGGCCCCAGTCCGTCGGCGGGACGCGTCGCGGCCGCGCTCGCCGGGCTGCCGCCGGAGGCGCTCATCGTCAGTGCGGCGCTCTCCGTCCAGGGCGGCGCCAGCCTGGCCACGCGCCTGATCGGGAGTTACGGCCCGCTGGCCGTGGTGGCCATGCGGATCGGCTTCGGGGCCGTGCTGGTGGGCCTGCTCCGGCGTCCGCGTCTGCGCGGCGTCGGCGGGGAGGCGCTGCGCTGGGCGATCGTGCTGGGCCTGGTCCTGGCGGCCATGAACTCGATCTTCTACGTCGCGATCTCGCGGATCCCCCTCGGCGTGGCGGTCACGATCGAGTTCTGGGGCCCGCTGGCCCTCGGCGTCGCCGGGTCGCGCCGCCCCCGCGACGTGGTCTGGGTGGTGCTGGCCGCGGCCGGAATCTACACGCTGGCCGGCGGACGTCTGGCCGCGGACGACCTGCTCGGCGTCGGCGCGGCGTTCCTGGCCGGCCTCTTCTGGGCCAGCTACATCCTGGCCGGCGGCCGGGTCGCCCGGCTCTGGCCGGACGGGCGCGGGCTCAGCCTGGCGATGGTCGTGGCGACGGTCGTGGTCGTGCCGGTGGCGGTCCTGGGCGGCGGGGCCGGCCCTGCCGCCGTCGCAGTCGATCCCCTGGCCCTGCTCGGCGGTTTCGCGGTCGCGCTCTTCAGCTCCGCCATCCCCTACACCCTCGAGATCGGCGCCCTCGGGCGCCTGCCGAGCGCCACGTTCGGGGTGCTGATGAGCCTGGAGCCGGCCATCGCCGCGCTGGTCGGCTGGCTCCTCCTCGGCCAGGTGCTCGGCCTGCACGACGTCGGCGCGATCGTCCTGGTGGCGGTCGCCAGTGCCGGGTCCAGCCTCTCGGCTCGCGCGGGGCTGATCGCTCCCGGTGAGCTCGAGGCGGCGTGACGACGCAGCGGCGACGCCCCGCATCACTGCGGCGACGCCCCGCATCGCTGCGGCGACGCCCCCCTGCGTCGCCATGACGCAGCTCGCGATCCGCACGCACCGGCTCGGCCGGCAGTTCGGCTCGATCCGTGCCGTCGACGACCTGGACCTGGAGGTGCCGGCCGGCTCGGTCTTCGGCTTCCTGGGACCGAACGGTTCGGGGAAGACGACCACGATCCGGCTGCTGCTGGGCCTGATCGAGCCCACCTCGGGCGAGGCCGAGGTCCTCGGCTTCGATCCCTCGCGGGCCGGCGACCGGGTGCGCGAGCGCAGCGGTGCCCTGCTCGAGCATGCCGGGCTCTACGAGCGGCTGTCGGCGGACGACAACCTGGAGTTCGTCGGGCGCGCCTGGCGAATGCCGGCCGCTGCCCGCCGGGCGCGGGCGCAGGAGCTGCTGGGACCTCTCGGCCTCTGGGAGCGGCGCCGCGAGATCGTCGGGACCTGGAGCCGCGGGATGAAGCAGAAGCTGGCCGTCGCGCGAGCCCTCTTCCAACGGCCCGAGCTGGTCTTCCTCGATGAGCCGACGGCCGGCCTGGATCCCATCGCGGCGGCGGCGCTGCGGGAGGATCTCGCCGGCCTCGCCGCCCGGGAGGGGACCACCGTCTTCCTGACCACCCACAACCTGGCCGAGGCGCAGAAGCTCTGCGCCCTGGTCGGCGTGATCCGCAGCGGCCGGCTGCTGGCCGTCGCGCCGCCCGAGCAGCTGCGCGCGACGGTGAGGGCGACGCGCATGGTCGTGACCGGCCGCGGCCTGGACGACCGGATCGCGCGCCTGGTGGCCGGCCAGCCGGCCGTGAGCGCCGTCGAGCTCGGCGACGGTCGCCTGACGATCGCCCTCCGGGACGGCCAGGACACGAGCCCCCTGGTGGGGCTCCTGGTGGCGGAGGGCGTGGCCGTGGAGGAAGTCCGCAAGGGGAGCGCCGACCTCGAGGAAGCGTTCCTGGCCCTCATGGGGGAGGACGAGGCCGGCCCGGGCGGGCCCCTCGGGACGGGACGGCCGGTTCGGGCAGCGCCGGCCGCCGGCGGAGAACCGGCATGATCCGCGACCTCGGGACCGTCTGCTGGAAGGAGATCCGCGAACTGCTCCACCAGGCCGGCACCGTCCGGAAGACGCTTCGCAGCCTGGCCTTCATGCTGGCCGTCTTCGGCCTGTTCCTGCCCTGGCAGATCGGCCGCGCCCTGGTGGAGACGCCGGCCGCGATCATGCCCTGGATCTGGGTCCCGTTCATGCTCGTCAGCGGGGTGGTCGCCGATTCCTTCGCCGGGGAGCGCGAGCGACACACGCTGGAGACGCTGCTGGCCAGCCGCCTGCCGGACGAAGCCATCCTGCTGGGCAAGGTGCTGACTGCGACGCTCTACGGCTGGACGTTCGCCGTGGTGAGCGCGGCCGTCGGGCTGGTGACGGTCAACGTCTTCCACGGTGATGGCTCCATCGTCCTCTACCCGCCGGAGCTGGCGATTGCCCTGCTGGTCTTCGGTTTCCTCGGCTCGGCCCTGATGGCCTGCGCGGGGGTTCTCGTCTCCCTCCGCGCGGCGACGACGCGCCAGGCGGCCCAGACGCTCAGCCTGGCGATCGTGGGCGTCCTCTTCGTCCCGATCGTGGTCCTGGAGCTCGTCCCGGAGGCCTGGCGGACGGCCCTGGCCGCGCTCCTCCGCGGTTTCGACACACCGGCCGCCGGCCTGCTTGGGGCGGGCCTTCTGGCGTTCGTCGACGCAGCCCTGTTGCTCGCGGCGGCGGCCCGCTTCCGGAGGACCCGGCTGCTCCTCGATTGACCGCAACCGGGGCCGCGGCCGGTACGCGGGCCGCAGGCACGGAACCGCGGATTGACGGGGCCGGGACGCCCCGCTATGCTCCCCGTGGCCCCACCCACGTGCTCTGCTGCGGACTGGTTCCGCGCGAGCTTTCATCCGGCCATTTCCCGCAGGTGACCCCTACCCACATGCCTTCCAACCCCGATCCTCGTTCCCGCAACCGGCGCCCGCGGCGGCGACCGGCGGGCGCGCGCGTTCCCGTCCCGGAGTATGAGGAGCTGCCGGAGAGCGACGGCCGTGAGCAGGGCCTCGACGTCTCGGAACTGCGCGGCATGAACATGACCGAGCTCCGTGCCGTCGGGCAGGACCTGGCCATCGAGCCGGGCGGCGATCGGCGAGAGGAGCTGGTCGACCGCATCCTGCAGCGGCAGACCGAGCTGGCCGGGCACGCCTACGCGACCGGCATCCTCGACATCGTCGACGAAGGCTTCGGCTTCATGCGGCGCCACGGCCTGATGCCGAGTCCCGACGACGTCTACGTCAGCTCGAGCCAGATCCGGCGTTCCGGCCTGCGGATGGGCGACCGCATCGGCGGTGCCGTCCGGGCGCCCCGCGAGGGCGAGAAGTACTGGGGCATGCTCCAGGTCTTCACGGTCAACGGCGTCGATCCCGAGACCGCCCGCCGCCGGCCCAACTTCGCGGACCTGACGCCGGTCCACCCGGACGACCTGATCAACCTGGAGACGGACCCCAAGAACCTGAGCCAGCGCCTGATCAACCTCGTGAACCCGCTCGGCAAGGGCCAGCGTGCCCTCATCGTCAGCCCGCCCAAGGCGGGCAAGACCGTCCTCCTCAAGCAGATCGCCAACGGGATCACCGCCAACTACCCGGAGATCCTGCTGATGGTCGCGCTCATCGGCGAGCGGCCGGAGGAAGTGACCGACATGCGCCGCTCGGTGAAGGGCGAGGTGATCAGCTCGACCTTTGACGAGCCGACGGAGAACCACACCCACGTCGCCGAGATGGCCCTCGAGATCGCCAAGCGCCAGGTCGAGACGGGGCGCGACGTCGTCATCCTGCTCGACTCGATCACCCGCCTGGCCCGGGCCTACAACCTGGCCCTCCCGCCTTCCGGCAGGACACTCTCCGGCGGCATCGACCCGATCGCGCTCTATCCGCCCAAGCGCTTCTTCGGCGCCGCCCGCAACATCGAGGAGGGCGGCTCGCTCACGATCATCGGCACCTGCCTGGTCGACACCGGCTCCCGGATGGACGACGTGATCTACGAGGAGTTCAAGGGGACCGGCAACAGCGAGCTGATCCTCGATCGCAAGCTGGCCGAGAAGCGGATCTTCCCGGCGATCGACGTCCAGCGCTCCGGGACGCGTCGCGAGGAGCTCCTGCTCGAAGAGGGCACCCTCAAGATGGTCTGGACGATGCGCCGGATGCTCTCGGCCGTCGGCACCAACGAGGGGATCGAGCTGCTGCTCAACCGGCTCTCCAAGACGGAGAACAACGCCCAGTTCCTGGCGACCCTGACCAAGAGCCTCGACACCTAGCGCCGCCCCGGCGGCGCTCATGGGAGCGCGTGAGACGAGCGGGCCCGCGCCGATGTGATGCGCGGCCGCCCGCTGGTTGCCGATTTGCGAGGCGTCTGTTAGGGTTCTGCCCAAGACTTGCGAGCCCGCGGACGTCGGGCAGCTGTCGCGCTTGAGACCCCAGCTCAATAACGCGACCCCGGGCGGACCCCGTCCCCAGCGAACCCCGAGTCTTCAACCTTTCGCTGGTCTGCCCACCACCGTCGAAGGAGACCGTATTGCGGAACGCAGCGGTCGCTGTCCGGCGTGCGCTCGTGCGCCTGCGCAGCGACCCCCCCAACCCGTCGGTCCGACTCAGCAGCATTCGCCGACGCGGCGCCACGGCGTCGGCCGGGCTGGGCACCCGGATCACGCGCCTCGCCACCCGCCTCTCCCTGGCCCCCCGGCACGATCCTGAGGCCGGGCCTCGGGCCCCCCGTTCCGGCGCCCACCGCGCCTCCCGGTTCGACCGCCTCGCCCTCTCGCTCCAGTCCCGGTTCGGCGCCGGCTTTCTGGCGCGCCTGTCTGGCGGGGCCGGTGCCCAGCGGATCCTGCCGGTCGGCCTCGCCCTCCTGGTCCTCGTGGCGGCCCTCTGGAGCGTCGCCCCCACGACCGGGCCCGGCGGCACCGGCGCCGTCAACGGCGCGGGCAACGCACCGCGGATCGCGGTCGGCGGCGATGCGGCGGCGATCGGCGTCGACACGCCGGCCGGGACCCAGGCCGGCACACCGGACGGCGGCGTGCTCGCCCTGCGCACCATCAACGGGGGGAGCGACACCAGCGCCCAGGGTCCGTACCTGGCCGACGGGACGCTGCTGAAGCCGCTCGCCGTCGACACCACGGTGCCGGACGGGAGCGCCAAGGTCGTGACCTACATCGTCAAGTCGGGCGACACGCTGACGGGGATCGCCGACCAGTTCGGCATCGCGCTGCGGACGCTGTGGGCGGCGAACAAGCTCAGCTCCCTGACCGAGCTGCACATCGGCCAGAAGCTGACCGTGCCGCTGATCGACGGGCTCGTCTACGTCGTCAAGGACGGTGACACTCTCGCCTCGGTCGCCTCGGCCAACAAGGTGTCGGCGGATGCGATCGTGACGGCCAACGGCCTCACGGACACGACGCTCATCATCGGCCAGGTCCTGGTCCTGCCGGGCGTCCTGGGCGCGCCGCTGCCGACCCCGACGCCCACCCCGACGCCGCGGCCGGTCGTCCGCTCGGCGACCGGGACCACCCACGTGTCGCCGCCGGTCAGCTACGCCGGCGGCCGGTTCCTCTGGCCGGTCGTCGGCGGCGGCAACTACATCAGCCAGTACTTTTGGTGGGGGCATCCGGCGATCGACATCGCGGCGGCCTATGGCTCCACGGTCCGAGCGGCCGCGGCCGGCAAGGTGATCTGGGCCGGCTGGCGCGACAACGGCGGCGGCTACCAGGTCTACGTCGCCCACGGCTCCGGCCTCTACACGACCTACAACCACATGTCGGCCATCACGGTCGGCGTCGGCCAGTACGTCGCCGCGGGCCAGCAGGTGGGCCGGATCGGGATGACCGGCGACGCCACCGGTCCCCACCTCCACTTCGAGGTCTGGATCGGGACGCCCTGGATCTCGGGGAGCTACCGCGTCAACCCGATGGCCTACTTCTAGGCTCGACTCGCGCAACCGGCAACCGACGCCCGGCCCCGCGGCCGGGCGTCGGCGCATCTCGCCCGCGCCGCCCGGGGGTCGGCGGCGTCCTCCGGCGGCACGTCTGCCCCGCGCCGTCCTCCGGCGGTCCCGGCGGCGCGGTCCCGCCCGGTCCGGCTGGCGGCCGGCTCCGGCATGCGAGAATGGGTCCATGTTCCTGGACCAGGTGAAGATCTGGGTCCGCGCCGGGGCCGGGGGGGATGGCGCGGCCACCTTCCGTCGGGAGGCCCACGTGCCGCGCGGCGGCCCGGACGGCGGGGACGGCGGCCGCGGCGGCTCGGTCATCCTGCGGGTGGACACGGGCCAGACGACCCTGCGCGACTTCCGCTACGCCCACCACTTCCGGGCCACGCCCGGTGGACGGGGAACCGGCCAGAAGCGCCACGGCCGTGCCGGCGAGGACCTGGTCCTCCACGTCCCGCCGGGTACCGCTGTCTACGACGACGCCGCCGGCGAACTCCTGGCGGACCTGGTGTCCGCGGAGCAGATGGCCATGGTCGCCCGCGGCGGGCGGGGCGGGCTGGGAAACGTCCACTTCGCCACCGCAACCCACCAGGCGCCGCGCCACGCCCTCAAGGGCGAGCCGGGCGAGGAACGCTGGCTCAGGCTTGAGCTCCGCCTGATCGCCGACGTGGGCCTGGTCGGTCTCCCCAATGCCGGCAAGTCGACGCTCCTCGCTTCGCTGACGGCGGCCCGGCCGAAGATCGCCGACTACCCCTTCACGACGCTCGAGCCGAACCTGGGGGTGATGGAGCTCGACGGCGCAGACGAGCGGCGACCGACGATCGCCGACGTCCCGGGCCTCATCGAGGGAGCCTCCTCGGGCGCCGGCCTGGGCCACGCTTTCCTCCGCCACGTCGAGCGGACGCGCGTCCTCGTCCACGTGGTGGACGGGGCGGCCCGGGACCCGGAACGGGACTACGCCGTGATCCGCGACGAGCTGGTGGCTCATGACCCGGCGCTGCTGCGCAAGCCGATGGTCGTCGCCTTCAACAAGCTGGACCTGCCCGCCGCGACGGCGGCCTGGCCGGCCTTCCGCGCCGCCCGGCAGGAGGCGGGCGCGGCCGCCGTGGCGGTCTCGGCGGCCCGCGGCGACGGCCTCGCGGAACTGCGGCGGCTGCTGGCCGACGCGCTCCCCTCGGCGGCCGAGATGGCGACTCCCCCGGAGCCGGCCGGGATCGTCGTCCACAGGCTGGCTTCGACGGACGAGACATTCTCGGTCGCCCGCGAGGGCGGGCAGCTCATCGTGCACGGCCGGCGGATCGAGCGACTGGCGGCGCAGACCGACTTCGAGAACGAGGAATCGGCCGAGCGCTTCCAGCGCGACCTCGCTCGTCTGGGCGTGGAGGCCGAGCTGCGGCGGGCCGGCGTCGCCCCGGGGGAGACCGTGCGGATCGGCCGGGTCGAGCTGGAATGGGAGGCGGAGCCCTGGGAGAGCCGCCGATGAGGGCCCTGGCCGGTGCCGGCCGGATGGGACGCCCGGGTTGAGCCAGCCCCCGGGGCCCGGTGAGCCCTCGATCACCGAGGCGCGGCGCGCCCGCGAGGCGGCTGCCGCCGGCCGCCTCAGCCACGATCGGCCGCATCCGGTGGTGGCGGGCTCGACCGGCCTGCTCGGGGGCACCTTCGACCCGATCCACTACGGCCACCTTGCCCTGGCGGAGGAGGCCCGTGAGGCGCTCGGGCTCGAGCGCATCCTCTTCGTGCCGGCCGGGCTGCCGCCGCACAAGGCCGACCAGCGGGTCACGGCGCCGGACCACCGCCGGGCCATGGTCGAGCTGGCCATCACCGACAATCCGGCCTTCGCGATCAGCACCTTCGAACTCGACCGCCCGGGTCCCTCGTATACCGTCGAGACGCTGGAGCATTTCGCCGCCGCGGCCGGGCCCGCCGGGCCGGTCCCCGCCCTCACCTTCATCCTCTCCGCCGAGGCCTTCGGGCAGCTCCTCACGTGGCGGCAGCCGCACCGGATCCTGGCCCTCGCCCGGCTGGCGGTCTCGCCCCGGCCGGGCTTCCGGACGCCGAGCCTCGGCTGGCTGGAGGAGCACTTCCCGGGCCAGGAGGACCGGGTCGTCTTCCTCGACGGGCCCCTGCTCGGTCACTCGGCCTCGGAGATCCGCCGGCGGGTCGCCCAGGGGCGCTCCATCCGCTACCAGGTGCCGCCCGCAGTCGCCGCCTACATCGCCGATCATGAGCTCTACACCGACGAACTCTGGAGGAAGAACTGAAGGTGACCCAGCCCGCCACACCCCCGGCCGAAGAGCGGCCCGACCGCCCGGCCTCCGCGGACGACGTGTCCCAGGTCGGTGGACCGACCGGTCCGCGGGGAGAAGGGCCCCGGCCCGACGGCCTGCCCCGGCGCGACGCGCCCGCCCCACCGGCCGCAGGGGAGCGCGATCCGCTCGACCTGGCGCGTCGCATCGTCGAGCTGGCCGAGGACAAGAAGGCCGCCGACATCGTCCTGCTGGACGTCAGCGCCCAGACGACGCTGGCGGACTGCTTCGTGATCTGCTCGGGCGGCTCCGAGCGCCAGCTCGGAGCCATCGCCGACGGCATCGTGGAGGGACTTCGCGGCGAGGGCGTCCGGCCCATCGGGCGCGAGGGCGAGGCAGGCTCGCACTGGGTCCTGGTCGACTACGGGTCGGTGATCGTCCACGTCTTCGCGCCGCCCGAGCGCGACTTCTACCAGCTGGAGCGGCACTGGGCGTCGGCGCGGACGGTCCTGCGGGTGCAGTAGCGGTCCCCCGTGGGTGGGCCCGCTGGCCCGCGTTTGCCGGGGGTACGGCCGGGCCCTGCCCGGCGGTACGGTCCGAGTACCGAGCCGGCCGGTACCTGCGGGTCATGTCCGAGCCGCGGCGGCGAACCTAGCATCGGCCCCGATGACGGCCGAGTGGCCGCCGGCCCGCTGGCGAGGTCCGATCCAGATGTCCCCCGCGCGCGAGCGATGTCCCCGTTGCGGCCGGCGGCTCGTCAACACGCGCTTCGATACGACCTTCCGCCTGCCCGATCGAAGCGAGCGACTCTGCTTCGGCATCCCCGGCGGGCTCTGCGAGGACTGCCACCAGCTCTACCTCGACCCCGAGCTGATCGACCTGCTCGACCTGGGCCAGGGTCGCTGCGTCTTCGCCATCGAGAGCGACCTGGTCGTCCAGGAGGAGGCCTGGTCCAGCGCCGATTGATGGCGACGGCGGGTGACCCGCGGGCCGGCCTGGGGCACCGCCCGAAGCGGCGCCGGCCATTGGCGCCGAGCCGGGGCGGCCGTCGCGGCGGCCTTCGCGTCGTGGCGGCGGACGGCGGGCGGCTCACCGCCGCCGGCGGGCGACGGGGGCGACCCGCTCCGCGAGCCAGAGATCGAGGGCCAGCCGCTCGCGCGTCTCACCCGATCCGGCGCCCCCCGTCCCCTCGGCGCGCTTGATCGTGGCGTCGACCTCCAGGAGCCCTTCCAAGGCCGCTTCCAGCTCCGCGAGCGTCCAGCCGCGGGCCTGCTCCGCGAGCTTCTCCGCCCGGTACGGCTTCAGCTTGAGCGTCCGGACTAGCGAGGCGGGCGTGGCCCCCGCGGCGAGCAGGTCGGCCACCTCCAGGATCTCCCGGATCCGGCGGTGGAGCTGGGCGACCAGGACCGGCGCGGGAACCTCGTCGAGCAGCCGCTCGGCGAGCGCCGCCGCCTCGTGGATCCGTCGGGCGCCGACCGCGTCCAGGAACCCCCACTGCGAGCCCGGGACGGCGTCGGCCACGAGGCGCCGCACGTCCTCCGCCGCGATCTCCCCGCCCGGCCGGTAGAGGGCGAGCTTCTCCAGCTCGGCGACGGCGAGCTGACCCTGCCGCCGCCGGTCGACGTCGGCCTCCCGCACGAACGCGCCCACCCGCTCGGCCAGGGCGCTCGCCGCCCCGGCCCCCAGCCGGACCCCTCGCTCGCGGGCGCGCTCCTCGATCCAGCGAGCCATCCCCTCGCGGGTCGGGGCCCGGCACTCCCGCACCTCGCCGCCGGCGGCGGCCACCGCGTCGCGCAGCGGGTTGAGGCTCGCCTGGCGCCGCGCGGTCCCGTCCACGCTCTCAACGAAAACGAGACCGTTGCCGGGCGCGACGGCATCGAGAACCGAGAGGAGCGCCTGGCGCTCGGCGGCGGAGCGAACCAGGGGCGCCGGCTCGACGACCACGACCAGGCTGCCCCCGCCGAAGAGCGGTGCGGTCGCGACCCGTTCGGCGATGGCCGCCGCGGACGTCTCGCCGCCGGCGATCCGCCAGCGCTCGAGGGGCGGCTGGCCGGGCCCGGCCAGCCGCGCGCCCAGGTCCGCCGCCGCCCGGTCGAGCAGGTAGAGATCGTCGCCCCAGTAGTAGGCGAGGTTGGGGGGCGTCTCCGCGCTCATCGGCCGACGCGCGCGGCGCGGGCCGCAGCCAGGGCTCGCCCGGTCCAGCGCAGGCGGCGGACCTCCGCCGGCCGAACGCCCGCCGCGGCGCAGACCTCGTCCTCGAGCGATCCGGCGCGCGCGCGGACCAGGTCGAGCTGCGGCCGGGACCAGGTCTGCCGCCCGGCGGCCGCCGGCCCGGGCGGATAGCGCCGCTCCCAGGAGGCGAAGCGGGCCGCCATCGACTCGAGCTGCTGGCCGGCGCGCTTGTCGGCGTAGGCGACGATCCGCTCGGCCATGTCGGCGGTGGACGCCCAGCCTGCGTACCAGGCGTCATCGCCGAGGCGCGTGACCGGGTGACCGACGACGAGCCGGCCGAGCTCTGCGTGGCCCCGGCCCGCGAGCCATGCGGCGGAGGCCTCGCCGTGGGCCAGCCGGCGCACCGGTTCGTCTGCCGGCAGCGCCTTGTCGACATCGTGCAGGAGCGCCGCCGCCTCGACCAGGCGGCGATCGAGCCGGGCACCCCGCCGCTCGGCGCGAGCGGCCAGCCAGGCGGCGATCTCGGCGACCGCGCGCGAGTGACGCAGGTGCCAGGGGGGTGGATCGAGGGCGAGGAGGAGGACGGCGGCCTCGACGCGCCCGGGGATGCTCATCGGCTCGATGGTACAGGCTGACCGTGCCCACGGCGCCGGGTCCCGGGGAGGGCGCGGACTCGCCGGCCAATGCCGAAACGCCGGCCGGGTCCGCCAGCGATCCCCGCACGTCGAGCCGGTCGCCGTCGAGCGACGCCGCGACGGTGCCGTCGCGGTCGGTCCGGAAGACGCGCCCCCCCGCGTCCTCCAGGCGGGCGAGCGTCGCAGGGCTGGGGTGCCCGTAGCGGTTGGGCGTGCCGACCGAGACGATCGCGACGGAGGGCCGCGTGGCGGCCAGGAGCGCCGCGCCGGTGGACGTGGCGCTGCCGTGGTGGGCAACCTTGAGCAGGTCGAGGTGCGGCAGCCCGGCGGCCAGCAGCTCTGGATCGACATCGTCCTCCGCATCGCCGGTCAGCAGGAACCGCTGATCGCCCCACTCGCCGAGCAGGACGATCGAGACGTCGTTCACCGACCGACCGTCGTCACCCGGCTCGGCCGGCACCCGACCGCCGATCGGCCAGAGGACCCGGAGGATGAGTCCGTCGACGGAGAGCCGGTCGCCCGCGGCCAGGTGCTCCGAGGAGAGCCCCCGGCTGCGGAGCGCACCCTCCCAGGCGGCGTAGGCGGGCCCGGCACCGCGCATCCCCGGTTCGAAGACCCGGCCCACGCGGTAGCGCTCGAGGAGCGCCGGCAGGCCCCCGACGTGGTCCTCGTGGGGGTGCGTCAGGACGAGCAGGTCGATTCGACGGTCCCACGGCGGCAGGCGGGGGTCCAGGGCGCCCAGGAGCCGGCCGGGGTCCGGGCCGCCGTCCACCAGCAGGCGGGTGCCCCGGCCGCCCTCCACCAGGATCGCGTCACCCTGGCCGACGTCCAGGACGGTGAGGCGGATCCGCCCGTCGGGCCGGCTCGCTCCCGCCAGCAGCAGCGCCAGCGCGGCGAGCACTGCCGCAGTCGCCAGCAGCCGGCCGGTGACCGATCGGCCACGGTCTCCTCCGGTCCGCGGACTGCCGGCCGGCCGGCGGTTGCCGTTCGACGCGCTGACGGCTGCAGAGGCGGAGGCCGGGCGGCGCCCGTGCCCGGCCGGGTGGGCGGGCCGCAGCCGGGCCAGGAGGGCACGGCCGGGCGCCGTGACCAGGGCCAGGGCGGTTGTCGCCAGCAGCGCCCCGGCCAGGTCGAGCGGCGGATCGAGCGTGACGCTCGCCAGGGGGAGACCGGCCGCGATCCGGACGAGGGTGACCAGCAGGCCCAGGCAGGCCCAGCCTGGGAACGCCAGCAGGCCGATCGCCAGGCTGCCCGCCGTCCCGTTCGCCAGGCCGGCCGGCAGGCACGTCCCGAGGAGGCCGGCGCCGAGCGCCAGCGTTCCGCCCGCCATCGCCGCGGGGACCAGCGGGACCACGACCAGGTTGGCGGCCGGCGCGACCAGGGAGAGCCGGCCGAAGTCGAGCAGGATGACCGGCAGGGTCGCTGCCTGGGCGGCCAGCGACACGCCAAGAGTCTCGGTCAGGGCCGCCGGGAGCCGGGCGGCGGGGCCGGCCCGCAGCCGCCGCGTGAGCGGTGCCGACCAGGCGACCAGGCCGGCGGTCGCGACCGTGGAGAGCTGGAAGCCCGCGTCGAGCGCCACCCCGGGATCGGCGACGAGCATGAGCGTGGCGGCCCAGCCGAGCGCCGCCGCGGCGCGGGTCGCTCGCCCGCTCTCCCGTGCGGCCAGGACGATGCCGGCCATGAGTGCGGCTCGCAGGACCGAGGGCGAGGCGCCGACCAGGACGGTGTAGGCCGCGACGGCGGCGACGGTGGCGATGGCCCGGGTCCGGCGCGATCGCCGGCCAAGGAGCGCGGCGACCATCGCCGCCACGATCGCGATGTTCCAGCCGGAGATCGCGACGACGTGGCTGACGCCGGCCGTCGTGAAGGCCGCGGCGAGGTCGCGATCGACCCGCTCCCGCAGGCCCAGCAGAATCCCGGCGGCCAGCCCGGCGAGCGGCTCGGGGAGGGCCCGGGCAAGGGCGGCATCGGCCGTCCTCCGGATCCCCTCGATAACGCGGCCGGGGCCGGCCTTCCCCGGCAAGAGTTCCAGCGTCGGGGCGAGGACCACGGCCGCGACCCCGTTCCGCTGCAGGTACGCCCCGTAGTCGCCTTCCGGTGGCGGCCGCAGCGCGCCGCGGAACTGGACGCGGTCACCCGGAGCCAGGAGCGGATAGGGCGGCAGGGTGGCCGCGACGGCGAGTCGCGACGCCGGCGGATCGAGCCGCAGCGTCGCCCGCTGCTGGCCGCCGAGCGGGGCACCGACCGCCTCGACATTCGCCTCCCATGGTCCGGACCCGGCCGGCAGGGCGGCCGGGGCGGCCTGGCCGCCTCCGCCGGCCGCGAGCAGCCGGAAAGCGAGGGCCAGCTCGCCCGCGAGGAGCGCCAGGGCCGCGATCGCCCGACGTCGCCGGTGCAGGCTCGCCGCGGCGCCGACGCCCGCCGACGCGCGTCGGGTGAGCTCCCCGAGGAGCGCGAGGGTGAGCCCGACGATCGCGACGACGCCCGCCGGGCCGGCGGATGGCCAGGCAAGCGACGTGGCCAGGCCGCCGATGGCGAGCCAGCCGCTGCGGGGCACGGCCGCCTACCGGACGACGACCACGTCGCGCAGCTTGGCGAACGTGGAGGCGCCGACGAGGTTCCGGCCGCGGAGCTCGTCCACCGAGCGGAACGGCTGCTCCTCGCGCGACGCGATGATCTTGGCCGCGGTCGCCGGACCGACGCCGGGCAGCGTGTCGAGCTCCGCCGCGGTGGCGGTGTTCAGGTCGATCACCGCCGCTCCGGCCGTCGCCTGCGCCGCGGCCGATCCCGGCGCCGCGGCCGGGGCCTCGCCGCGCAGCGGGACGCGGACCTGCTGCCCGTCCTCCAGCCGGGCGGCCAGGTTGAGCTCGCCGAGCCGCGCCGGATCGACCCCCGGCGCGTAGCCCCCGGCGGCCGTCACGGCGTCCGCGACGCGTGCCCCGGGCGCCAGCCGGTAGACCCCGGGCCGGACCACCGCGCCGGCCACCTCCACGACGATCAGGTCCGTGGCCGCCGCGGTGCCCGTGGCGGCGTGCCCGCCGCCGTCGCCGGCAGAGGCCGCCGGGATGATCGCGGCGCTCGGTGCCCCGGCCGTGAAACCGGCGACGAGGTAGGCGAGGCCGGCCGCGGCGAGCAGGAGACCGCCCGCCGCAGCGAGCGCCCAGCGATGCCGGCCCGCATGCGGCTCGGACCCTGCGCCCTGGGAGCCGTCCCCATCGGCCCCGGGGCCTTCCCCGGCGGCGCCTGAGGCCGGGGCTTCGAGGGTCCGCCAGGGGTACGTGCTTGGCTCCACCGCGACACTCCCCGGCGGGCGTGCAGGGCAGGCGGCGGCCGGCTCGGGGGCCCCGGACGGCCACGACCGCGCCCAGGCGGCGGGAAAGGACACGCCCGCCCGGTCGGGGGCACTCCGGCGGGCGGGCGTCGCAGCGACTCTAGGCGGACACGCTTAGCTGCGGCTTACGCCGAGCGGCCGGCCGGCTGAGCGGCACAAGCGGCCCGCCACGCGGGCCCGCCGCGCAGCCGCGGCCCTGATCCCCGCCTCCGTGCTCAGGCGCGCTCGAGGAGCGGCCGGACCTCCCGCGCCAGGCGCGTCTCGGTCTCCTCGTCGAACGGCGCCGGGTGGCCGACGATCAGGTGCCGGTAGCCGATCGCGAGGTAGGGCGCGAGATGCTGCGCCACCTCCTCCGGCGTGCCGATCGGCTGGTCCTCCCAGAGCCGGGCCTTGTTGTTCTCGAACAGGCGCTCCAGGACCCGCTGCGCCTCGGCCCGCGAGTCGCGGACCACGACGACCCCGACCCCGGCCGTCCGCTCGATCTCCGCGGGGTCGCGCCCGACCTCCTCGCAGTGACGGAGCAGGATCTCCTCCTTGCGCCGGACCGCCTCGATGCCGCCGCCGACGTTGTTGGCGTCGGCGTAGCGCGCCACCAGGCGCAGGGTCACCTTCTCGCCGCTGCCGCCGACGAGGATCGGCAGGTGGCGCTGGACCGGCAGCGGATCGTTCCGGACGTGCTCCGCGTGGTAGTGCTCGCCCCGCGCCGAGGGGGCCGTGCCGTCGAGCATCCCGCGCATCAGGGGCAGCGCCTCGGCCAGCCAGCGCAGGCGCTCGCCCGGGCTGGAGCCGAACTCGATGCCGAAGTCGTGGGCCTCCTGCTCGAACCAGGCTCCGCCGATGCCGAGGTAGACGCGGCCCCCGCTGATCTGGTCGAGCGTCGACGCCATCTTGGCCACCAGGGTCGGATGGCGGTAGGGATTGGCGCCGACCATCAGGCCCAGCTTGATCCGCTCGGTGGCCATGGCCCAGGCGGTCAGCGTCAGCCAGCCCTCGTAGAAGGGACCGTGCGGCTGGCCCACGATGGGGTAGAGGTGGTCCCAGGCCCAGAGGCTGTCGTAACCGAGCCGGTCGGCGCGCCGGCCGACCTCCAGCAGGGAGGGCCAGTCGGTCTGCTGGTTCCAGGCGAGCAGGCCAAGCTTGACGTCGGGCATGGGGCACCTCGGGCACGGGGATCAGGGTCGCCTACAAGCCTACCGCGTCCGGCCGGATCCCCTCGCGGCCAGGCCGTCCCTGGTCGCGATGCCGCGCCCGCCGCGGCGGCCGGGATCCGGGCGCGCCTCAGCGCACGACGATGTTGACCAGTCGCCCGCCGCCGGCGTGGACCACCCGCACGAGCTGGTGGCCGGCCAGCGCGGCGCGTACCTTCGCCCGCTCCAGCACCAGGCGCTCCAGGTCGGCCTCGGCGATGCCGGCCGGGACCACGACGCGGTCGCGGAGCTTGCCGTTCACCTGGACCGGCACCTCGCGGGTCGCCTCGACGACCGCGGCCTCGTCGACGGCCGGCCAGGATTCGCCGTGGATCGAGCGCCCCGCCTCGCCCCGTGCGGCCAGGCGCCGGGCCCACAGCTCCTCGGCGACGTGCGGCGCGGCCGGGGCCAGCATGAGGAGCAGCAGGCGCGCCGCCTCGTCCCAGGCGGCGCTCCCGGCCACCTCCGTCCCCCGGTAGCGGAACAGCGCGTTGGAGAGCTCCATCAGGTGGGCGACCATCGTGTTGAAGCGGAACTCGAGGTACTCCGCGGTGACGGTCCGCAGCGTGCGGTGCGCCGTCGAGCGCAGCGCGCGGGCCGCGGACTCCGCCGACTCGCCGGCCGGCAGGCGCCCGGCCTCGGGGTCGCCGGCCTCCACGCCGTGCGGGTCGAGCATCGACGTCCAGACCCGGTTCAGGAAGCGGTGGACGCCACCGATGCCGGTCGGGCTCCACGGGCCGCCCTGGTCCCAGGGCCCCATGAACATCAGGAAAAGCCGGACCGTGTCGGCCCCGTAGCGCGCGACCAGCTCGTCCGGGTCCTGGACGTTGCCGCGGGACTTCGACATCCGCTCGCCGTCCGCGCCCAGGACCTGGCCCTGGTTGAAGAGTCGCCTGAACGGCTCGCGCTCGTGGACGACGCCCAGGTCGGCCAGGGCCTTCGTGAAGAACCGGCTGTAGAGCAGGTGCATCACCGCGTGCTCGGCGCCGCCGGTGTACTGGTCGACGGGGCACCAGCGCAGCTCCAGGTCCCGGTCCAGCGGCCCGTCGGTCTTGCCCGGCGAGAGGTAGCGGTACCAGTACCAGCTCGAGTCGACGAAGGTGTCCATCGTGTCGGTCTCGCGCCGGGCCGGCCCATCGCAGCGGGGGCAGGTCGTCTCCACGAAGCCCGCGTCACGCCTGAGGGGGTTCTCCCCGCGGCCCGCGTAGTCGACCGTCTCCGGCAGCCGGACCGGCAGCCGGTCGTACGGCACCGGGACGATCCCGTCTCGCTCGCAGTAGACGACGGGGATCGGCGTGCCCCAGTAGCGCTGCCGGCTGATCAGCCAGTCGCGCAGGCGGTAGCTGACCGCCGCCCGCCCCCTGCCCTCGGCCGACAGCCGCTCGACGATCGCGGCGAAGGCGGCGGGCGCGCCCAGCCCGTCGAAGGGCCCCGAGTTGACCAGGAGGTCGTCCTGGCTCTTGCTGACGTACGCCTGGGCCATCGTCGGCCCGTCGTCGGGCTCGCCGGCCAGCTCGCGCGGGGCGATGACCCGCCGGACCGGCAGGCCGAAGCGCCGGGCGAAGGCGAAGTCGCGCTCGTCGTGGGCGGGGACGGCCATGATGGCGCCGGTGCCGTAGCCGGCCAGGACGTAGTCGGCGATCCAGATTGGGATCCGCTCCCCGTTGACCGGGTTGACCGCGTACGAGCCGCTGAAGACGCCGGTCTTCTCGCGCTCCAGGGAGAGGCGCTCGATCTCCGTCTCGCGCTCGGCCCGGGCGACGTAGGCCTCGACCTCGGGCCGCCGCTCCGGATGCGTCAGCCGCTCCACCAGGGCATGCTCGGGGGCGAGGACCATGAAGGTCGCGCCGAAGAGCGTGTCGGGCCGGGTGGTGAAGACGCGCAGCTCGTCGCCCCCCGGCTGGACCTCGTCCGCGGCGGTCGTGAAGACCGCCTCCGCCCCGTCGGAGCGCCCGATCCAGTTGGTCTGCATGACCCGGATCGGCTCGGGCCAGTCGATGCCCGAGAAGTCGAGCAACTCGTCGGCGTACCTGGTGATCCGCAGGAACCACTGGTCCAGGTCCCGCTTCTCGACCGGCGCGCCGCAGCGCCAGCAGTGCCGGTCCGCCCCCTCGACCTGCTCGCGGGCCAGCGTCCCGTCGTTGGGGCACCAGTCCACAGTGGCGCTGGCGCGGTAGGCCAGGCCCGCTTCCAGGAAGCGCAGGAAGAGCCACTGGTTCCAGCGGTAGTACGAAGGGTCGCAGGTGACGACCTCGGAATCCCAGTCGAAGGCGGCGCCCATGGAGCGCAGCTGGCGCCGCATGGTGTCGATGTTGCGGTAGGTCCACTCCGCCGGGTGGACGCCGCGCCCGATCGCGGCGTTCTCCGCCGGCAGCCCGAACGCGTCGAAGCCGACCGGAAAGAAGACGTTCTCGCCGTGCATCCGGTGGAAGCGGGCGATCGCGTCGGTCGGCGTCTTGACGTACCAGTGGCCGACGTGGAGGTCGCCTGACGGGTAGTCGTACATCGTCAGGAGGTAGTACTTCGGCCGGCTCTCGTCCCGCAGCTCGGCCTCGCCGAGGCCGAGCTCTGCCCAGCGCTCCTGCCAGCGCGGCTCGATGGCCGCGGGCTCGTAGCGGTCGATGCGGGAGCGTTCGCTGATGGTCACCTCGGTGGGCCTCATCGGGTGCGGCTGCGGCGCCGCGGGTCGGTTCCCGCGGCGGGCGGCGGACTGGGTCCCCAGTGTAATCGAGCGTGAGCGCCCGCCGGGTCGGGCCACTAGACTCACGGCGGTCGGCAGCCCCGTGGATCGGAGGCCGACCCGCCCGGGCGCCGTCGCGGGCGGCTTCGTCGAAAGGATCCTCTCGGTGCGTTTCGCGCTCCCCCGAACGGCGGCCGACCTGCCGGTGCTGCTCTCGCTGCGCGGCTACCGGCCGAGCTACCTGTCGGCCGACCTGGTGGCCGGCCTGACCCTGATGGCCGTGGCCGTGCCCGAGCAGATGGCCACGGCCACGCTGGCCGGCGTGGCCCCGATCGTCGGTCTCGATGTCTTCGTCGCGGCCTCGCTCGGCTTCGCGCTGCTGGGTGCCAGCCCGCAGCTGTCGGTCGGCGCCGACTCGACGATCGCCCCGGTCATGGCCGCGGGCCTCGTCGGTTTCGCGGCCGCGGGCACGCCCGCCTACGGCGCCCTGATGGCCCTGCTCGCCCTGATGGTCGGCGCCGGCCTGGCCCTCGTCGGACTGGCCCGCCTGGGCTGGCTGGCCGACCTGCTCAGCCGGCCCGTCACGGCCGGCTTCATCTCCGGCATCGCGATCTCGATCGGTGTCGGCCAGCTCTCGCACGTGCTGGGCGTGAGCGACGGTGGCGGTCCCACGCTCGCCCGGCTGGGGCGCATCGTCGGCGGGCTCGGCTCGACCAGCCTGCCGACGCTGGCGGTCGCCGCGATCGTGCTTGCCGTGGTCCTGGGCGGCGAAGTCCTCGGCCGCCGCAGCGGCCGCCACCTGCCGGCGGCCCTCGTCGCCCTGGTCGGCTCGACGATCCTCTCGGCGCTGCTGGGTCTCGGGGCTCACGGTGTCGAGACGGTCGGCCAGCTGGGCGGTGGCCTGCCGAGCGTCGGGCTGCCGCCGGTCTCGCTCGCGACGATCGATTCGCTCCTGCCGCTGGCCGCCGCGGTCGTCATCCTGTGCGTGGCCCAGACCGCGGCCACCAGCCGCAGCTTCGCCGGGCAGGGTGGCGCCGGGCCGGCGATCGACCGCGATTTCGTCGGTGTCGGGCTTGGCTCGATCTTCGCCGGCCTGAGCGGCGGCTTCGCCGTGGATGCATCGCCACCGCGGACGGCCATCGTCGCGGGAGCCGGCGGCCGCAGCCAGGTCGCGAGCCTGGCCGCCGCCGCCGTGGCCGCCGGCCTGGCTCTCGGTGGCTCGGGCCTCCTGGCGCCGCTGCCCCGCGCCACCCTGGGGGCCGTCCTGCTGGCCGTGGCCCTGCGCCTCTTCGCGGGCGGTGAGCTGGTGCGGATCTACCGGTTCGACCGGGTCGAGTTCGCCCTCGCGCTGGCCTGCCTGGTGACCGTGGTGGCGGTGGGCGTGATCGAGGGGATCGGGCTGGCGGTCGCCCTGGCCATCCTCGACCGGACGCGCCTGTCGGCCCGCCCCCGCGACGCTGTGCTCGGGCGGGTGGCGGGGACCACGATCTGGTGGGCGCCCGGCGAGGATCGGCGAGCCCGACCGGTGGCTGGCGTCCTCGCCTACCGGCTCGACGCTCCGCTCTACTTCGCCAACGCGAGCTGGTTCGCGGCTCACCTCCGCGCCGCGGCGGCGGCCTCGCCCGGCCTGCGCCTGGTCGTCCTCGACGCCGGTGGGATGGCCGATGTCGACTACACCGGCGCCCAGGTCCTGGGGCGCCTGCTCGACGAGTTCGGGGCCCGCGGCGTCACGCTGGCGATGGCCCGGGCCACCGGTGACCTGCCCGCCTCCCTCGCGCGGGCCGGTCTGCTCGCCCGGATCGGGGGCGGCCGCCTGTTCGAGTCGGTCGACGAGGCGGTGAGGGCGCTGATGGGGCCGCCGGCGGCCGCGGCGGCAGGCGAGTCGGCGGGCGAGGCCGCGGCCGGCGCGCCGGAGCCCCCGTCGGGCGCCCCGGGGTCCCCGCCGGACACGT
>JAJYJO010000017.1 GCA_021789435.1 Chloroflexota bacterium
ACCCGACCGCCGGGGCGGACCCGACCGCCGGGGCGGACCCGACCGCCGGGGCGGACCCGACCGCCGGGGCGGACCCGGTCCCGGTTATGCGAGTCACCGCATAAGGCCGCCCGTGACCTGGAGATCACCTCGGCCGATGGGGTCGGCGGTGGCGCCCGTCGGCTCAGCGGCAGCTCGGGATCCCGCTGGTCCGCCCGGGTCAGGGCCGGCGCACCCCGGGTCATGTGCGCGGGCAGGCGCCTGTCCACGCCGGGTCATGCGCCGGTCCACGCCGGGTCATGCGCCGGTCCAACCCACTGATGCGGTGACTCGCATAAGCCAAGACTGGTGCCCCCGGCGACTCGTGCTCGAGGAGGCGCGAAACCGGACATGCCGGAGTTCTCGGCCGTCAGGCGAGACCCTCGCCGGCCCGTCAGGCGGCACCCTCGCCTGCCGTCCGGCGGCGACGCGGCAGCCCAGCCCCCTCGTCGGGATGGAGCGCCAGGCGCTCGATCCGCTCCAGGGCCCGCTGCGCGGCGGAGCGGTGGACGCCGATCCTACCGGCCAGCTCCGCGAGCGTGGCCTCCGGCGTCTCGCGGCGCGCGGCCGCCACGAGCCGAACGGTGTCGGCCTGCTCGGCCAGCCGGCCATCGGCCTCGAGCGCGCGGATCGCCACCAGCTGCCGCCCGGCGGCCGCCACGGCCCGCTGGAGATTGGCCGATTCAGCGTTCAGGATCCGGTTGAGGTCGCCGCGCAGGCTGCGGGAGACCTGCCGCGCCTCCACTTCCAGGAGCGAGGCGCCGGCCCCGATCCGGCGGAGGAAGGTGCCGACCGTCTCGGCGCTCTTCCAGGTGACGACGCCGCGGCCCCGGCGGGTTCGCCAGGAGGCCGGCAGGCCGGCCTCCGTGAGCCAGGCCGCCAGCCTGGGTGCCTCATCGGCCGGGACGACAAACTCGAGATGCGTCCGCGACGAGGCGAGGCTGAGTGAGCCGCGGGCCAGGAATCGACCCCGCAGGTAGGCGGTTCGGCAGTGCTCCGGCGCGGTCGCCCAGTCGAAGACCGGCCTGCCATCACCGTCCGCGGCCACCGCCGCGACCCGGATCCGCTTGGCCCGGCCGCGGAACTGGAGGAGGCGCTCCCCGTGGCCGGCCTCGCGGCCCAGCCGGACGGCCAGGCGGGCCACCGCCGCCTCGCGCGTGGCGAGAGCCGTCCCGAGGCCCAGCGCCTCCGCGGCCCGGTCGCACGGCCGGCCCGGGTCGATCGCCGCGAGCTCGGCGCGCAGCGCGGCCACCAGGTCGCGCTCGGACTCGCTCACCCCCGGTCCACCCTCCGAAGCGGGCCGGCTCCAGGTCGGTGAATGGCCGGCGCTCGCCCCCCCGTCATGCCGAGCGAACGACCCTGGCGTGCCGGTGGGCCAGCGCCTCCCGCTCGTAGATGCGCATGACGGCGGCGGCCAGGCGGGCCGGATCGTGGTGATGGGCGTTCTCGCGGTCGACGACATCGTCGAGGACCAGCCTGGGGGCATCCGGGCCGCCGGGCGGCCAGCGCAGGCGAACCGAATCGGGAGCGTTCTCCACCGCCGGCCGCGCCACGAACTGGTTGTTGGCGAGGACCACGTCGACCAGGCCCGGCTGCGTGTGGCGCTCCAGGGCCGTCACGTGGTCGGCCAGGTCGTAGCCGGAGGTTTCGCCCACCTGCGTGGCGACATTGCAGACGTAGAGTCGGAGGGCCGAGGACGCGATCACCGCCGCCCGGATCTCCTCGATCAGCAGGCTGGGCAGGATGCTCGTGTAGAGGCTGCCCGGCCCAAGCACGATCAGGTCCGCCTCGGCGATCGCGCGGACGGCGTCGGCGCAGGCCGAAACGTCGCCCGGCGTGAGCCAGACCTCCTCGATCCCCGGCGTCCGGGTGATCACCGACTGGCCCGAGAGTTCCCGCCCGTCGCGCAGGCGGGCGTGGAGGACGAGCGGGCTCGCCGAGGACGGCACGACCTGGCCGCGCACGGCCAGGACGCGGTTCATCTGGCGGACGGCCTCCTCGAAGTCCTCCTCCTGGATCCGTGTCATGGCCGCGATCAGCAGGTTGCCGACGGCGTGGCCGGACAGGCTGCCGGCCTCCTCCTCGGGAAAGCGGAACTGCAGGAGCTGGCCCATCAGCGGCTCGGCATCCGCCAGGGCCACGATGCAGTTGCGGATGTCGCCGACCGGGGGGATCCCCATCGACTGACGCAGGAGGCCGGTGGAGCCGCCATCGTCCGCCATGGCCACGATCGCCGTGATGTTGCTCGTGTGCTCCTTGAGCCCGCGGAGCAGCGACGAGAGGCCCGTCCCGCCGCCGATCGCCACGATCCGGGGGCCACGGGCCAGGAACCGCTTCTGGTAGATCACCTCGACGAGCGGCTGCTCCTGGTCCGGCGAGACGAAGGGGCCGACGATGACCCGGATCACCCGCCACGAGCCGTAGAGGAAGAGGCCCAGGCCCGCCGCCGCGACGATGACGCCCCGGAGCCCGTACGGCAGGAACTGCAGCGTTAGGGCCGAGACGAGCGTCTGGAACGAGCCGGGCACCTGGACGTCGCGGTAGACCTCGCGGAGGGCCAAAGCCCCAGCCAGAGCCAGGCCCAGCTCCCCGACGAAGACGACGAAGAGCCAGCGCTTGATGCCGATCCCCGGGGTGAGCCAGCGCCGCAGGTTCACGACCGCTCCAGCTCGCGGTGGAAGACCGCGACGGGACCGAACTCCCGGGCCTGGAGCCAGGCGGCCAGCTCCTCCGCGACAACGATCGAACGGTGGTAACCGCCGGTGCAGCCGATGGCGATCGTGAGGCGCGTCTTGCCCTCGCCCACGAAGGCCGGCACCACGAAGTCCAGGAAATCGGTCAGGAAGCGCATGAAGCGCTCCGCCACCGGCTGGCGCAGGACGTAGCCGCGGACCGCCTCGGTCAGGCCGGAGAGATGCCGCAGCTCCGGGACGTAGTAAGGGTTCTCCATGAACCGCACGTCGAAGACCAGGTCGGCCTCGAGGGGCACCCCGAACTTGTAGCCGAAGCTGATCAGCTGGAAGGCGATCTGATCGGGCGCCACCTCGTCCTCGAGCTGGGCGAAGATCAGCTCCTTGAGCTGGCGCAGGGAGAGGTCCGACGTGTCCAGGACGACATCCGCCTCGGTCCGCACCGGGTCCAGCAGCCGGCGCTCCTCGGTGATGGAGCCGGCGATGCCGCGCTGGCCGTCGAGGGGATGGCGGTGCCGCGTTTCGGAGAAGCGCCGGATCAGGACCTCGTCGCGCGCCTCCAGAAAGATGATCCTCGGCCGGATGCCCCGTCCCTCGAGGGCGCCGCGCATCGCCGCCAGCGCCAGCGGCGCGTCACCCGCCCGGACGTCGAGGACGATCGCCACCCGCTCGAAGCGGCGGCGGTCGCTCGAGACCAGCTCGGCCAGGTCGGGCAGCAGCTCCCCGGGCAGGTTGTCCACCGTGGTGTAGCCGAGGTCCTCGAAGAGCTTGGTGGCCGCCGTCTTGCCGGCCCCCGACAGCCCGCTCAGGATGACCACGTGCTGGCCGTCCGCCGACGCCCGGCGCTCGTCGGCGTCGGGCTGCGCCGGTCTCGTCACCATGGCCGAAAGCCTACCACCTGAGGGCGGCGTGCCCGGAAGGCCGGTCCTCCTGCGGGGGCCGTTGCTCGCCTAGCGGCCGCCGGCCCGGACGAGGACGATGGAGGCCTCGTAGAGGAGATACATCGTTATCGCCATGGCGATCGGGCTCACCAGGTCGCCGCCGGGCGTGGCGAAGGCGGAGAAGACGGTGATCCCCAGGATGACCATCCGCCGCGACGATGAGAGTCGCTTCGACGTGACGATCCCCACCTTGGAGAGCAGGACCAGCACGATCGGAAACTCCATCACCAGCCCGAACGCCAGGAAGAGCGTCGTCACGAAGTCGAAGTACTGGTTGGCGGCCGGCATGACCCTGATGTCGGCCGTCTGGAAGCCGAACAAGAAGGCCGAGGCGTACGGCAGGATGAAGTAGGCCAGCAACACCCCGACGCCGAAGAAGAGGAGCGCCAGCGGCACCCACGGGCGGGCGACGCGCCGCTCCTCGCGGGTCAGCCCGGGTGAGATGAAGGCCCACAGCTCGAAGAGCCAGACCGGCATGGCGAGGACGACGCCGACGACCAAGGCGACCTTCAGGTTGATGAAGAACGCGTCGCCGATGCCGAGCGCGATCAGGGGCTCCTTCGTCGGCAGGGGCGCCTTCAGGACGTGGATGATCGGCGCGGCGAGCAGGAAGCCGACGATCGCTCCGACGACCACCGCCGCGATCGAGATGAAGATCCTGCGCCGCAGCTCCGTCAGGTGCTCGACCAGGGTCATCACCTTGGCGTCGTCCGGCGCCGTGGGCGCGGGCGGTTGAGCCGGCGGGGCTACCTCGGGCCGGCGGCCAAGGGCGTCGGGAACGGCTTCGGCCATCGCGGGTGGGCGGGATCCGGGCGCGGCGGCGCGCCCCGCCTAGACCCTCGGTTCGGGAGAGGCGGGAGTCTCGGGGGCGGCCGGCGAGGCGGCCGGCGGCGCCGGCGTCGGGGCGGGCGCGGTCGGCTGGACGGGGGCGGCGGCGACGTTCACCGTCTCCTGCAGGTCGCCCGCGGCCTTCCGGAACTCGCGGATGCTCTTGCCGAGGGCGGCGCCCACGTCCGGGAGCTTGCCCGGGCCGAGCACGAGCAGCGCGATCACCAGGATGAGCACCAGGTGGAGCGGAGTGATGTTCGGCATCGAAGGATCTTCCTCGAGGTCAGAGGATGTCTGCCTGCAGTCCGGGGGTCCGGCACGGGTCCCCGTCGGGGAGCGGGCGCCTACGATAGCACAGCCAGCCGGGCCGCCCAGGCCCGGGCGGCGGCCGCAACGCGCTCGCCGGGGTCTGCTGACGCGTCGCGTGGGACGGGCCCCACGGCCGCCCCGGCGATACCGCGGGAGACGTTGACCAGCAGGCCGCCACCCGGCCGCCCGCCCGCCGGCTCGGCCGTTGCGGGGCCGTCGCGGAGGACAGGCGCGATCTCCCCTCCCTGCGCCCCGACCCCCGGAACCAGGAACGCCGCGCCGGGCGCGACGGACCGGACGGCCGCCAGCTCGGCCGGTGCGGTGGCACCGACGACCAGCCCTACCGTCCCGCCCGGGCCCCAGGCGGCCGCCCGCCGGGCGACGCGGGCGTAGAGGGGCTCGGCCGGCAGCCCGGCCGTGGCATCGGCCGCGACCTCCAGAGACTGCAGCTCGCCGGCCCCAGGGTTCGAGGTCCGGCAGAGCAGGTAGACGAACCGGTCGGGCCGCTCCAGGAGCGGGGCGATCGCTTCTCCGCCGAGGTACGGGTTGGCGGTGACAGCATCCGCCCCCAGGCCGTCGTAGAGGCCCACAGCCAGGCGGGCGGCGGTCGAGCCGATGTCGCCCCGCTTGCCGTCGGCCACCAGCAGCAGGTCGGCCGGCAACGCCGCCCGGATCCGCTCGAGCGCGGCCACGCCCGGCGAGCCGAAGGCCTCGAAGAAGGCGAGGTTCGGCTTCACGGCCGCGGCGTACGGACCCGCCGCCTCGACGAGCAGGCGAGCGTACGCCTCGACGCCCGACAGGTCGGGCGCGAACCCGTCCGGCAGCGCCCCGGGCAAGGGGTCGATGCCAAGGCAGAGGCAGCTGCCGACGCGCGCGGTCCGGGCGGCCAGCCGCTCCAGGTAAGACGCCATGGGCGGCGCCGTCAGGACGGCGAGGGCGAGACCGCCGGCCCGGAGGCAACCGGGGTCGGGCTCGGGGTCGCGGTCGGGGCCGGGGTCGGCAGCTGGTCCGGCGGGATGTACCACGAGGCACGGGAGGAACCGTCGAGGCCGCTGTTCTCGGTCAGGTTCGGCTGCTCCTTGACCGTCCAGGCCGGCGCCGTCCCTTCCAGGCGGACAAGCTTGAGGTCGACGGTCTGGCCGGCCAGGTGGAGGTAGACGAGCTCGTTCCCGGCCGGCGACCAGGTCGGCGCCCAGGAGAGCCCGTCGGTCGTCACCTGGACGAGCACCCTGCCGGTCGCCGCGTCGAGGATGACGACATCGGTGCCGTAGAAGGTGGTCTTCGTCGCGGCCAGGTACCGGCCGTCCGGTGACCAGGAGGGGTTGGTGAAGCCGGGCCCGGTCAGGGCGGAGACCGCCCCGGTCTTGACGTTGTAGAGCTCGATGACGGGCGTGCCGGTCGCCCCGTCGTGGCCGTTCAGGACGAAGGCCACCGCGCCGCCGTCCGGCCGCCAGGCCGGGTCCTGGTGGCCCAGCGGTGGGTTCTCCGGGATCCGCGGCATGGTCAGCTTCTGCGTCGTCAGGTTCAGGAACTGGAGGACCACGTCCTGGTTCGAGGGGTCCGGGGCATCCGACACGAGGGCCAGCGTCTTGCCGTCGGGCGAGACCGACGGCTGGCGGTACCACGAAAACCAGGTGTACTTGCCGCCGTTGCTCGTGAAGAGCCCGCTGATGATCTGCTGCGCGCCGCTGCCGTCGGGGTGGACCCGCATCAGGACGGGGTAGGTGAGGCGATAGCTGCTGAGGCCCTCGGTGGACGGGTAGAACCCGTTCGTCGTGCGGGTCTGGATGTAGTAGATCCATTGGCCATCGGGCGACCAGGCCGGCATCGCGTCGTGGCCGCTCGACGTCACCTGGTGGGTGGCAGTGCCCGACAGGATCCACAGGTTGCCGGCCTTGGCGTAGACGATCGAGCCGCGGACGCTCACCGCGGGGTTGACGACGACCACGTTGGAGGGGACCGGCGTCCGGGCCACTGCGCCGCCGCCGTGGTCGCCCGTTCCCGGCACGGACGGAATCTTGCCGGTCATGAAGCTCGCCGTGATGAGCGCCACGACCACCAGGCCAACGGCCGAGAGGGCGGCCGCCGTGGGCGAGCCGGAGGGGCGGATGCCGTAGGGATCGCCGGCCGAGGGGCGGCGCGGGACGGGGCGGCTCACGGCCGGGAACCCGCCGGCAGGGCGGCTGTGCTCCCCTCCCCCGCGTCGGCGGTGCCACCCGCGGCGGTGCCACCCGCGGCGGTACCAGCCGCGGCCGCCAGGAGGGCCGCGGTCACCGGTTGACTGCCGGAGGCGGCCACGTCGCGGATCTCGAGCTGGAGCGACTCGAAGCCCCCGAAGCGGCGGCTGGCGAGGCGGGCGGCCACGTCGACCCGGTCGCCCTCCGCGAGGGAGGTCGCCAGGTCCGGCCGGTCGAAGGCGATGCCGTCGAGCACGTCGCGCTCGCGGCGCAGCGTCAGCTGGGTGTGCCCACCGGCGGCCGCCCGCACCCGGGTGACGGTCAGGCCCACGACAGCCACCAGCGGATCGGGGTTGCCCGGCCCGGTCGGCGCGAGGGCCGCCAGCTCGCGGAGCAGCGCGTAGTCCACCTGGCCGGCCGGCAGCGCCAGGTCCAGGCGCAGCTTGGGCGCCCCGGCGGCGGGTCGGTGGGCCGCGGCGAGCTCCGCGAAACGGCCGCGGAACTCGTCCCAGCGGCCGGCCGGCAGCTCGAAGCCGGCGGCGCCGGCATGACCCCCGAAGCGAAGGAAGAGATCCCCGCAGGCCTCCAGGGCGACCGCCAGGTCGAAGCCCTCGACGGACCGGCAGGAGCCCCGCAGGACCCCGCCGAGCTCGGCCGCCACCACGGCCGGCCGACCGTGCTCCTCCGCCAGGCGGGCCGCGGCCAGGCCGATCACGCCGACCGGCCAGGGGCCGCGGACCAAAACGGCGGCGGGCAGGGCCCCGCCGAGGAGCGCCGCCTGCGCCTGGGCCACGACGGTCTTCGTCAGGTCACGGCGGGTCGCGTTCGCGACCTCCAGCTCCTCGGCCAGCACGGCGGCCTCGTCCGCGTCGTCGGCCAGGAGCAGCCGGGCTGCGGTGGCGGCCTCGCCGATCCGGCCGGCTGCGTTCAGCCTGGGGGCGATGACGAAGCCGACGGTCTCCAGGTCCGCGGTCAGCGGCGCGACCCCGGCCCGGGCCAGCAGCGCCGCGAACCCCGGCCTGGGCGCGTGCCGCAGGCGGTCGAGGCCCAGGCGGGCGATGGAGCGATTCTCCCCGACGACCGGGGCCACGTCGGCCACGGTGCCGACCGCGGCCAGCTCGGCGAGGCGGCCGAGCGTCTCGCCGGCCGCGCCCTCCGGCGAGTTGCCCAGGCCGGCCAGGAGCAGCTGGGCGACCTTGAGGGCGACGCCGCTGCCCGCCAGCCGCGGGTCGGGGTAACGGCTGTCCGGGCGATGCGGGTTGACCAGCGCCACCGACGGCGGCAGGACCGACGGGACGTGGTGGTGGTCGGTGACGATGACGCCGATCCCGCGAGCGGCCGCGGCCGCGATCTCCGGCCCGCTGCTGGTCCCGGTGTCGACGGTCACGATCAGGGAACGGCCCTCGGCGGCGGCCAGCTCGACCGCGCGTTCCGAGAGACCGTGCCCCTCGTCCAGGCGGCTGGGAACATACCAGGCCGTGTCGATGCCGAGCCGGCGCAGGGTCGTGACGAGGATCGTCAGGCCGGTCAGTCCGTCGGCGTCGAAGTCACCGAAGACGAGCAGGCGCTCGCCCCGCGTCCGGGCAATCGCCACCCGCTCGAGGACCACGGCCGCGTCGGGCAGCAGGGCCGGGTCGTGGAGACCGGCCTCGGGCGGCCCCAGGAAGGAGGCCAGGTCGGGACTGCCGCAGACGCCGCGGGCCGCCAGCAGGCGGAGGAGCCGCTGCGACAGCCCGTGCTCCAGCCCGAAGGCGAGGCAGGCCGGGTCCGGCTCGGCCGGCGCCGGGAAGCGCCAGCGGAAGCGGGGCTGGACGGCGCTGCGTTCCACGTCCCTCAGCATGACAGCGGCGACGCGGATCGACCTGCGGGGGCGGGACCGTCGCCTTCGTGCCCGCCCGACGGAGGGAGCTTCAGCCCGGCGTCAGGCGGGGACGCGCCTGCCCGGCCGGGCCTGGCGCTCGCGCCGTCGCTGCTCCCAGAGCGTCCAGTCCACCAGCAGCGGGCTGGCGTTGAAGATCGACGAGTAGGTCCCGGAGGAGATCCCGATCAGGAGGGCGAGGACGAAGAAACGGATGGCCGAACCGCCGAAGAGGAGCAGGGCGGTCAGCGTGATGACCACGGTGAAGCTCGTGTTGATGGAGCGGCCCAGGGTCTGGAGGATCGAGTGGTTGACGATCCGGTCGAACGGCTCGCCGGCGTGGCGGGCCTTGTTCTCGCGGATCCGGTCGAAGACCACGATCGTGTCGTGGACGCTGAAACCGATGACGGTCAGCATCGCCGTGACGAAGAGGGCATCCACCTCCACGCCGAAGAGGGTGCCCAGAATGGCGAAGGTGCCGACGACCACGATCACGTCATGGACCAGGGCGACGATGGCCGTCACGCCCATCTTCACGTCGTGGAACCGGATCGTGATCCAGGTCAGGATGCCCAGGGAGCCCAGGATGACGAGCAGGATCGCCTGGCTGGTCAGCTCGGAGCTGATGATCGGGCCGATCGTGGTCGTCTGGTTGACCGCCGCGATGGGACCGAAGCGTGCCTGGAGCGCCGTCGCCAGCTTGCCCAGCTCGCCGGTCGTCGGGACCGGATTGGGTGAGGCCGACGGCGCCGGCGTGGTCCCGGCGGCCGCGCCCGAGGCGCCGGGCGAGGCGGAGGCGGCGGCGGAGCCGGATGGTGAAGGGGAGGGCGAAGGTGACGGCGAAGCCGAGGCGGAGGGAGCCGCCGAGGCCGAGCCTGAAGCCGCCGGCGACCCGGACGCGGCGGCCGATCCCGAGGGTGCCGCCGAGGGGGAGACGGCCGGCGTGGGGGTCGGGCTGGGCGCCGCCTCCAGGCCGATCGGCTTGGTCCGGATCAGCAGGAACCCGTTGCCGGTGCTGTTGACCGTCGAGTCGCCGAGGCCCTGCTGGGCCAGGACGGTCTTGACGCCGGCCGGCGTCACGGCCGGGTTCTGGAAGCGGATCTCCCAGAGCGTGCCGCCGGTGTAGTCGATCGAGAATTTGAGGCCCACGTGGTCGCCGGTCAGCGGCGTCGCCAGGATGAAGAGGAAACCGGGGACGACGATGAAGGCCGAGAACAGGTAGAAGTAGAGGCGCTTGCCGATGATGTCAAACACGGCCCCGCGCCTCGCCTCGCGCCACGCGGCCGGCCGGTCGGGCCAGGAATTCCTCGTCCCGCACCCCGAAGAGCCAGGCCTTGCGCGCCCCCTCCTGGCGCACGACGACCCGGAGCAGCGTTCGCGACATCGTCACGGCCGTGAACATCGAGGTGAGCACGCCGATGATCAGCACCAGGGCGAAGCCGCGGATCGTCGACGAACCGAACCAGTACAGGATGGTCGCCGTGATCAGGCTGGACACGTTGGAGTCGAGGATCGAGTTCCAGGCGCGGTTGAAGCCGGCCTCGATCGCCGCGGCCAGCGTCTTGCCCGCCCGGAGCTCCTCCTTGGTCCGTTCGAAGATCAGGATGTTGGCGTCCACCGCCATGCCGACCGACAGCACGAACCCCGCCACGCCGGCCAGGGTCAGCGTCACCGGGATGCCCCGGAAGATGCCCAGCACGACCAGCGTGTAGTAGACCAGGGCGATGTCGGCGATCAGGCCGGGCAGCCGGTAGAAGGCCAGCATGTAGAGGAAGACCAGGCCGATGCCGATCGCGCCGGCGAGCAGCGCCTGGCGCAGGAAGTCCAGGCCGAGCGTCGCGCTGATGGTCTGGGCCTGGATCTCCTTGATCGGGAACGGCAGCGCGCCGTAGCGCAGGATCGCGACCAGGTTGTTCATCTCGGCCGCGCTGAAGCTGCCGCTGATCTGGCCGCTGCCGTCGGTGATCGCGCTCTTGATGTAGGGCGCCGACTGGACCACCCCGTCGAGGACGATGGCGAAGAAGTCGTTGACGTGGGCCGTGGTCCAGGTGGCGAAGGTCTGGACGGCGTTGCCTTTGAGCTTGAAGGCGACGGCTCGCTGGCCCGTGGTGCTGTCGTAGGTCGGCTGGACGCCGCTCGGGTCCAGCGCCGCACCGCTGAAGAGGGCGTCCTTCAGGAGGGCCGGGTCGATCTTGCTGCCCTGGCTCGGGACCGCCACCGATCCCTGCGTCGTCGCGGTGCCGTACGTGGCCGGCGGCAGGGGCACGAATTCCAGGTCGCCCGTCTCGCCCACCAGGGATCGGATCTGGTCGGCGTTGACCGCGCCCGGCACCTCGACCACGATCCGGTTGCTCCCCTGGGTCTGGACGATCGGTTCGGAGACGCCGAGCGAGTTGATCCGGTTGGCGACGATCGCCGCGATCGTGGTCATGTCGGAGCCGGTCGGCGACCGGCCGCCGGCCGGCTGGGCCTGGTACTCGACGCTCAGGCCACCCTGCAGGTCGAGGCCCAGCTGGGTCGACACGACCCGCGTCCCGCCGTTGGGATCGCCGATGACGGGCAGCGCCAGGTTCGGCCAGAAATCCAGGACGAGCGCGGCCAGGCCGATGACCACGATCAGGATGGGGGCTGCACGTCGCACGGGAGGGGATGATAGCAGGACGGTCGGGGGCGGCGCCGGGGGGGCGGGGCCGGCGGGCCGGCGCCGGGACGACCGGGGCTACGCCTCGAGGGTCGCCTTGATCCGGGCCGCGAGGGACGGGCCGATGCCGGGGACCGCGGCGATCTGCTCGACCGGCGCGTCGCGGACCCGGCGCGCCGAGCCGAAGACGCGCAGCAGCGCCTGCCGCCGCTTGGGTCCCACGCCCGGCAGGTCGTCGAAGGCGGACCGGACCGCCTTCTTCGCCCGCAGGCTGCGGTGGTAGGTGATGGCGAAGCGGTGGGCCTCGTCCCGCAGCCGCTGGACGAGGTAGAGCGCCGACGAGGTCGGCGGCAGGAGCACCGGCTCGCTCCGGCCCGGCAGGAAGAGCTCCTCGCGCTCCTTGGCCAGGCCGACGACCGGGAGGTCCGCCAGTCCCGACTCGCGGAGCACCGCCTCGGCCGCCGAGAGCTGGCCCTTGCCGCCGTCGATTACCACCAGGTCCGGCAGGCGCCAGCGCAGCTCCTCCTCCGCCCCCTCGTCGCCGGCCCTGGCCCGCTGAAAGCGCCGGCGCAGGACTTCCTGGTGGCTGGCGAAGTCGTTGGCGCCCTGGACAGTCTTGACCCGGAAGCGGCGGTACTCGCCGCTGCGGGGCTTGCCCTCCTCGAAGACGACCATGCTGCCGACCGACTGGGCGCCCTGGAAGTTGGAGATGTCGTAGCACTCGATCCGCATCGGCGGGCCGGCCAGCCCCAGGGCCCCCGCCAGCTCGTCCAGGGCGGCCAGCGTCTTGCCCTGGTCGGCCAGCCAGCGGGCCTGCTCGCGGGCAAGGGTCTCCGCCGCGTTGCGAGCCGCCAGGTCGAGCAGCTGCCGCTTCTCGCCGCGGCGCGGGACGCGGAGGTGGACCGGGCCGCCGCGCCGGCTGGCCAGGAAGGCCTCCAGGTCCGCGACTTCCTCCCCGCTCGCCGGAAGCGCCGGGACCAGGACGGCCGGCGGCGTGGAGGTGGCCCGGGCGTAGTACTGCTGCACGAAACCGGCCAGGACCTCGTCGTCAGTCGACTCGCGCGGCGCGTCGAGCAGGAAGACGTCGCGCCCCACCAGCTTCCCGCCGCGCACGGCGAAGAGCTGGACGGCGGCCTGGCCGTCGCTCCGGGCGAGGCCCAGGAGGTCCTCCTCGGTCCGGGCGAAGGCGGCCATCTTCTGCGATTCCATCGTCCGCTCGATCGAGCGGACCTTGTCGCGCAGAGCGGCCGCGCGCTCGAACTGCAGGCCTTCGGAGGCCTCCTCCATCTCCTTCCGCAGCCGCCGCGCGACCTGCTCCTGGCGGCCCTCCAGGAAGAGCTCGATCTGCTCGATGTCGCGCCGGTAGGCTGCCCGGTCGATGGCCCCGATGCAGGGCGCCTGGCAGCGCTTGATGTGGTAGAGGAGGCAGGGCCGCTGGAGGGCACGGACGCCGTCCCTGATCTCCAGCGTGCAGGTTCGGAACGGGAAGAGGCGGCGGATCAGGTTCATCGCCTCGTCCACACTGGAGGCGGAGGCGTACGGCCCGAAGTAGCGGCTGCCGTCGGCGACCAGCTTGCGCGTGCGCTCGACGCGCGGGAAGTCGTCGGCCAGGGTGATCTTGATGTAGGGATAGCTCTTGTCGTCCTTGAGCCGGACGTTGAAGCGGGGCCGGAACCGCTTGATCAGGTTGGCCTCGAGGAGGAGGGCCTCGCTGACCGAGTCCGTCAGGGTGTACTCGACGTCGGCGACCCGATCGATGGCGGTCCGGATGCGGTGCACCTCCCCGCCGACGGCCTGCTTCTGCCAGTAGCTCCGGACCCGGTTGCGCAGGCTCTGGGCCTTGCCGACGTACAGCACGTCACCCCGGGCGTCCTTCATCAGGTAGACGCCGGGCCGGTCGGGGAGCCGCTTGAGGGTGGCCTGGAGGTCGGGGGTCACCCTCCGATTCTAGGGGGAGAGTCGCAGCCGGGCCTTGCCCGGCCGCTTGACCCGATTCTCCGGCGGCCCGAATCCGAGGGGCCCGGCCGCCGGCCGGGCCCCTCGGTGCTGCCAGCGGGCGTGCTGCCCGCCGAGATGGGTTCAGTTACGGTGTCACGACCGGGCAGTTGTTCGAGCTGGCCGGGTTCGCGACCTTGACGCAGTTGGCGCGACCCTGGATGGCCGGGCTGATCGGCGTGTTGGCGCTGATGTAGTCGGCAAGGTTCTGATCCATGATCGCCTGGGTGGTCGACTGGCTCCAGACGTTCGGGTAGCCGTCACCGCCCTGCGCCATGTAGTCGTTCTCGGCGATCGTGTACGTCGAGCTCGACGAGAAGTCGATGGCCGCACCCGTGCAGCTGCCGTCTGCGGCTTGACTGACCGCCGACACGACTCGGCTCCCGGCAGGAGCCGAGATGTCGTAGGTGAAGCAGAGGCCCGACACCTGCGGGAAGCGCCCGTCGGCCGTCGGCATGAGCGAGACCCCGTTCTCGAGGAACAGCTTGAACTGAGCCCCGGTCACCGAGGTGGTCGACACGATGTTGCCGAATGGCAGAACGGCCAGGACCTGGCCGCGGGTGATCGGATACGGGGGCGGCGTGTAGGCCGGGCAGAAGTCGTTCGAGAGGTCGGTCGTCGGGCAGGTCAGATCAGCCCGCAGGCCGCCCGAGTTCGTGATGGCGAAGTCGGTGTTGTACGCCTTCCTCATCGAGTCGGTCGTGACGTCGCCGACGAGCGACTCGCAGGTCCGGCCGGCGGACTGGCCGCACGCGTCGGAGCGAGGGATGAAGCGGGTGGAGTTGCCGATGACCGTGCTGAAGATCGGCGCCAGCTGCGCCTGGAGTTCGTTGATCTGGCCCTGGATCGTGGGATCGGGGATGACGCCGATATCCCACGGCTTGTGGTAGTCGGCGGTCTTGTAGACCACGGCCTTGGTCGCGGTGTTGACGACGACCCGGATGCGGGTGAACCGGACGCCGGCGTTGAGACTCTCGGTGACGAGGGTGCCGTTGGCGGTGGTGCCGATCGTCTCGAAGTGGGAATGGCCGCCCGCGACGACGTCGACACCCTGGAGACCGTCCGCGAAGTCGACGAGCGGACCCGTGGGACTGGTGAGCGTGCTGAGCGTCGGATCGACGCCGATGTGGCCGACCGCGAGGACCGCATTGACCTTGCCCGTGGAGCGGAGGTCGGCGGTTGCCTTGTTCACGGCCGCGACCGGGTCGCCGACCACGAACGGATCGACGTAGCCGGGGAAGACCAGGCTCGGCAGCGCCTGGAGCGTGAAGCCCACGAGGCCGAGCTTGAAGCCGGCGAAACTGTAGACGGCGGACGGCTGCCACTGGGGCGGATACGTACCGTCCGGATAGGTGACGTTGGCACTCAGGTACTTGAAGTCCGCGAGCGGGATCAGCTGCGTCCGCAAATACTCCTGTCCGCGGTCGAAGTTGTGGTTGCCAAGCGTGTCGAACGTTAGGCCCATCTCGTTGGCCGCGACCATCGTCGGCTTGTCGCCGAAGAAGTTGGAGATCGGCGGGCTCGCACCGACCAGGTCGCCGCCACTGATCGTGATCGCGTTGCCGTCCATCGCCTCGGCCCGATAGGTATCGAACCAGGGCTTGAGGTAGGCAGCGCCGCCGATCGCGTAGCTCGGCCCTACCGTGTCGGCGGTCTCAGACAGCGGGGTCAGCTGCCCGTGGAAGTCGCTGAAGTAGAGGACCGTGGCCTCCTTCAGCAGTCCGGGCGATGGGAAGAGCTGGTAGAGGATCTTGCCCCGGGCGTTGATGGGGCCCTGGATCCCGAGCAGGAAGGAGATCGTGGGCGCGACGTCGACGGCGCGAATGCCGGCGACGGGTCCCTGGTGGCGGATGCCGGGGCCGGAGGCCAGGAACGTGGCGTGCATGTTGACGTTGTTGGCCAGGTCGACCATCTCCGGCATGTAGCCGTGCTGGCCGAAGAACTGGCTGAAGGCGATCGTCTGGCCCCTGGTCGCGGCGTCGAACTGGTACGGCGGCTTCAGGACGACGACCACGTCACCGCTTCGGTTGGGACTCAGCGAATCCGAGCCGTCGACGTTCCTGAGCTGTTCCTTGGTCAGGATCTTCGAGACGACCTGGGCTCCCGGATGCGCCGGGTCGGTCAGGCCCTGGAACGCGGCGATGATCTGATCCCGTACCTGCTGGTAGGTGACGCTCGCCGGCAGGCTGGAGTTGATGTAGATCTGGGCGGTGCCACCGGCCCAGCAGGCCTTGGCGAGGTTGACCGCCCCGGTCCCGGTCGCCGCGCGGCAGTTGCTGCTCACCTCGGGCGACTGGAGCCCGGCGTCGGAGAGCACCTTGCCTGCCTGCACCGCGAGCCACTGGGCACCGAAGCCGTGGTCGGACGTCGCGAACGTGGTCGGCGTCCCGCCCACCAGCGAGCGAGCCAGGGCGAGGGTCGCGTCGGCCTCGCCGTATGCCTGTTTCAGATAGCCGTCATACGTTGGGGCCTTGGCCGGAACGTAGTAGGGGTTCGCGACGCCGTTGACGGACGCGGGTCCGGTCAGGGCCAGGAACTGGTGCTGGAACTCGTCGGTTGTCGCGATGCCCGCCATCAGCAGGTCCGGCTTGACGCCGAGAGCGGCGATCGATCCGCCGCTGACGGTCGTCACCGAGCCCGAGCCCAGGATGTAGTTGAGATACGCCCACTGGGCGTTCTTCCACATCAGGCCCTGTTCGACGTACGTGGCGTCGTCGACGATGCCGGATTCCTGGATCGCGTAGTCGGCGCCGACGGCGCTCGGGAACTGCGAGTTGAGCGTCTCCTCGAAAGCGGCCGAGGCGGCGGCGCCGAGGGCGTTATAGCTCGCGTTCGAGCGGGCGACCGAGTCGAAGTAGATCCTGAACTTCGAGAGGTCGGGCGCGAGGTCGATGGCCTTCATGTAGAAGCCGCCGGTCTTGCCCGCGTACGGGCCGCGCAGCGTCACCTTGACGTCGGCCCAGTTGCCGGCGGCGGTCAGGTTCCCGACCGCGTCGGCGCCATTCTTGGCGTCGGCGTTCGGGACGACGAGGACGTGGTCGTAGTCGACCGTCGAGTCGTCCGTCGAGTCGTAGATGTAGAGGTCGTATTTGCCGTTGGCCGGCCCGGTCGCGTACGGGAAGATGTCGAGCTGCTGCTCCCGGGCCGGGCTGTAGGAGACCGGCACGTTCGACCAGCCACTGGCGTCCGCCAGGTCGACCCGCTCGTACTTGACGTTGAAGGCGTTGGCGCCTGCGGGCTGGCCGGGCATGTCGTAGTTGAGCAGGATGCCGCGGGCCGAGAAAAAGCTCCGGTAGTCCACGACCGGCCCCTGCAGGGCGGGCACCAGGTTCCGGTTGCCGGACCATTCGACCGAGACGACCTTCTTGTGGGCCCGCTCGGCGGCCTGCGGCAGGGTGTCGGCCTGCAGGATCCCGGTCGTGAACGCGGCCGTCGAGTTGTTGAAGTTGCCGCCGACCTGGAAGAACGTGTTGTTCGTCGAGCCGAACTCGCCCGGGTAGGTCCCGGTCCCGAGCGTGTACCAGCCGACGCCCGTGTTCGGCGGGAAGGCCTGGACCATCCCGTTGTCGCCGACGACGCCGGTCTTCATCAGCGATGCATAGGTCGGCATCGCGCCGGCCGCCGCGTACTTCTGCATCAGGTCGGGGCGCATTCCGTCGGCGTTGAAGAGGACGACGCTGTCCGCGTGGGGCGTCGCGGACGAGCCGGCCGCGACCGGGGCGGCTGCGGTGACACCGGAGACGAGAGTCCCCAGCAGGGCGAACGTGGTAAGGAGCGCAAACGGGTGTAGGTGACGTCTCCGCACGTGGGCACCTCCGGCGACATTGCGTCGCCCTTCCCTCCGAGGCGCGGCAGGACGTCGGGCACGGCGGCGGGACACGACCGCCACCGCACGGCCAGGCGCTAATGCCCGATACGATAGCCCCAACCTACCCACCTCGGCAGGCCCAACGGGACATTCGGCCGGTCCTTTGGTCACACATCGGTGACCGAAGGCACCAATTGCGCAGGATCCCGGCCGGTGCTCGATCCGCCGCCGACCGGCGGTGGACGGGCCGCCACGAGCGTCACCGCGCCACCGGGGCGCGCCGTCGCCGACCGCCGTATGCGGTGAGCTGCATACGGCCGAGCGACCGGCGGTCCCTCGCTTCTCCCCGTCGGCATCCCGGCCGAATGGGACCGCCAAGAGGCCGGTAAGCGGGCCGGCCCAGACTGGCCGGATGCCCCTCCACCCGTCCGTCGCCGACCGTCTCGCCCGCCTGGCGCCCGACCAGCGCGCGGCGGCGACCGCCCCGCCGGGACCGGTCCTCTGCGTGGCCCCGGCCGGGAGCGGCAAGACCACGACGCTCGTCGCCCGAATCGCCTGGCTCGTGGCCGGCGGCGCCGACCCCGCGACGGTCGCCGCGATCACCTTCAACCGGCGGGCGGCGGAGGAGCTCCAGGAGCGCGTCGCCGCCTCCCTGGCCCCGCTGGACCTGGCCGGCGACGCGGTCCGGGTCAAGACGTTCCACGCCCTCGGCCGCGAGATCCTGGCGGACGCGGGCAAGCCCGTCGAGCCGCTCCTCGATCGGGCGGCCGTCCTGCGCGCGATCCTGCCGCGGGCGGGCCCGGCCGACCTGCGCCGCCTCGACGACGCGTTCAGTCGCCTGAAGCTCGATCTCGGGCTCACCGCCGGCGAGGTCGCGCGCGACCCTCGCCCGGGCCCGGTCGCGAGCGCGTTCCTCGCGTATGAGGCGGCCCTGGCCGACCAGGGTGGCCTCGACTTCGACGACCTGGTGGCCCGGGCGCTGCGTCTACTGCAGGCGGACCCGCACCTCCTCCACCGCTGGCGCCGCCGCTGCGCCGAACTGCTGGTCGACGAGGCCCAGGACGTCGACCGGAGCCAGCTCCGCCTGGCGCTCCTGCTGGCCGCGCCGACGAACCGCATCTTCCTGGTCGGCGACGATGACCAGACGATCTACGGCTGGAGGCTGGCCGACGTGCGGCGGGTCCTGGGCCTGGCCGCCGAACTGCCGGGCCTGCGCCGCCTGGACCTGGAGACCAACTACCGCTGCCCGCGAGCGGTGGTGGAACGGGCGGTTCGGCTGGTCGAAGGCAACCGGGAGCGCTTCACGAAGCGCATCCGGCCGGGTCCTGCGGCCGCGGGTCGGCTGGTGCTCGCCCCGGACGGCGGCGACGAGACCGAGCGGATCCGCCACGTGGTGGCCAGCTGGCCCGACGACGGCGGAACCCAGGCCATTCTCGCCCGCACCAACCGCGAGCTGCTGCCGGCGGCTGCGGTCGCCCTGGAGCAGGGCATCCCCTTCCGCGCCGCGCGGGTGCCTCTTCTCCTCGAGGACCCCCGCCTCGACGGGCTGCTCGACGCGGCCGCCGCGACTCCCGCTGCCTCTCCCCTGCTCCACCGCCTGGGCCGGCTGCACGGCGGCCCGGCAGCGCAGTCGGACAGTGTGCGGCCCGGAGACGAGTCCGTGGGCGGTGATCCGCTGGACCCGGAGCCGGCCGACGCCGTTCCCAGGGCAGAGCTCGTGGCCGCCCTCCTGGGCTGGGCCGTCCCCTGCCCTGACCTCCCGTCCTTCCGGGCCGCGGTCGTCGCGGCGCGCGACCGCCTGGCGGCCCTCCGCCGCGACGACGCGCGCCTGACGCTGGCCACGGCCCACGCCACCAAGGGACTCGAATTCGACCACGTGGCCGTGATCGGCCTCGACGCGGGGCGGTTCCCGAGCGCCCGATCCCTGCGCGAGGCGGCGGAACCGGAACGCGCGCTCGAAGAGGAACGACGCCTGGCCTACGTCGCCTGGACGCGGGCGCGCCACAGCCTGACCCTGGTCTACGACCCGGCCGCGCCGTCCCCGTTCCTGCTCGAGGCCTTCGACCCGGAGGAGCTGGCGCGCGACGACTGACCGACCACCCGGCTGTCCTCGGCCCGGCCGCGGTCCTCCTAGCGGCGAGCGATCTTCTGGATCCCGTCGTTGATCCGAAACAGGACGATCATCACCTCGAAGACGACCCGGACCCAGAGCATCACGACGATCCAACCGAGGATCGCCCCGAGCACGCTCGCATTCAAGGCGGCCAGCGCGCCGATCGTGATCACGATCACCGCCACCACGTAGATGACGGTGATGAGTGGTGGCGTGATCATGAAGCGGAACGTGATGAAGTCGCCGAAGCTGAAGCCCTCGCGGAAGTCGGCGAGCTGGCGGGTCATCTCTTCGTTCAAACCGCCGCCGCTGCCCCCCGCGGGAGGCTGCTGACCCGTTGGCTGGCCCGCCGGTCCTTGTTCCATGGTGGCCCCTCCCTCTCATCGTGTGCGGTCGACAGCCAATGCCCGCCCTGCCGCCCATGCTCGGGGATCACCACCCTGAAGGCAAGAAGTGATTCGGCAGTCAGCCGCCGCAGGCGGCCTCCCGAGCCAGCTCCTTCAGCAGCCGGTCCAGGGCCGCCAGGAAGGGCTCGGTGACCTCCGGCGGGAGGGCGTCGCGGATCGAGTCCTTGGCGCCGTAGGCGGCCCGGCCGCGGCGGGCGACGCCGGGCAGCTCCCTCAGGGTGGCGTCGCGCAGGCCGTCCGGCAGCGGCGCCAGGAACGCCTCCCAGCGGGCCACGCCGGCCCGGCGCGCCGCGTCCAGGAGGCGGTCCGCGGCACGGGCGGCGGCCAAGGCCGCCTCGTCGATGGCCGGCCGCTCGTGGCGAGCCGGGCCGGCTTCGCGGCCTGCGGGTCCGCGGCCGGCCGGGCCGGGGAGGGCCACGGCGTCAGGCCATGTAGCGCTGCTCGGGAGGCGGCGGCGTCTCGACCAGCGGGGCCACCACGAGGGGCAGCCGCTTGCGCTCCGAACCGCCCACCAGGATCCGCAGGGTGTACTCGCCGGGGACGGGCAGGGCAAGGTTCCACAGGTCGATTGCGAAGGTGACGACATTGTCGCGACCGTCGCCGCGGCCCTGGGCCACCACGTTCCCCTCGGCAGAGGCCACCTCGCTCCCGTCGGGCGCCAGGAGCACGAAGCGGAGGCCGTGCTCCCGGTCGTGCTCGGCCGCCGTCACGCGGAGGCCGACCACGAGCGCCAGGTGGGGGTGACGCAGCGGGAACGTGCGGCCGGCGAGGCGGGAGATCCCGCCCCCGATGACGTGGAACTTCTGGCCGGGGACCGCTTCGGCGGCATCGGCCAGGAACGCATACTCGACGTCGGGCATGGGCGAAGGGTACCGCGTCCCTCCGGCGCGGGGAGGACCCTCAGCGCTCCGCGGCGCCGGCCGTGGCGCGCTTGCGCGGAACCGCGATCGGCACGGCCACCGGCGGCGAGCCGCCGGCTGCGCGGTCGCGGGCCGCCTCGGCCGCCCGCCCGAGGCCCTGGCGCCCGTGCTCCTCGGCGAAGGTGACGCTCGTCAGGGGCACGAGCGGCTCGCCCCGCAGGACGCGATCGAGGTACTCCCCGGTCGCCGAACCGGGCACTGCAGCCACGGCCTCCGGCGTCCCCTCGGCGATCACCTGCCCGCCGCGCTCACCGCCCTCCGGCCCCAGGTCGACGATCCAGTCCGCCGTCTTGATCACGTCCAGGTTGTGCTCGATCACCACGACCGTGTTCCCCGCGTCGACCAGCCGGTGGAGGACCTGGAGGAGCTTCTCCACGTCGGCGAAGTGGAGGCCGGTCGTGGGCTCGTCGAGGACGTAGAGCGTCCGCCCGGTCGCCCGACGGGAGAGCTCCGTGGCGAGCTTGACGCGCTGGGCCTCGCCACCCGAGAGCGTGGTCGCCGGCTGGCCCAGGTGGATGTAGCCGAGGCCGACATCGAACAGGGTCTGCAGCTTGGCCCGCACGTTGGGCACCGGCTGGAAGAAGTCGAGCGCCTCCTCGACCGTCATCTCCAGGACGTCGGCGATCGAGCGGCCCTTGTAGTGGATCTCCAGGGCCTCCCGGCTGTAGCGCTTGCCCTTGCAGACCTCGCATGGAACGTAGACGTCGGGCAGGAACTGCATCTCGATCTTGAGGATGCCGTCGCCCTTGCAGTGCTCGCAGCGTCCGCCCTTGACGTTGAAGCTGAAGCGACCTGGCTTGTAGCCGCGGAGCCGCGCCTCCGGGACCCCGGCGAAGAGCTCGCGGATCGGGGCGAAGAGGCCGGTATAGGTGGCCGGGTTGGAGCGCGGCGTCCGCCCGATCGGGCTCTGATCGATCTCGATGATCTTGTCGACGTGCTCGACGCCGTCCAGGCGATCGTGGGCGCCGGGCGCCTCGCGCGAGCCGAAGAGCTGGCGGGCCAGGGCCCGGAAGAGGATCTCGCTCACGAGGGTGCTCTTGCCGGAGCCGGAGACGCCGGTCACGGCGACGAACCTGCCGAGCGGGAAGGCGACGTCGATCCCCTTCAGGTTGTGCTCCCGCGCGCCGCGGACGACCACCGCCTGGCCGCTGCCGCGCCGCCGCGCCGACGGGACGGGGATCGAGCGCTCGCCGCGCAGGTAGGCCCCGGTGATGGAGCGGGGCTCGGCCAGGATCGCCTCGAGCGGGCCCGCGGCCACGATCTCACCGCCGTGCTCGCCGGCCCCCGGGCCAATGTCCACGACCCAGTCGGCGGTCCGGATCGTCTCCTCGTCGTGCTCCACGACGAGGACCGTGTTGCCCAGGTCGCGCAGCCGCGTCAGGGTCGCGATCAGCTTGGCGTTGTCGCGCTGGTGAAGCCCGATGGAGGGCTCGTCCAGGATGTAGAGGACGCCCATCAGGCTCGAGCCGATCTGCGTCGCCAGGCGGATCCGCTGGGCCTCGCCGCCGGAGAGCGTGGCGCTCGTCCGGTCGATCGTCAGGTAGTCGAGCCCGACGTCGACCAGGAAACCCAGCCGGGCCGAGATCTCCTTGAGCACCTGCCGGGCGATCGTCCGCTCACGCTCGGTCAGCCGCACGGGCAGCTCGTGAGTCCAGGTCAGGGCGTCCGTCACCGAGAGGGTCGTCACCTGCCAGATGTCGCGGCCGTCCACGGTGACCGCCAGGGCCTCCGGCCGAAGGCGCTTGCCGCCGCAGGTGGGGCAGGGCCGGGCGACCATGTACTTCTCGAGCTCGGTCTTGACGAAATCCGACTCGGTCTCGCGGTAGCGCCGCTCGAGATTTGGGACGAGCCCCTCGAAGGTGGCCGCGTAGGTGTTCTCGCCGCGCTCGTGGCGGTAGCCGATGACGACCTGCTCGCCGCGATCCGCGTAGAGGATGTGGTGGAGGGCCTCGGGGGGCAGCTCGCGAACCGGTGCGTCGTAGTCCCAGCCGTGGGCCCGACAGACGCCCTCGAGGATCTTGGTGTACCAGGAGTCGGCCATCGGCATGCGGGTCCAGGGGACCAGGGCGCCCTCCGCCAGCGATAGGCTCTTGTTGGGGATCAGCCGGTCCGGGTCGATCTCCAGCCGGCTGCCAAGGCCGGTGCAGGCGGGGCAGGCGCCGTGGGGCGAGTTGAAGCTGAAGCTCCGCGGCTCCAGCTCGTCGAGGGTCGTGCCGTCGTAGGGGCAGCTGTAGCGCTCGCTGAAGCGGCGCTCCTCGAAGTCCGGCCGCTCGCCCTCCCGCGGGGCCGGGGCGATCAGCATCATCCCCTCCCCGAGTCGGAGGGCCGTCTCGACGGAATCCGCCAGGCGGCTGGCGTCCGGATGCGGGATCGGCTCGCCGGTCGCCGGATCCACCGGCCGGCCGGCCTCGTCGCGGGTCCAGCCCGACGCGCCGTCCGGCGGCTGGGCGTGGCGGACGATGAAGCGGTCGACGACCACGTCGATGGTGTGGCGGCGGTACTTGTCGAGGGGCTTCGTGTCGGCCAGGTCCAGCAGCTCACCGTCGACGCGGACGCGGACGAAGCCCTGCCGCCGGATCGCCTCGAACTCGCGGGTCCCCTCGGTCTTACGGTCGCGGATCACCGGGCCCAGCACGGTCAGCCGGGTCTCCTCCCCCAGCCGGTAGATCTGATCGACGATCTGCTGGACGCTCTGCCTCTCGATCTCGCGGCCGCAGGTGGGGCAGTGCGGGTGGCCGATCCGGGCGAAGAGCAGGCGGAGGTGGTCGTAGATCTCCGTCACCGTCCCGACGGTGGACCGCGGGTTCCGGCTCGCCCCCTTCTGGTCGATCGAGATGGCCGGGCTGAGGCCGTCGATCTGGTCCACGTCCGGCTTGGACATCTCGCCCAGGAACTGGCGGGCATAGGCCGACAGGCTCTCGACGTAGCGGCGCTGGCCCTCGGCGTAGATGGTGTCGAAGGCCAGGCTGCTCTTGCCGGAGCCGGAGAGGCCCGTGATCACGACGAGCCGGTCGCGGGGCATGGCAACCGAGATGTTCTTGAGGTTGTGCTCGCGGGCCCCGCGAACGACCAACTGCTCCTGCGGCATAGGGGCCTCATTGTAGCCGGTCGGGCCGGATTGGAACGGGTGTTCTCATGGGTCGACCCCGGTCCGAGTGGGCCTCCGCGCGGTCCCGCGGGCCGGCCGCCCCGGGGAGGCCGCGGCGGGGCCGTCGGAGGTCGGGCCGCTGCGGGGCGGCTCCGACCCGGGAGGGTCAGCGCAGGCGCCGGCGGACCATCGCCTGGGGGTCCGGTTCGAAGCCGAGCCCGGCGTAGAAACCCTGGAGACCCTCGACGGCGGTCAGGATGAAGCGGACCTGGTCGTTGTTCTCGAGCAGGGCACGGATCAGGCGCTGCCCGAGACCCTTGCCCTGCCAGCGCGGGTGGACGGCGACCGAACCGATGTAGCCGTTGAAGGCGTCGTCGCTGATGGCCCGGGCGAAGCCCACCAGCTGCGGGCCATCCCAGGCGCTGACCATGTCGGTCGAGCCCTCCAGCATCCTGGCCAGCCGACCCGGGTCGGCGACCCGACGGTACCAGCCGACGGCCCGGAAGAGCTCGACCAGCCGCCCGGTCTCGACCAGGACGTCCTTGCGGATCACCAGCCGGTCAACCGCGCCCTCGGCCCGCGCCAGGCGACGATCGAGCTCGCCGAGATGGTCGAGCGGGTGGTGGACGAGGCGGCGGAGCACCTTGGCCAGCGTCCACGACTCCCCCTTGTCATCGACCACCTCGCGGGCAGTGTCGTCGGCCAGGGCCGCGCTCAGCCGCTCGACGGCCCAGCCTTCCACGATCGGCAGGATCGTCGCCGCGGGCGCGCCCAGCGGCCCCTCGAAGCGGGCCCCGCGATCCAGCCGGCCGGCGAGCCACATCTCGGCCGCCGCGACGTGCCGCACGAGTTCGGGCACGCTCCGTCCCCCGGGAAGCGGGCCGTGCGCGGCCTCCCAGGCCGCAACGCGCTCCAGGAGTTCGAGCAGGTCCGTGCGGGCGTACACGAGGCGACGGACGACCGCCTCCACCTCGTGGCCGGCCACCGGCCGGCGGTCCGCGCCGAACGTGGCGTTGAGTTCCGTGCCGTCGGCGATCGAGGCGCCGACCTGCTCCACGACACGCCGCTGGTCGGTCTCCGGGACGGCGATCGCCTCGCCGTGGTCGGCCAGCCAGGCGCCGAAGGCGCCGACCGCCGACGGGACGTGGGCCAGCGCGGACGCCGTGTCTCGCCCCGCCACGAAACACCCGGGCAGGTCCAGCATCCAGGCGCCGACCTGGCCGCCGTCGTAGCCGGGCTCGAGCCAGACGCGGATGGGACCCGGGACGCTCATCGGGGCACTCTAGCAGCGCAGCTCGCCGCGCATCCCGCCCTCCGAAGTGGCGGTCGCCTGCCAGGTGAGGAGCCGGCCACTGCCGCGAGTCCGCCTAGCAGGCTCGGCCGCGGGCGGTTCACGAGGCGGCCGGCGGTGGCCAGCGAATCAGCTCGACCCAGGCCTTGCCGGCGTCCGCGGTCGACGAGAGGACGGCCGCGGAACTCTTCGCGTCGCGGGTCAGGACAACCCCGTTGCCGGCCCCGAGGGACCAGGCAGAGATGATCTCGCCGGGCAGCTTGACCGCCGTCCACTTGCGACCCTGGTCCTTCGTGGCGAGCAGCGACGGACCGCCCGTCCAGAGCCAGCCCGACCCGTCGGCCCGCATCGAGAGGCCGCCCACCGAGCCGGCCAGCGAGAGCCCGCCGGCCCCGGGAGACGCCGCGGCCGGCGGATGTCCCGACGCTGCCGGGGTGGCCACGGCCATGGTCTCCCAGGAGCTGCCGCCGTCGGCGCTGGAAAGGATCGCCTTGGATTGCTGACCGGTCGCGACCGCGGCCGTGCAGGCGATCCAGCCCGTCCGTGCCGCGACGAACGAGAGCGCCTGGGGCTCCTGGTGGACGAGCCGGCAGGGAGAGCCGACGGAGCGCCAGGAGTTGCCCCCGTCCGACGTCACGGAAAGGAAGGTGGGCAGGTCCGCGACGACGGCGCCGACCGGCAGCGACCAGCCGTTGACGGGGTCGCCGAAGCTCAGGGCGGCGAGCGGCAGGCGGCTGATGAGCATCCAGGAGAGGCCGCCGTCGCCGCTGTGGAGGAGGCCGCTCCGGCAGCTGCCGGCCGCCGCGCCCTGTGGACAGGTCACGGCGGCCCAGGCATCCTGCGTACCGGCCACGTCCAGCTCGGTGATCGCACCGGCGCCGAGGAGCAGGCTGCCCCAGATCCGGCCGCCATCGTCGGTCAGGGCGACCATCCCGGTCCCCTGCGGACCGGTCCCGCCGACGATGCCATGCCGGGCATCCCAGAAGGCCACCGCAACCGGCCGGAAGGGCGTGTCGCCGGCCGCCGGGGAGGCGACCACGGCGGCGGGATGCGGCGCTGCGGCGGTGCCCGGCGTCGCCTGCCCGATCACGCCGCAGCCCGCGATCGCGACCGCGAGCCCGACGCCCGCGGCGAGTGCCCCCAGCCGGCGCATCTCTCTCCTGCGCTCCTCCTGCAGCCGCTCCTTCGACGAACCCGCGGCGCCCGGTGTGCCGCGGCCGCCTGTCCGCCGGCCCGCGCCGGCCGCCGGCCTCCGCGTGCCTCAGCCGCGGCGCCGGCCGGGCCTCTGGCCGGTCCGCTTGATCACGTGCGGCGTGACGGTCCGATCCCAGGACGGCCGCTCCAGCCAGCGAGCCCGCCAGCCGCCCTCGTCGTCGTGCTCGTCGCGGATGCCAGGCAGCCAGTCGGCGGCCGTGGCGGCCGTGGCCAGCTCCTCCCCCGCCAGCTCGCCGTCGAGAGCCGCAGCCGGCTCCTCGGCCGTGGGAACGACCCGAACCGAGGTCACTTCGAGGGCCGGTCCACCCGTCCGATCCGCGGCTTCCGCTCGCCGGCGCCCGCGCCGGCCCGCTCGTCCCGGGCGGCCGGCCGCGGGCCGCCCGGCCGAAGCCTCCGCCTGGCGCGCCGCCCGCTCCGCCGCCCGCCCCACGGCCAGCGAGGCGTCCTCCTCCAGGACCCGCAGCCGGATCTCCTGGACCTCGTCTCGGAGGGCGGCCGCCCGTTCGAACTCCAGCTCGCGGGCCGCCGAGCGCATCTCCGCCTCCAGCTGGGCGACCAGCTTCTCCACCTCGGCCCGGTCGAGATCGGAGAGGTCGCGCTCGCCGCCGGCGTAGGCGGTGGACGTCTCGGCGACGGTGCGCAGCCGGTCGTTGAGGTCGTGGATCCCCTTGACGATCGTGGCCGGCTCGATGCCGTGCTCCCGGTTGTAGCGCTCCTGGACCTCCCGCCGGCGGCGGGTCTCGTCGATCGCCGCGCGCATCGACTCGGTCACGTTGTCCGCGTACATCACCACGGCCCCGCCGACGTTGCGGGCCGCCCGCCCGATCATCTGGATCAGCGACCAGGCGCTGCGCAGGAAGCCCTCCTTGTCGGCGTCGAGGATGGCGACCAGGGTCACCTCCGGAAGGTCGATCCCCTCGCGCAGGAGGTTGATCCCGACGAGGACGTCGTAGACGCCGAGCCGGAGGTCGCGCAGGATCGCCACCCGCTCCAGGGTGTCCACCTCCGAATGGAGGTACTGGACCTTGACGCCCAGCTCCTTGAGGTAGTCGGCCAGGTCCTCGGCCATCTTCTTGGTCAGGGTCGTCACCAGGGCCCGCTCGCCGCGCTCCACCCGCAGGTGGATCTCCTCAAGGAGATCGTCGATCTGGCCCTCGGTCGGCCGGACCTGGACGGTCGGGTCGACCACCCCGGTCGGCCGGATCAGCTGCTCGACGATGCGCTCGCTCCGCTCGAGCTCGTAGGGGCCCGGCGTGGCGCTCATGAAAACGGCCTGGTTGACGGAGGCCTCGAACTCCTCGAAGGTGAGCGGCCGGTTGTCCAGCGCCGACGGCAGGCGGAAGCCGAAATCGACCAGGATCTCCTTGCGCGTCCGGTCGTTCTTGTACATCCCCACCACCTGCGGGACCGTCATGTGGCTCTCGTCGACCACCAGGAGCCAGTCGGGCGGGAAGTAGTCGAGCAGCGTCCACGGCCGGGAGCCGGCCTCGCGGCGCGCCAGGTGGCGCGAGTAGTTCTCGATCCCGGTGCAGAAGCCGAGCTCGCGCATCATCTCCAGGTCGAACGTCGTCCGCTGCCGGAGCCGCGCCGCCTCCAGGGCCCGACCCTCGGCCTCCAGCTGGGCGGTCCGCTCCTCCATCTCGGCCTCGATGTCGACGATGGCGGCCTTCAGCTTGTCGGCCGGCGTCACGTAGTGGGTGGCCGGGTAGACGTTCAGCTCCTTGCGCTCGGCCAGGAGCTCGCCCGTGAGCGAGTCGAGCTCGGTGATCCGCTCCACCTCGTCGCCGAAGAACTCGACGCGGACGAGGCGATCCTCCGAAGCGGGCACGAGCTCGAGCGTGTCACCCCGGACGCGGAAGCGCGCCCGCGTCAGGGCCTGGTCGTTGCGCTGGTACTGCAGGTCCACCAGCTGGCGGAGGACGGCGTCGCGACGGTAGGCGCCACCGACTCGCAGGCGGACGACCGTCGCCCCGTAGTCGACGGGGGCGCCCAGGCCGTAGATGCAGCTGACCGAGGCGACGATGATCACGTCCCGCCGCTCGAAGAGGGCCTTCGTGGCCGCGTGGCGGAGCTTGTCGATCTCGTCGTTGCGGGTCGAGTCCTTCTCGATGTAGGTGTCGCTGCGCGGGAGGTAGGCCTCCGGCTGGTAGTAGTCGAAGTACGAGACGAAGTACTCGACGGCGTTGTCCGGGAAGAACTCACGGAACTCGGCGTAGAGCTGGGCGGCCAGCGTCTTGTTGTGGGCCAGGACAAGGGTCGGCCGGTTCTGGCGGGCGATCACCTCGGCGATGGTGAACGTCTTGCCGGTGCCGGTGGCGCCCAGCAGCGTCTGGTGGCGGAGGCCGCGGGCCAGGCCCTCCGACAGCGCATCGATGGCGCCCGGCTGGTCGCCGGTCGGTCGGAAGTCGGCGACGAGCCTGAAATCGGGCATCTGCGGCGGTCCCTCCCGGGACGGCGCGGCGTCGCCGGCCGAACCGCGGCCGCGACGGGGGCGCCGCGCAGATCATACGGCGGAGGGTTCGGATCGCCCGGTCGGCGCCCGCCGACGGGACCAACGGGTCATATCGAGCGCCGGCAAGTCAACCGAGACTCGACCCGTCCACCGCGTCGTGGAGGTCGCCGCGCGAAGCCGATGCACCTGATCCGTCGAACGCCCGGCCGCTCAGGCGGTCAGGCCCTGACCGAGTTCGCCCTCGTCCTCACGCCGCTCCTGCTGGTCATGCTCGGGATCATCCAGCTCGGCCTCATCTTCAACGCCCAGGTGACGATCACCAACGCCGCCCGGGAGGGCGCCCGGCAGGCGACGATCTACGTCTACAGCACGAGCGTCGGGACCAAGACCCAGAACGACGTCGCCCGGGCGAACGCGGCCCTGGCCGCGCTCGAGAACGCGATGGGCATCCTGAGCACGAGTGCGCCGCAGCTCTCCACGACGGGCTCCTGGACCAGCAGCGGCACCGCCCCGAACCTGACCTACACCAACGGCGACGTCACGGTGAGCTACGACGTCGGCTCCGCCACCGACAGCGATCCGCGGACCGGCGAGCAGGTCACGGTGACGCTCGTCTACCACCAGGACCTGCTGATCCCGCTGATCGGCGGCCTGCTGCCCCACGACAGCGGCGGCCGCCTGGCGCAGCAGGCGACGGCCACCATGGTCATCAATTGAGCGTGCCGGCCGACGCGGCCGCACGCGCCCCCGACCCCCGCCGCCGCGCGGCGGCCGGCCAGGCGCTGGTGCTGGTCGCCCTCTCGCTCGCCGTCCTGCTCGGCATGGCGGCCGTCGCCATCGATGCCGGCCGCTTCCTGACGCAGCGCCGCTTCGTCCAGAACGCGGCCGACGCGGCCGCCCTGGCCGCGGCCGATGTCGTCGTCCAGCAGTTCAACAGCGCGACCGTCGGCACGGCCCGCCAGGCGGCCCGCGACATCCTCGCGATCGACCTGGCCGGCAGCCCGGTCGGCGCGCCGGTCTTCACCGCGGCCGATCCGCCCGTCTTCAACGGGACCACGACCGCAGCGAATCTGGCGGACGGCATCGTCCTCGCCGACAGCACCGGCACGCCCCTGCCCGACACCGCATCGCTCGACAACGTGGCTGACATCCGGGTGGCGCTGGTCAGCACCGTCGACTTCACCTTCGGGCGCGTGCTGGGGATCGACACCGGCACCGTCTCCGCCCATGCCCGCGTCGGGTTCAGGGGCGACCTGATGCCGATCGCCGTCCGCCGCTACTACAACCCGCCGGGGCCGAACAACCCGGTGCCGGCGAACTGCCCCAGCCCGGCCGATCCGACCGACTTTGCGGACCTTGCCGCCAGCCAGTCGACCTCGTGCCTGGGAAGCCAGGACGCCACCAACCTGCTCGGCTACGACGTCCGCTCGCCGGCTTCCCTGACCGCTCCCGGCCCGCCCGTGGCGCTTGTGGGCGACGGCGCGACCGCGTCCAACAACTCGAGCTTCCGCGGCTTCATCGCCCTCGACGTCCGCGATTTCCAGGATCAGACCTCCCGCATCTACTACAACGGGGTGACGTCGAGCACGACCCAGAACGCGCTCAAGAACATCGAGGCCGGCTGGGTCCCCGAAGGCTACCCGGGACCGGGCTTCCCGCCGGTCACCCTGCCGCCCGATCCCAACGACCAGGTCGGGATCATGGACGGCAACACGGCCGGCATCGTCGTCGCCGCGATCGACCAACGCTTCAACATCGGCGACCGGATCATCTGTGCCCTCTACGACGGGACCGTGATGGCGATCCCCGACTTCACGATCAGCCCGCCGGCGGGCTTCACCTTCGGCGGCCTGAGCGGGACCCAGAGCGTCAACTTCAAGATCAGCCGGAACCAGGCCTTCAGCGGCCAGGTCAACCTCTCGCTGATCGGCCTGCCGTCCTGGCTGAGCGGCGTAACCTACACGCCCAACCCGGTGACGCCGTCGCAGGGCAGCGGCACGACCGTCAAGCTGGCCGTCACGGCGGCCGCGCCGAGCCCGCAGATCGCCACCGTCTGGATCGAGGGCCAGTCCGGCAGCCCCTACCTGACCGCCCACTACGCGCCGATCCCGGTCAACGTCGGGGGCGTCACCGAGGACTTCGGCCTCAGCCTGAGCCCGGACCAGTCACCGGCCAGCTGGGGCGACCAGGTCACGTATACCGTGACGGTGACCGCCAACGACGCGACGGACTTTGCCTCCGGCATCACGCTCGCACTCGACGGCAGCGGACTGACCGCCGCGCCGCTGCCGAACGACAGCTACTGGTTCGACGGCGTCCAGGGCGAGTCGAGCGTGGTCGTGACACCGACCTGCAGCCACAACTCCTGCACCGCCACCGCCACCCTGACCATCAACACCACCGCCCTGGGCGCCCAGGCCACCTATCCCTTGGTCGTCACCGGCCAGGCCACCAACGCCGCCGGCCAGCCGGTGGCCCACGCCGCGATGGGCAACGTCCTCGCGAGCGGCACCGCCGACGACTCGAACTACATCGACATCACCGGCTTTGCCGTCTACCAGATCACGGCCGAGGACTCCAACACGATCACCGGCGAGGCCGTCAGCCCCGTCGAGGCGACCCCGGACGATCCGACGCTGCGGGCCGCCCTGAAACCCCGCCTGATCCCCTGGTCGTGATGGAGATCCCGCGCGGTCCCGCAACGTAAACGTCGGAGCGCGCCGGCGGTCAGGCCGCGCGCCTCCTGCCCCTCATCCGCCGCCGGGGCACGGCGTCCATCCGGCTCGGTCGCCAGCCGACCGGCCACACGGGAGGCCACCGTTCATGGAGATGGAGTTCCGCGACACCAGCCATCGCGGCCGGTACATCATCGTCCTCGGCATCGTGCTCGCCCTGGCGGCGGGGGGCGGAGCCTTCTACCTGATCAACCAGGCCCAGCAGCAGGCCGGCGGCATCGGCCTGCCGAAGGTCACGGTCATTGCCGCGGCGCGCCCGATCGCGGCCCGCAAGACGATCGAGGCGGCCGACCTCACGACCATCCAGGTGATCGCCGACCAGACCAACGCCTCGGCCTTCACCAACCCTGACCAGGCCGTCGGTCGCGTGGCCGGGATCGATATCCTGCAGGGCGAGCTGCTCAGCCCGAACCTGCTCGCCTCTTCGGTGGCCGGCGGCCAGTTCTCCATCCTGGGTCCGGGCGAGACGATCGCGCCCGGCAGCCCGGCCTGGCGGGCGATCTCGCTCAACGTCCCCGACGACCGGGCCGTCGGCGGCCAGATCCAGGCGGGCGAGAACGTGGACGTCTTCGTCACCGTGACGGTGAACGTGGACCAGAAGGCGCTCGCCAACAGCGCCTACTACACCGACAAGTCGACCAAGCTGACCTACCAGGACGTCCCGGTGCTCGCCAAGAGCGGGACCTTCTACATCATCAAGGTGGACGAGGCGACGGCCGAGCAGATCGCCCACCTCCAGGCGAGCGGCACGGCCGCGTTCAGCCTGGCCCTCCGGCCCGAGAGCGACACCCGCCAGGTGGACACGAGCAAGCTCGGCGAGACGACCAACCAGATCATCCAGGAGTACGGGCTGCCGATCCCGCAGGCCTATCCGCGCTGAGCGTCGCGGCGTGGTCGGCGGCCCGCGATCCCGGCACTCGGGGGAGGCGGCGACTCCATCTCCGCGCCGCTGACCCGGCGCGCCTCCCGGTCCGCCGGTCCGGCCCCGTCGTCGGACCGGCGGACCCCTGCCTGGGCGGGATCGAGGTCCGGATCCGGGGCCGTCCGCGCGCCGGCCGTATGGGCGGCCAGGGCCTTCTCATAGGCGGCGGCCACCGCCCGCTCGGCCGCCTCGGGCGGGCCGTCGGTGCGGATGAGCCGCGTCGCCACCGGCTGGAGCCGGGCGGCCAGGTCTCCCTGGGCCGCGATCCGCTGCTCAGCGTCGCCGACCGGCCAGCCCCGGGAGCGCAACCGTTCGCGCTGGTCCTGCGGTCTGCAGGTCACGACCCAGACCTCGTCGCAGACGGCGGCCAGGCCCGACTCGACGAGCTTGATCGCCTCCAGGACGACGGCCGGGGCGCCGGCCTCCTCGGCCTGGGCGAGGGCCGCCACGATCAGGCGCCGGACGGCCGGATGGACGATCGCCTCGAGATCGCCCAGGGCGGACGGGTCCGAGAAGACGAGGCGGCCCAGGGCGGCCCGGTCCAGGCTGCCGTCCGGCCGGCGGAACGCCTCGCCGAAGCGGGCGATCACCGCTTCCAGCGCGGGCTCGCCGGGAGCGGTCGCCCGGTGGGCCAACCCGTCGGCATCGACGACCTGCGCCCCCCGCGCGGCCAGCCAGCCGGCGACGGTGGTCTTGCCGCAGCCGATGGGTCCGGTCAGTCCGATCCGGAGCGCCCGTCCCACCGGCGGGCCGCCCGCCTCGTCCCGGGTCACGGCGCGGCTTCCTCCAGGGCCAGCCAGTCCTCCTCGGCCGCCGCCAGGGCCCGCTCCACGTCCGCCAGCTCGCTCGTGACGCGCCGCAGCTCCACGTAGTTGGACCCGACGGACGGATCCGCCAGGGCCAGCTCCAGGTGGCTCTTGCGGAGGCCGAGGCGCGTCAGGTCCCCTTCCACCGCGGCCTTGCGCCGGCGATAGGCGTCCTTGGAGAGTCGTGGCCGCCGCGCCGCCGGGGCAGCGGGGACAGCGGGTGCCCGCGCCGCGGGGACCGGTGCCACCGCCGGACCTGCGGCCAGACGATCCGCCCGCGCCTGGGCCGCCCGCGCCTGGGCCGCCCGCGCGTCGGTCGCCCGTGGCCGGCGCCCCGCCGCCGGCGCTCCTTCGCCCGGCCGGAGCCGGAGTGCCTCCGCCTCGGCCGCCCCCCGGACCGTCCAGCCCTCGGTGACGGCCGACCGCCAGGCGCGGTAGCCGCCCTCGAACGGAACGGCCTGGCCATCGTCCACCACCCACAGCTGCCCGCAGACGTTCTCCAGCAGGCGCCGATCGTGGCTCACCACCAGGAGCGTCGCCTCGCCCTCCCGGAGGAACTCCTCGATCGCCTCCCGGGCGGGGATGTCCAGGTGGTTGGTCGGCTCGTCGAGGAGGAGCAGGTTCGACGGCAGCAGCCCGAGCAGCGCCAGCTCCAGCCGCGAACGCTCGCCGCCGGAGAGCGCCCGGACCTCCTTGAAGACGTCGTCACCACGGAAGAGGAAGCGGGCCAGGTGCGCCCGCGCCTGGCCGGGAGGGAGCGGCAGCTCCTCGAGGACCGCGTCGAGGACGGTCGCGCCGGGCAGGGCGGCGTCGCGCAGCTGCGCCAGGTAGCCGATCTGGACCTTGCCGCCCAGGACCAGCTCCCCGTCGAGCGGCGGGAGCTCCCCGGCGATGGTGCGCAGGAGGGTCGTCTTGCCGGCGCCGTTCGGGCCGACGATCCCGACCCGCTCGCCCCGCCGCAGCTCCAGGAACGGCACGCGCGCCACGACGGTCGCCGGCTCCTCGAGCGGGCCCTCACCGTCCGGGTCGGAACCCGGCCGCGGCCGGGGGCCGTAGCCGACGACCAGTTCGCGGGCCCGGACGACCAGCTCGGCCGATCGGACCACCTCGCCGGCGGCCCGACCGGCATTCGGGAGGCGAAGGCTCGGCCCCTCGCGCGGCGCCTCGATCGGGCTCAGGGCCGCCAGCCGCGCCTCGTGCTCGTGCATCTTGGTGTAGTCGCGGTGGCTCCGGTAGCGCTGGATCAACTCCCGCTCGCGGGCGATCCTGGCGGCCACTGTGTCGGCCTCCCGCCCCCGGCGCAGGTCGCGCTCCTCGCGCTGGCGGTGGTAGGCGCTGTAGTCGCCGCGGAAGACGGCGAGCCGACGGTCGCGCAGCTCCCAGATCCGGCCGACGGTCCCGTCCAGGAAAGCCCGGTCGTGGGAGGCGACGACAAAGGCCCGGTCGCGCCGGCGGAGTCGCTCCTCGAGCCACTCCAGGGCGGCGAGATCCAGGTGGTTGGTCGGCTCGTCGAGGAGAAGCAGGTCGGGGTCCGCGATCAGCAGGCGCGCCAGCGCCGCCCGCGTCTGCTCGCCGCCCGATAGGCCGTCCGGCGGGCGGACCCATTGGTCGCGGGCGAAGCCGAGCCCGGAGAGGGCTTCGTCGACCCGCTGGTCGAGCGTGTAGCCACCCAGGGCGTCGAAGCGGTGCTGGAGCTCCGCGTAGCGGCCGCCGGTCACCCGGCCGCTGCGCTCGAGCTCGGCCAGCTCCACCTCCAGGCGCTGGAGCTCCTCCGCCCCGCCCCGGACCGCGCTCCGCAGGTCGGGTGCGGTCGTCACGTCCGCGTCGAAGTGGGCCTCCTGGGCGAGCAGGCCGACGCGAAGGCCGCGCTTGTGCTGGACCTCGCCGCGGTCCGGCTCGTCCAGGCCGGCGACGACCCGCAGGAGGGTCGTCTTGCCGGCTCCGTTCGGACCGACCAGGCCGATCCGCTCGCCGGCGGAGATGGCGGCATCGACCCCGTCGAGGATCACCAGGGTGCCGACTTCCCGGACGACTCCCGCAAGGCGGACGAGCGACACGTCAGGCTCCGGGGCCGGCTGGCAGGCTCGGTGGGCGCGTCCCACGCGCCGCGGCCGCGGGTCCGGGCGGAGGGGCCGCGGCC
>JAJYJO010000018.1 GCA_021789435.1 Chloroflexota bacterium
CGCCGGACGGTCGCGGCGATGGGCGCGACCCTCGTGGGATTCGTGGCGGCGCGGGTCGCGGCCACGGCCTGGGTCCGCCCGAATCTCGCCTCGCCTCTCCACGAGTCCCTCTCGTTCTCGGTCGCGCATCCAGCCGTCGGCGTGCAGGCCCCGGCAAGCACGTTCTCGCTCATTCCTCCCCCGGTGAAGGTCCCGGACGGCTGGGTCTACTCGACCGCGGTGGTCGACCCTTCCGGGCACACGCTCACGAGCCAGGGCCTGCAACAGGCCTGTCCCGCGCTCGGCCAGCTCCTCAACGCGGGACCGGCGGCGGGACCACCGACAGCGGTCCACGCGTGCATCGACAAGCTGTCGGCGACCTACCACGTGCTCGTCACCTACCAGCCGGCCGGCCGCTTCTGGCCGTTCCAGTGGGCCGAGACGGGGATCTTCCTCGTGGCCGCGCTGGCGCTGTGCGGACTCGCCTACTGGTGGCTGCGACGCCAGTACGCCTGACGGCGGCCGTAACGGCGACCACACGGGGGCTCGTCCTCGCCACGACATGGGTCCTGCTCTGCGTCGGAATCCTGGTGAGCGCATCCCGAACGGACATCGCGCTCGGGTCTGTCAGCATGACGTGTACACCGCCCGGGCGGATACCGCCGGCAGGTAGCAGACAACCGTTGACGGCGCAGCTCCCGCCCAGGCTCAGCTTCCCCGAGCGCCATTTCTGACCCTCCACCTACCACCCCCCGGCCGCGTTGACGGTGTGCGGGGGGCCGCGTATGATCATTTCCGACGGTTTTGGTCGGAATTCGCCCGCGACAGCAGCGGAGCGACGCGCCTGTCCCGGGCAGCCGACCGGCCGTCGCCACGACCCGCGAAGAGGCCGAGACCGGCCACCCCGCGAACAGGACCCGAGGACCACGCCCCTGGCCGCGCGAACCTTCCACAGCACCGGCGCCGTCTCCTTCTCCACCAAGGGGGAGTACGGCGTGCGCCTGATGGCCCAGCTCGGCCGGCGCTTCGGCACCGGCCCCGCCTCCCTGACCGACATCGCGGAGGACGAGGAGCTGCCGCGGGCGTACCTTGAGCAGCTCGTCGTCAGCCTGCGCGACGCCGGCCTGGTCGTCAGCACCCGGGGCGCCCGCGGCGGCTACGAACTGGCCCGCCCGCCCGACGCGATCGCCATGGGCGAGATCCTGCGCGCCCTGGAGGGGCCGATCGTCCCGATGCTCTGCGCCAGCTCCGACCCGGAGCACGCCACGAGCTGTGGCCGGACCGGCCGCTGCACGGTGAACGTCCTCTGGGTCCGGGTCCGCGACGCGATCGCCGGGACGCTCGACTCCATGACCCTGGCCGACCTCGTCCCGGCGGACCTCCGCCGCGACCGGTCGCCGGACGTCGTCGGCGTCGCCGCCTCCGTCGGCACGGCCCCGGCCGTCGCCTCCGCGGCGACCGCCGGCGAGGCCCTGGTGACCCCGATCGAAGCCTGACCCCGACCCGCAATCCACCCGCCTGCCTTCGGGCAGTCCCAACCAGGAGCACCGAACTGCCGTGACCGACCAGCCCAGTGCCACGGAACCCACGCCGGCCGCCGACCAGCGCCTCGTCATCCGCGGCCTGCGCGTCGCCCCGGTGGCGAACGTGGCGCACGAGATCCTGCAGGGGATCGACCTCACCGTCGGCAAGGGCGAAGTCCACGCCATCATGGGCCCCAACGGCTCGGGCAAGACCACCCTGGCCTACGCCCTGATGGGCCACCCGGCCTACGTGATCACCGGCGGCAGCGTGACCTGGAAGGGCCGCGACCTGCTGAAGCTGTCGGCCGACAAGCGGGCCCGGCTGGGCCTCTTCCTGGCCTTCCAGTACCCCACGGCGATCCCGGGCCTGTCCGTGGCGAGCTTCCTGCGCTCGGCCCTCAACGCCCGGCGGGCCGGCCTGACGCCGGATCCGAGTGTCGACCCCACGGACCCCCTGCGGGGCGGGATCAGCATGGGCGAGTTCCGGCGCAGGATGCGCGAGAAGTTCGCCCTGCTCAAGATGGACGAGTCGTTCGCCAGCCGCTACGTCAACGAGGGTTTCTCCGGCGGCGAGAAGAAGCGCCTGGAGATGCTCCAGATGGCGGTCCTGGAGCCGGAGATCGCGATCCTCGACGAGACCGACTCCGGCCTGGACATCGATGCCCTGCGGATCGTCGCCGAGAGCGTCAACGCCATGCTCAACCCCGAGCTCGGCGTCCTGGTCATCACCCACTACCAGCGCCTGCTCAACTACATCCGGCCGGACGTCGTCCACGTGCTGGCCGCCGGCCGGATCCTGACCAGCGGCGGTCGCGAGCTGGCCCTCCGCCTCGAGGAAGAGGGGTACGCTCCGATCCTCCAGGAGAACGGCTACGACGTGGAGGTCACCGACGAGGCACCCGAGCCGGCGGCCGCCTCGGCCGGGCACTAGCACCGGCAGGCGGCGGCAAGGCGAGCTCGCGGCGGCGAGGCGAGCTCGCGGCGGCGAGACAGCGAGGACGATGCGACGATGGCGGAGACGATGACGGGGGCGCGGGCGCTGCGGTCGGCGGGCGACCCGGCCGTCGAGGTGGCGACGGGGGACGGCCCGGCGAGCGCCGCCGGGCGGGCGGGCCGGCCCTTCGACCCGGTCGCCCTGCGGGCAGACTTCCCGATCCTCTCGACGCTGAGCCACGGCCGGCCCCTGATCTACCTCGACTCGGCCGCGACCAGCCAGAAGCCGCTCACCGTCATCGACGCCGTGGACCGCTGGAACCGGGTCCAGAACGCGAACCCTCACCGCGGCATCTACGAGCTCGCCGAATCGGCCACCAACGCCTACGAGGAGGCCCGGGCCAGGGCGGCCGCCTTCATCGGGGCGCCGGACGCCCGCGAGCTCGTCTTCGTCCGCAACGCGACCGAGGCGATCAACCTGGTGGCCTACGCCTGGGGCCGCCAGTCGATCGGGCGCGGCGACGTGATCGTCCTGACCGAGATGGAGCACCACGCCAACCTCGTCCCCTGGCAGATCCTGGTCCAGGAGGCGGACGCGGACCTGGAGTTCATCCCCTTCGACGACGAGGGCCGGCTCCGCCTGGACGTTCTCGATGTCCTGCTGCGGCTCAAGCCGAAGCTGGTCGCCTTCACCCACGTCTCGAACACGCTCGGCACGATCAACCCGGTCCGCGAGATGACGGAGATGGCCCACGCGGCCGGCGCCCTCGTCCTGATCGACGGCGCCCAGGCCGTGCCCCACCTGCCGGTGGACGTGGCCGAGATCGGCTGCGACTTCTACGCTTTCAGCGGCCACAAGATGCTGGCCCCGATGGGCTCGGGCGGCCTCTGGGCGCGGCGCGAGCTGCTGGAGGCGATGCCGCCCTTCCTGGCCGGCGGCGACATGATCCGCGAGGTCCACCTCCGCCGGTCGTCCTGGAACGACGTGCCCTGGAAGTTCGAGGCCGGCACCCCGGACGCGGCGGCCGCCGTGGGCCTCGCCGCGGCGGTGGACTACCTCGCGGCGCTGGGGATGGACGCGGTCCGGGCCCACGAGCGCGACCTGACGGCCTACGCCCTGGAGACCCTGCGCCGCGAGATCCCCGGCATCGCCATCTACGGGCCGGATGCCGATCATCGCGGCGGCGTGGTGGCCTTCAACCTGCCGGACGTCCATCCCCACGACGTGGCCCAGGTCCTGGACCGCCACGCCGTGGCGATCCGGGCCGGCCACCACTGCACGATGCCGCTCCACGAGCGGCTGGACCTGTCGGCGACGGTCCGCGCCAGCTTCAGCGTCTACTCGACGCGGGCCGACGTGGACGTGCTCGTCGAGGGCCTCCACGACGTGATGCGCATCTTCGGCCCGGGGGCGTAGGCGGCGCTCCGGGAGGAGCCCCGCGACGACCACGCCCCGCGACGCCCTTCCCGGGCGATGTTCCCCGCCTGAGGAGGCTGCCGCGCGAAGAACCCCTCGGGTCCGATTCGGGCTGGGCCCCGAGACGGCAGACGCCGGGGTGATCTGCCGCCTTCGACGTGGCGAACGTGCGAGGGAACCCGAGGTCGAAGGAACAAGGCCCTGTTCAGGGCGGATTGCTTTGGCTACGCTTCGGGCCTGGCGATCATGGCTCCCCGCCAAACGATGGTGCCCGTCCGGATGATCTGCACGAGCTGCGGCGCCGAGAACCGCGCAGGCCGCAAGTTCTGCGCCGAGTGCGCGGCCCCGCTCGCCCTCTCCTGTCCCGCCTGCGGCGCCCCCAACGAGCCCGGCGAGCGGTTCTGCGGCGAGTGTGCCGCGCCTCTCCCGGCCGCGGTCGTGCCCGGCCGGCCCCCGGCCGCCGGCGCGGAGCCTCCCGGTCCCGGGCCACGCCCCCTCGCCGAGCGCCGGCTCGTCACCGTCCTCTTCGCCGACCTGGTGGGATTCACGTCGTTTGCCGAGGAGCGCGACCCGGAAGAGGTTCGTGAAGCCCTCTCGCGCTACTTCGACGTCGCCCGAGAGGTGGTCAACCGGTACGGCGGCACGATCGAGAAGTTCATCGGCGACGCGGTCATGGCGGTCTGGGGCGCGCCGTCGGCCCGGGAGGACGACGCCGAGCGGGCCGTCCGCGCGGCCCTCGAGCTGGTCGATGCGGTGCCGGGCCTCGGGCCGAGCATCGCGGCCCGGGTCGGCGTCCTCACCGGCGAGGCGGCCGTCACGCTCGGCGCGACGGGCGAGGGGATGGTCGCCGGGGACCTCGTGAACACGGCATCGCGGCTGCAGTCCGTCGCGTCCCCGGGCACGGTGCTCGCCGGTGAGCCGACGATGCGGGCGGCCAGCGCGGCGATCGCCTTCGAGCCGGCCGGAGACCAGGCGCTCAAGGGCAAGCGCCTGCCGGTCGGCGCGTGGCGGGCGCTCCGGGTCGTCTCCCAGCGAGGCGGCCGGGGTCGCTCGGACCTCCCCGAGCCGCCGTTCGTCGGCCGCGACTCCGAGCTTCGCCTGCTGAAGGACCTGCTGCACGAGGTCGGCCGCGACCGGCGGACCCGGCTCGTCTCGGTCACGGGCCCGGCCGGCATCGGCAAGAGCCGGCTTGCCGGCGAGCTCGAGAAGTACGTCGACGGCATCGTCGAGACCGTTTACTGGCATCGGGGGCGCTCGCCCGCCTACGGCGAGGGGATCGCGTTCTGGGCCCTCGGCGAGATGGTCCGCGAACGAGCAGGGCTGGCGGAGAAGGACGACGAGGCGACGTCCCGCGCCCGGATCTCCGCCGTGGTGCGGGACTACGTCGCAGATGACGAGGATCGCCGCTGGGTGGAGCCGGCCCTGCTCACGCTGCTCGGGCTCGAGGATCCGCCGCCGGGCGGGCGCGACCGGCTGTTCGCCGCATGGCGGGTCTTCTTCGAGGCGATCGCCGGCCGCGGACCGACGGTCCTGCTGTTCGAGGACCTCCACTGGGCCGACGGCGGTCTGCTCGACTTCGTCGACCACCTGGTCGACTGGTCGAAGGGCGTCCCGATCCTGGTCATCACCCTCGCCCGACCCGAGCTCTTCGATCGCCGGCCCGGCTGGGGCGCCGGCCACCGCGGGCAGACCTCGCTGGCCCTGGAGCCGCTGTCGGCCGCTGCGATGACCGAGCTCCTGGCCGGCCTCGTGCCCGGGCTTCCCGACCCGGCCGCCCAGGCGATCCTCGAGCGAGCCGCCGGCGTGCCGCTCTACGCGGTGGAGACGGTCCGGATGCTGCTCGCGGAGGGGCGACTCGAACGGGAACCGGACGGACGCTTCCGGCCGACCCGGGACTTCGGCACGCTCGCGGTCCCGGAGAGCCTCCGCTCGCTCATCGCATCGAGGCTCGACGGCCTCGAGCCCGCCGACCGGGCGCTGCTCCAGGATGCCGCGGTCCTCGGCCAGAGCTTCACAGCCGACGCGCTCGCCGCGATCGCCGGGAGCGATCCCGACCGGGTCGGGTCCCGGCTCGCGGGCCTCGTCCGGCGCGAGCTCCTCGAGATCGTGGCGGACCCTCGGTCCCCGGAGCGTGGGCAGTACGTCTTCGTCCAGTCGATGGTCCGTGAGGTGGCGTACGGGACGTTGTCGAGACGGGATCGCCGCGAGAAGCACTTGGCGGTCGCCCGGCGGTTCGAAGCGCTCGGCGACGACGAGCTGGCGGGCGCGCTCGCCGCCCACTACCTGGCGGCGCACGCCGCTTCCACCGCCGGTGCCGAGGCGGACGCCGTCGCGGTCCAGGCCCGGATCGCCCTGAGGGCCGCCGCCGATCGCGCGTCGGCGCTGGGCGGTCACGAGCAGGCCCTGGTCCATCTCGAGCAGGCGTTGGCGATCTCGGCCGAGCCGGGCCAGCGTGTCCCGCTCCTCGAGCGGGCCGCCTTCGAGGCCAACGCCGCGGGGCGGTACTCGGTCGCCATCGAGCACGCCCGGACGGCCCTCACCTCGTACCAGGCCACGGACGATGGGGTAGCCGTCGGCCGCTCGACGGCGTTGCTGGCCGGAATCCTCATGGACGGCGGGCAGATCGTCGAGACGGCCGAGCTGCTGGAGCGCGCGATTCCGGCGCTGCCGGAGGGGACGGAGGGCCCGATCCGGGCGCGACTCCTTGCGCACCTGTCGCGTGCGTACATGCGCCTCGGGTTGCACGATCGCGCCATCGAGACCGCCGACCGGGCCCTCCTCGTCGCCGAGCCGGAGGATCTCCGCGAGGTGGTCGCGGAGGCCTTCATCAACAAGGGGAGCGCACTCGGATACGTCGGGCGCTGGCGGGAGGGGGCCGCGATCCTCGCCGCGGCGGTCGATCTCGCCGACGAGGTCGGCGCCATCCGTGTCGGCCTCCGGGCCCGCAACAACCTTGGGGCGGTCCTGTTCAGCGACGACGTCGCACGGACAGTCGAGATCGGGCTCGACGCGCTCGAGCTCGCGCGAAGGGTCGGTGACCGCAACATGGCGAACTGGCTCGCTGGCGCGACCTCGGGCGGTCGCTTCACCATGGGGCGCGACTGGGACGCCGGCCTCGCCCGCATCGCGGAGGCCCTGGAGGGGGCCTCCGACTCCGACCGGGTGGCCCTGCTCGGCGTCGCGCTGGAATACGAGTTCAGCCGCGGGCAGCCGCGCGTCGAGGACGTCGCCGAGTACCGCCGGCTGGCCGGTTCGGTCTCCGACCCTGACGCCGCGGGCACGCTCATCGCGATCGACGCGTACGAGGCCTGGCTGCGCGGCGATCTGCGGGCCGCATCGCAGGCCTTCCTGAGGGCGGCGGCCTCCGCCTCGCAGCAGAGCACGAAGCTGGGGTTCTGGGGTGTCCGGCTGGCCCTCTGGTGCGGAGATGCCGACCTGACTCGCCAGGCGGTCGACGCGCTGGAGACGGATCGCGTGGCCGGCCGACTGGGGCGCGCCATTCGGCTCGCCGGACGGGCGATCGTCGATGCCCTCGATGGGAGACACGAGGCGGCGCTGCGCGGGTTCCGCGGCGCCATCGACGATACGCGGGCGGCACACGCGGACTTCCAGCTCGCGGGGATCGCCATCGACGCGCGGATCGCCCTGCCCGACGAGCCCGGGATCCTGCCCTGGCTCGACGAGGCACGCTCCATCCTCGAGCGGATCGGGGCACGGCTCTACCTCGACCGCCTGGAGGCCGCGCTTCCGACGGAGGTCGCAGCGCCGGCCTCGTAGAGCGCGCCAGGGCCGCGGCAGGCGACCCGGCCCGCGACGGCATACCCGACTTCACTGGTCGGGTATCGGCCGACGCGCTACACTCGCGACATCCATGGACGATCTCTATCGCGACTACATCCTCGAGCACTACCGCCGGCCCCACAACTTCGGCGTCCTGGAGTCCCCCGACGCCTCGTTCGAGGGCAACAACCCGCTCTGCGGCGACCGGATCACGATCATGCTCGGCATCCGGGACGGCGTCGTCGCGGAGGTGGCGTTCACCGGCCGCGGCTGCGCGATCAGCCAGGCCAGCGCCTCGCTGCTGACCGACGAGATCAGGGGCAAGCGGGTCGAGGAGGTCCGGCAGATGACACCGGACGACCTCCTGGACCTGCTGGGCATCGAGGTCAGCCCGGCGCGCCTCAAGTGCGCCCTCCTCTCGCTGGACACCGTCTCGCACGCCCTGGCGGAGCGGAGGCCGGACGGGCCGGGTGAGCCCGCCGCGCCGGCTGCCGCGGGCGGGGAGTCCTGACCGTGGCGAACCGCCGTTCCGTGCCGTCGGCTGCCGCATCGCCGGGCCGCTGCAGGTGTCGGCGGCCGGCCTGACGCCGCCGGCCCGCCCGCCGAACCGCTGCGTCGCCGCGGCCCGCGCGGCCGCTGGAACGGTCGGCCATCGTCCCGCATCCCGTCCCGCCGGGCCACGGCCCGTCGTCCACTCGGAGTCCCAGCCATGCCGAAGTCCTACACCGAGATCCTCCGCGATCTCCGTGCCAGCGTCCCGGAACTCAGCCCGCTCGAGGTCGAGCTTGCCCTGGAGCGGCGGCCCGACACCCTGATCCTCGACGTCCGCGAGGAGTCGGAGTGGGAGCAGGGCCACATCCCCGATGCCTCGTTCATCCCGCGCGGCTACCTGGAGCAGTCGATCGAGGGCGAGACGACCGACCACGATCGGCCGATCGTCACCTACTGCGCCGAGGGGATCCGCTCGCTCTTCGCGGCCCGGACGCTCCAGGAGATGGGCTACGCCAACGTGGCCTCGATGGCCGGCGGCTTCCGGGCCTGGAAGGCCCACGGCCTGCCCTGGAAGACGCCGGTCGCCTTCACCACCGAACAGCGCCAGCGCTACAGCCGCCACCTGCTGATCCCCGAGGTCGGAGCGGAGGGCCAGAAGCGGCTCCTCGACTCGAAGGTCCTCCTGCTCGGCGCCGGCGGCCTCGGCTCGCCGGCGGCCCTCTACCTGGCCGCCGCCGGGGTGGGCACGATCGGGATCGTGGACTTCGACACGGTCGATCTCTCCAACCTCCAGCGCCAGGTGATCCACACCACGGAGCGGGTGGGGACGAAGAAGACGGAGTCGGCCCGAACGGCCATCAACGCCCTGAACCCGGAGGTCCGGGTGGTCCTCCACGAGGAGGTCCTGGACGACTCGAACGTCGAGCGGCTGATCGCCGGCTACGACGTGATCCTCGACGGGACCGACACGTTCGAGACGCGCTACACGCTCAACGACGCGGCCGTCGCGGCGGGCATCCCCGTCGTCCACGCCTCGGTCTTCCGCTTCGAGGGCCAGCTGACCGTCTTCGTGCCCTACGAGGGGCCGTGCTACCGCTGCCTCTACCCGACTCCGCCGCCGCCGGAACTGGCGCCCGGCTGCTCGGTCGCCGGCGTGCTCGGCGTGGTCCCGGGGATCATGGGCATGCTCCAGACCAACGAGGCGCTCAAGCTCCTGCTCGGCGTCGGCGATTCGCTCGCCGGCCGGCTGGTGATCTTCGACGCGCTCGACGCCAGCTTCACCGAGCTCCGGCTGCGCCGCGACCCGGCCTGCCCGGTCTGCTCCGACGCCGCCCGGGAGGCGCGCGCGGCGGGTCGTCCGCTGCCGATCCCGGCCGCCGCGGGGGCGGCTCCGGCGGCCGGCCAGCCGTTCGTCCTGGGGGGCAGAGGAGTCATCGCATGAGCACCGTCCGGATCCCGCCGGTCCTCCGCCCCGCCGCCGGCCAGAACAAGCAGGTCGACGTCTCCGGGGCCACGGTCGGCGAGGTGATCGAGGGCCTGATCGGCCGTTACCCGAACCTCCGCCAGCAGCTGCTGACCGACGAGGGGGGTCTCAACCGCTTCGTCAACGTCTACCTCAACGACCAGGACATCCGCTACCTGGGAGAGCTGGCCACGCCCGTCGACGACCGCGACACGGTGGTCATCCTGCCGGCCATGGCGGGAGGAGCGGGATGACTGCCGTCGCCCGGGGCAGCGCGCCCGGGCTCGTCGGCACCGCCGCCCCCCCGGCCGCCAGCCACCCGCACGACGACCAGCCACCGCACGGCGGCCGCTACGAGGACATCCTCGACGCGGTGGGCCACACGCCCCTGGTGGCCATCTCCCGCATGTCGCCGAACCCGGCCGTCCGCCTCTTCGCCAAGCTCGAGATGTACAACCCGACCGGCTCGGTCAAGGACCGCACGGCCAAATATCTCGTGGAGGACCTGGAGCGTCGCGGCCTGCTCCGGCCGGACTCGATCATCCTCGAGCCGACGTCGGGCAACACCGGCATCGCCCTGGCCATGATCGGCCGCCGCAAGGGCTACCGGGTCGCCCTGGTGATGCCTGACAACGTGACCAACGAGCGACGCCAGATGGCGGCTCTCTTCGGGGCGGAGGTGATCGACTCGCCGGGCGAGCTCGGCTCCAACGGCGCGATCGCCCTGGCCAAGCATCTCGTGGCCAAGGACGACCGCTTCGTCATGCCCTACCAGTACGGCAACCCGGCGAACCCTCTCGCCCACTACGAGACGACCGGCCCGGAGATCCTGGCAGACTGCCCGGAGATCGACATCTTCGTCGCCGGCCTGGGCACCGGTGGGACGCTGACCGGCGTCGGCCGCTTCCTCAAGGAGCACCGGCCGGAGGTCCGCATCTTCGCCTCCGAGCCGCTGCCGGGGGAGAACGTCCAGGGCCTCCGCTCGCTGGACGAAGGGTTCGTCCCGGAGGTCTTCGACCCGTCCATCCTGGACGGCAAGCTGCTCGTCTCCAACCGCGACGCGGTGGCCGCCCTGCGCGACCTGACGTTCCGCGAGGGGATCTTCGCCGGGCCGTCGTCCGGGGCGGTCCTCGTCGCGGCCATCCGCCTGGCGCGCGAGATGGAGGCCGGCACGATCGTGGCCCTGCTCCCCGACGGCGGCTGGAAGTACCTCTCGGCAGGGACGTGGAACCGCGATCTCGACGAGATGGAGGAGGACCTGGAAGGCGGCGTCAACTGGTGGTGAGCGAGGCGGCCGGCCTCCACCCCGGGCCGGCTGCGGTCGCCCTCCCCGCTGCGCTGCGCGAGGCGCTGGTCGCCCACGCCCAGGCCGAGTATCCGAACGAGGCCTGCGGTCTGATCGTGGGATCCGGCCTGCCGGCCGCCGACGGCCGCGCCCTCCGCTTCGAGCCGACGCGCAACCGGGCGGCCTCGCCCCTGCGCTACGAGATCCACCCCGACGACCTGCTGCGGGTCTCGCTGGCCGCCGACGACGCGGGCGAGGAGATCTGGGCGATCGTTCACTCCCACGTGCGCTCGCCCGCCCGGCCCTCGCCGACCGACATCGGCCTGGCCTTCTACCCGGAGGCCCTCTACATCCTGGTCTCGCTGGCCGATTCCGAGGCCGATCCCGCGTCCGGCCTGCCCGGCGTGCGCGCCTGGCGGATCGTCGAGGGGCAGGTCTTCGAGGTCGGCCTCGGCGCCGAGGCGTGAGGAGCGGCCGATGACCGGGCCCGGGTCGCCGTCGCGGCGGCCCTCGCCTGGCCCGTGGCGGGAGATCGCCGACCGGGTCTTCGTCCGGCGTTACGCGTTCATCGACCAGACGATCGGGCTCGTCGTGGGGGACGGCGCCGCGCTCGTGGTGGACAGCCGCAGCTCGCCCCGCCAAGCCGCCGAGCTTCGGGCCGAGGTCCGCTCGCTGACCGCCGCGCCGCTGGTCGTAGTCAACACCCACCATCACTGGGACCACACCTTCGGCAACGCCTTCTTCCGGCCGGCGCCGATCTGGGGTCACGAGCGCTGCGCGGCCGCCCTCCGGGAGCGCGGCGAGGCGATGCGCCGGCAGATCGCGGCGGAGCTGCCCGAGCTCATGGCCGAGCTGGCGGAGGTGGCGATCGACCCGCCGGACCGAACGTTCACCAGGACGGCGGCGCTGGAGGTGGGCGATCGGGCGGTGGAGCTCCGCCACCTGGGTCGCGGCCACACGGACAACGACATCGTGGTCCTGGTTCCCGACGCGGCGGTCCTCTTCGCCGGGGACCTGGTCGAGGTCGGGGCCCCGCCATCCTTCAGCGACGCGTACCCGCTCGACTGGCCGGGGACGCTCGGGTTGCTGCTGGACCTGGTGGGCGGCCCGGTCGTGCCGGGCCACGGCGAGGTGAGCGACCGGACGCACGTGGAAGGGCAGCTCGGCGACATCGCGGCCGTCGCCTCGGCGGCCCGGCGCACCCACGCGGACGGCGGCGGGCCGGAGGACGCGGCCGCGCTCGTCGACCGCTTCCCGGAGCCGGTGACGCGCCTGGCACTCACGCGGGCCTTCGCGCAGCTCCGAGGGGAGCTGTAGGGCGTGGCCGCCGAGGCGTCCCCCGCGGTGGCGCGACAGGGCGTCGCCCCACCCCGCGGGTCCCGTCGGGCCGACCCGCGACGTCTCCCGGCCGGCGGCGACCTGGTCCCGCTCGGCCTCGGTGTGGCCGCCGTTGCCGGCGGGACGGCGCTCGGCTGGGACCCCCGCCTCGTCCGCGCCCTGGTCGCTCCGCCGCCGGTCGCCCGGGCCGCCCTGGCGGGCGCGGCCCTGCTGTTGGCGGTGGCGCTGCTCGCCCGCGCGGTCGAGCGACTCGGCCGGCCGGGGGGCGCCCCGGACACGATCCGCGGGGTTCGCCTGGCGTTCCTGGCGGTGGCCGCCGCGGCTGCCGGCATCGGCTGGGCGGTCGGCAGCGCGATGCCCCTGGTGATGGCCCTGGTGGTCGGCGGGGTGGACGTCGTGGAGACCACCTTCCTGCTCCTGCTGGTCGTGGTCCGGCGCGTCGAGCGCGGCGGCTGAAGCCGGGTTCGACCCTGCGGCGGGCACCGCTCGCCCTGCGCCTCTGCCGCGCCGGCAGCGCCCGCATAAGCGATGAGGCCACGACCCCCGATCGCGGCGAGCAGCAGGGCGGCGCCGGCCCGCAACGGGATCACGAACGGCGTCAGAGCGGCGCCCACGACCGCCCCGAGCGCCGCCGCGATCGTCGCGTAGACGCCGTCGGCCGTGGCCGCGCCGGCGCCGGCGAAGAAGGCCGGGCGGAAGCCGCGGCGAAGCCCCGTCTCCAGGATCAGGATCGCGATGGCGCCGACCGGGACGGCGATCCCGTACCCGGCGGCGAGCCCCGCGACGAAGGCCGTCGGCATGGGCGGGACGATGCCCGCGTCCGACGCCGCGCGGAGCATCATGCCCCGCGCCGGTGGCGCGGACGGCCGCCCCTACTGGCAGGTGAGGCCCGGGCTCGGCGTCGTCAGGTCCAGCAGGTAGGCGTCGGCCGCCCCACGCACGCAGGGGCTGTACGGGTAGCCGGTGTGGCCGTCGCCCTGCCGGGTGACCAGGATCCCGCTGCCGAGCTCGCGCGCCAGCGCGACCGCCCACGGGTAGGGCGTGGCCGGGTCGCCCGCCGAGCCGACGACCACGATCGGCGGTGCTCCGGGGGAGGCCAGCGGTCCCGGGCTCCGCTCCGGCGGCACCGCCCAGTAGGCGCAGTCGATGTCGTTGTAGGCGAGGAGGCGGCCGAAACGCGGTGCCACCCTGGTGAAGGTCGCCGCCATCGTCGCGTAGGCCGCCGGGTCACGCGGCGACGGCCAGTCCAGGCAGGTGATGGCCGCATAGGCGTCGACCAGGTTCGAGTAGCCGCCGTTCGGCTGGCGGCCGCGGTACGGGTCGCTCATCAGCAGGAGGTCCGTGCCGTCGCCGGCCTGCGCTTCCGCGAGGGCCGTCGCGAGCGCCGGCCAGGTCAGCGGCGAGTAGAGCCCACCGGTGACCGCCAGCCAGGCCTGGGTCGGCCCGGCCGGCTCGCGGTTCTCGAGCCGGAGCGTGGGCAGGGGGTGCTGGTCGATCCGTTCCATCAGCGCGTCGAAGGCCGGGCCCGGCCGGCCGCCGCTGTGGAAGGCGCAGGACGCATCGGCGGCGCAGGCGGCCAGGAAGCGGTCCAGCTCGGTCTCGAAGCCGCGGGCCTGGCCCTCCCGGAGGGCCGCCTCGCCCAGAGCCGGGTCGATGGCGCCGTCGAGCACCATCGCCCGGATGTGGGTCGGGAAGAGCGACGCGTAGGTCGCGCCGATCAGGGTGCCGTAGGAGAAGCCGACGTAGGTCAGCTTGGCGTCGCCGAGAGCGGCCCGGACCTGGTCGAGGTCGCGAGCCACGTCGGCGGTCGAGAGGTTGGGCAGCAGGTCCGGGTTGCGGCGCTCGCAGCCATCGGCGAAGGCCCTCGCCCCGGTCAGCAGGTCCTGGAGCTCGGTCGGGGTGTCGGCCCGGGCGTCCTCCGGCGTGAAGTGATCCAGGTTGTCGACGCAGCGGATCGGGGTGCTGTCGCCGACGCCGCGCGGATCGAAGCCGACGATATCGAAGCGGGCCCGGAGGTCGGCCGAGAAGAGGGTGGTCGCGCTGTCGCGGACGAACCGGACGCCCGAGATGCCGGGCCCGCCGGGGTTGACGAGCAGCGACCCGATCCGCCGGCCTGGGTCCGCGGCCGGCAGCCGGACCAGGGCCAGCCGGACGATGGCGCCGGTCGGCTTCGCGTAGTCGAGCGGCACGTCCACGGTCCCGCACTGGAAGCCGTTGCCGCAGTCGCTCCAGGTGACCGGCGCGACGGAGGGGCTGGGCTGCGCCGAGGGCGAGGTCGCCGCGACGGTGGCGGCCGCGGTCGTAGCCGGGCGCCCGGTCGACGGAACGGACGTCGGAGCGGTCGAACCGCATCCGGCGGCGGCCAGGGCAAGGGAGGTGGCCAGGGCCGCGGCCGCGGCCAACCCGGCCAGCCGCCGCCGCGGGCCGGGCCGAGGGGCGCGTGAGCAGTCCGGGGAGCGGCGGTCTGACATGGTGCGACTCTACGCGACGGCCACGGCGGCGGCGACCCGCCTGCCGTGTCGCCGTGGGGTGGTACGGTGGCACCGTCCGATGAGAGGGGAGAGCCACAGGAGGCTCGCGATGAGCGAACGGCCCGCGGCCGGTCAGACGACGACGGCGGACGCCGGACCGGGTCCGCTCTCCGGCGAGGAGCTGGCCGCCATCGACGCCTACTGGCGAGCCGCGAACTACCTCTCCGTCGGCCAGATCTACCTGCTGGACAACCCCCTGCTGCGGGAGCCGCTTCGGCCCGAGCACGTCAAGCCGCGGCTGCTGGGCCACTGGGGCACGACGCCCGGCATCAACTTCATCTACGCGCACCTCAACCGCGTGATCCGCCACTGGGACCTGGACACGATCTACGTGATCGGCCCGGGCCACGGCGGCCCCGGCCTGGTGGCCAACGCCTACCTCGAGGGCACGTACAGCGAGGTCTACCCTAGCCTCGGCCGCGATGCGGAGGGGCTGCGGCGGCTCTTCCGCCAGTTCTCCTTCCCCGGGGGCATCCCCAGCCACGTCGCGCCGGAGACGCCGGGCTCCATCCACGAAGGAGGAGAGCTCGGCTACTCCCTGGCCCATGCCTTCGGGGCCGCCTTCGACAACCCCGGCCTGCTGGTCGCCTGCGTCGTGGGCGACGGAGAGGCCGAGACCGGCCCGCTCGCGACGAGCTGGCACTCCAACAAGTTCCTGAACCCGGCCACCGACGGCGCCGTGCTCCCGATCCTCCACCTCAACGGCTACAAGATCGCCAACCCCACCGTCCTTGCCCGGATCCCCGAAGCGGAGCTGCGCGAGCTGCTCGAGGGCTACGGCTACCGGCCCTTCTTCGTCAGCGGCGACGACCCGCCGACCATGCACCAGGCGATGGCGGCGACGCTCGACGAGGTGGTGGCCGCCATCCACGACACCCAGGCCGCCGCCCGGGAGCGCGGCGAGACGGCCCGGCCCACCTGGCCGATGATCGTCCTGCGGACGCCGAAGGGCTGGACCGGCCCGAAGATCGTGGACGGCCAGCAGGTCGAGGGCACGTTCCGCGCCCACCAGGTGCCCCTGGCGGAGGTCCGGACCAACCCCGAGCACCTGGCCATGCTGGAGAGCTGGCTGCGGAGCTACCGGCCCGAGGAGCTCTTCGACGACGACGGCGCCCTCGTGCCGGAGCTGGCCGGGCTGGCCCCCAAGAGCTACCGCCGAATGAGCGCCAACCCGCACGCCAACGGCGGCACCCTGCTGCGCGACCTGGCGCTGCCCGACTTCCGGGACTACGCCGTGGCGGTGCCCCGGCCGGGCGCGGCCACCAGCGAGGCGACCCGCGTCCTCGGCGCCTTCCTGCGCGACGTGATCGTCCGCAACCCCGGCACTTTCCGCCTCTTCGGCCCGGACGAGACGGCCTCCAATCGCCTCGACGCCGTCTTCGAGGTGACCGACCGCCAGTTCACCGGGGAGCTCCTGCCGGCCGACGACCACCTTGCCCGCTCCGGCCGGGTCATGGAGGTCCTCTCGGAGCACCTCTGCGAGGGCTGGCTGGAGGGCTACCTGCTGACCGGCCGGCACGGCCTGTTCAACTGCTACGAGGCCTTCATCCACATCGTCGACTCCATGTTCAACCAGCACGCGAAGTGGCTGAAGGTGACCCGCCAGATCCCCTGGCGGCAGCCGATCGCCTCGCTCAACTACCTCCTCTCGTCACTGGTCTGGCGCCAGGACCACAACGGCTTCACCCACCAGGACCCGGGGTTCATCGACCTGGTCGTCAACAAGAAGGCCGAGATCATCCGGGTCTACCTGCCGCCCGACGCGAACACGCTCCTGTCGGTCGCCGACCACTGCCTGCGCAGCCGCGACTACGTCAACGTGGTGGTCGCGGGCAAGCAGCCAGGGCTCAACTGGCTGCCCATGGACCAGGCGATCCTCCACTGCACCCGCGGCATCGGCATCTGGGAGTGGGCCAGCAACGACCAGGGGGGCGAGCCGGACGTCGTGCTGGCCTGCTGCGGCGACATCCCGACCCTGGAGACCCTGGCGGCGGTGGACCTGCTCCGACGGCACCTGCCCGAGCTGAGGGTCCGCGTCGTCAACGTCGTGGACCTGATGCGCCTCCAGCCCGCCTCCGAGCACCCGCACGGCCTGTCGACGGCCGAGTTCGACTCGCTCTTCACCACGGACCGTCCGGTCATCTTCGCCTACCACGGTTACCCTTGGCTGATCCACCGCCTGACCTACCGTCACACCAACCACGACAACATCCACGTCCGGGGCTACAAGGAGGAGGGCACGACCACGACCCCCTTCGACATGGTCATGCTCAACGACCTGGATCGCTTCCACCTGGTGATGGACGTGATCGACCGCGTCCCAGGGCTCGCCTCCCGGGCCGGCCACGTTCGCCAGCTGATGGTGGACCGGCGGGCCGAGTGCCGCGCCTACACCCGCCGGGAGGGCGAGGACGCGCCCGAGATCCGCGACTGGACCTGGCCCGCCTGAAGGCGGCCGCCGATGCGCATCCTGGTCGTCAACGCCGGCTCCAGCAGCCTGAAGCTGCGGGTGATCGAGCCGGATGACCGCCTGTCGGGCTCGCTCGACCTGCCGGCTCCCCGGGGCGTCCTCGACCGGGCGGCCCTGCCCGACGCGATCCGCGGCCTGGGCGCGGTCGACGCGGTCGGGCACCGGATCGTCCACGGCGGGACCGCCTTCTCCCAGCCGGTCCGCCTGACGCCCGAGGTGGTCGGCCGCCTGGAGGCGCTGACCGACCTGGCGCCGCTCCACCAGCCGAAGTCGCTGGCCGCCCTGGCCGCGGTCACGGCGACCCTGCCGGAAGTGCCCGCCGTCGCCTGCTTCGACACCGCCTTCCACGCCGCCATGCCGGCCGCGGCGGCGACCTACGCGCTGCCGCCGGAGTGGCGCCGGCGCTGGGAGCTGCGCCGCTACGGCTTCCACGGCCTCTCACATGCCTACGCCTCGCGGCGCGCGGCCGGGCTGCTGGGAAGGTCCGTCGAGCAGCTGCGGATCGTGACCTGCCATCTCGGCGCGGGAGCCTCGCTGACGGCGGTCCTGGGCGGCCGTTCGGTCGACACGACGATGGGCTTCACGCCCCTGGAGGGCCTGGTCATGGCCACCCGCTCGGGGTCGGTCGATCCCGGGCTCGTGCTCTGGCTCGAGGAACACGTCGGGATGCCGCCGGCGGAGCTCGCCGCCACGCTCGAGCACCGCTCGGGGTTGGCAGGCCTGGCCGGGACGCCCGATCTGCAGGCCATCCTGGCCGGGGAGGCGGCCGGCGACGGCGACGCCGGGCTCGCCGTGGCGGTCTACCTCCACCGGCTGCGCGGCGCGATCGCGGCGATGGCCGCGGCGATGGACGGGCTCGATGCCCTGGTCTTCACCGGCGGGGTGGGCGAGAACTCTGCGCCGATCCGGTCGCGGGCCGCGGCGGGCCTCGGTTTCCTGGGCGTCGCCGTGGACGCGGCCGCCAACGAGGGCGGGAGGGTCGACCGCGAGATCGGGGCGAGCGGGGCGGCCGTGCGGACGCTCGTGGTCGCCGCCCGCGAGGATCTCCAGATCGCGCGGGAGGTCCGGGCCGTCCTGGGCACGTAGACGGGGCCGGCCGGGACGCGATCAACCGGCCGATGGCCGAAGGCCGGTGCCAGCGACGGCCGCCGGCGGTCTCGGCGGCCGAGGGCAAAGCGGCAGAGGCAGGCCTCAGGCGGCGGGCGCGGCAGGCTGGTGCACGACCAGGACCGAGCAGCGGGCGTGGATCAGGACGTTGCGGGCGACACTGCCCAGGATGAGCCGGGCCAGCCCCGTCCGGCCCCGGCAGCCGACGACCACCAGGTCGGCCCGGTCCTCGTCGCTCGCCCGGAGCAGCTGGGCCGCCGGGTCGCCCTCTCGCGTCTTCGGCTCGGCCGGCAGGCCGGCGGCCGACAGCCGCTCGGCGGTCCGCGCAGCCATCGCCGCGTGCATCCGCGAGGTCTCGTCGCGTGCCTCCGAGTAGCTCTCCAGCATGGGTCCGTAGACGCCGGGCGCGATCCCCGCGTCCCACGGCAGGGCCACGTCCGCCACGCTCACCACGCTGACCGGCAGGCCGCGCCAGACCGGCCAGGCGGCCAGCAGGTCCACGGCCGCGCCCGCGCCCGCCGAGCCGTCCTCGCCGACCACGATCCGCCGGACCTCGCGCCGCCGGGCGACCAGGACCGGGCAGGGGGCGTGATCGACGACTTCGGCCGAGGTCGAGCCCAGGAGCATGGCGTCGAGCGTCCCGTGGCCGCGGCTGCCGAGGACGATCAGGTCGGGCCCGAACCTCCGGGCGTCCTCCACGATCGCACTGGCCGGGCGTCCCCGGATCAGCTCGTGCCGGACCTCGCGTCCGGGGGCCGCGAGACCGGCCGCAGCCGCCTCCAGGGACCGCTCAAGGTCGCCGGCAATGGCCGCCTCGATCTCCGCGGACTCGATCGGGGTGACGGCCAGCCACGGGACGCCGAAGAGGGCCGGTCCGTGCTCGAGCACGGCGATGGCCCGGACCAGGGTCCCTTCCGGCCAGTCGGCGGACGCCACCAGGTCACGGGCAACCTCGGAGCAGGACGACCCATCGAAGGCGAGCAGGATGCGCATCGGGGCACCTCCCGCGCCTATCCTGCGCGCCGCGGCGGGGGGCTGCAACGGCCGGACGGACCGAAGGCGCGAACCTGCGGGATCGCCTACCGCCCGCGCACCGCCAGGGCCGCGACGAGCGCGGCCTCGGTCGGCGTGGACCCCAGCCCCAGCCGGGCCCCGACGCGGGCCGCCAGGGTCGGCTCCAGGTAGGTCGAGGCGAGCAGGGGCCACTGCGGCTCGGCGAAGACCTCGCCCGGCGGTCCGTCGAGGACGATCCGGCCGGCGCGCATGACGACGACTCGGGCCGCCGTCTCGGTGACGAACCGCATGTCGTGGCTCACCGTCACCACGGTCCGACCCTCCGCGGCCAGGGTCGCGACGATGGCCCGGACCCGGGCGACGCCTCTGGCGTCCTGGCCGGTCGTCGGCTCGTCGAGCACCACGACGGGCGTCCGCATGGCCAGCACGGAGGCGAGCGACAGGAGCTTGCGCCGCGAGTAGCCCAGGTCGTAGGGGTTGCTGTCCGCCTCGGCCTCCAGGCCAACGGCGGCCAGCGCCTCCGCGACGGCCCGGTCGAGCTCGGCGCCGCTCAGCCCCAGGTTGCGTGGCCCGAAGGCAACCTCGGAACGGGCGCGGCCCGAGAAGATCTGGCGGTCGGGATTCTGGAAGGCGAGGGCCACCTGCCGCGCGAGCTGGGCGACGTGCAGCTGGCCCGCGTCACGGCCGCCGACGAGGACGCGGCCGACGGTCGGGCGGAGGAGGCCGTTGAGGTGGCGGACCAGCGTGGACTTGCCGGAGCCGTTCTGGCCGACGATCGCCAGCCGCTCGCCGCCCGCCACCTGCAGGTCGATCCCGGCCAGGGCACGGGTGCCGTCGGGGTAGTCGAAGACGACGCCCTGGAGGGCCAGGGCCACGCCCCCAGTTACGCCAGGGGCCGCACCAGGGGCCGCACCCGGGGCCGCGCTCACGGAAGGGCTCCCGCGGCCGTCGTCCCGGCCGTCGTCCCGGCCGCCCCGACCGCATCGGTCGCCCCGCCCGCCTTCCGCCCGGTCGGCTTCCTCCGCCGTCGCGGCCAGGAGGTCGAGATCGACCGCCAGGCCCGCCGCATCCAGCGCCCGCCCCAGGCGGACCGGCGCCGGCGGCTCCACGCCCAGCGACGGGAGGCGCTGGTCGCCGAGGACCGTCGCCGTCGGGCCGGCCAGGACGAGCCGGCCCCCGTCCAAAACGGCGACCGTGTCGGCCAGCCGGGCCAGCAGCTCGGTCTTGTGCTCCACGATCAGGATCGCCGTCCCGGTCTCGACGGCCAGACGGCCCAGGGCTGCCCCGACGAGCCGCGTCCCCCGAGGGTCGAGCTGGCTGGTCGGCTCGTCGAGGACCAGGTGGCCGGGCCGCAGGGCCAGGATCGAGGCGAGCGCCACGAGCTGGGCCTGGCCGCCCGAGAGCCGCTGCGGGTCGCGGTCGGCCAGGGCGCCGATGCCGAGCACCTCCATCGCCCAGCCGACGCGCTCGACGATCTCGGCCAGCGGCAGGCCCAGGTTCCGGGGCCCGAAGGCGAGCTCCTCGAAGACGGTCCGCGTCGTGCCGGAGAGCTGCGTCGCCGGGTTCTGGAAGAGTGCGCCACAACGCTGCGCGAGCTCGTGCGGCCGGAGCGCGGCCGTCTCGCGGCCGTCGACGGTCACGTCTCCGGCCAGGTGGCCCCCGATCGTGGCCGGGGCGAGCCCGCTCGCCACCAGGCAGAGGGTGGACTTGCCGGATTCGTTGGCCCCCACCAGGCCGACCACGCGACCCGCCTCGATCTCGAGGTCGATCCCCTCCAGGGCGGGCCGGCCGGCGCCCGCGTAGCGGTAGCTCGCCCCGGCCAGGCGGATCGTCACGGCAGGACCCCCGCCGCGCCGGCGAGGTGGGCGGCGACCAGCGCCGCGACCAGGACCAGGCAGGCCCAGCGGAGCCGGCGCTGGGCGGCGCTGTCCGGGGGGATGCGCAGCGGGGTGCGGCGGCCCGGTGCCGTGAAGCCCCGCGCCTCGAGCGCGACGGTCCGTTCCTCGACGTCGGTCAGCGCCCCGAAGATGAGCGGCGCGGCCAGCGGGACGACGCCGCGGGCCCGGCGCCAGAAGCGGCCCTCCGTGTCGAGCCCGCGGGCCCGCTGGGCGTCGACGATCTCCGCGGCCCGCTCGACCGTCCGCGGCACCGTCTGGAGGGTGGAGCCGACGATGAAGACCGGGCGGCGACCCAGCCCCCGTCGCTCCAGGTCGGCCAACAGGTCGTCGATCTCGGTGGTCAGGTAGACGAGGGCCAGGGCCAGCGACATCGCCATCAGGCGGAGCGCGGTCTGGAACCCGAAGAGGAGGCCGCTCCAGGTCGGTGCGATCGGCCCCACTCGCACGATGGCGTCGTGGGCCCCCGGCAGGAGGAAGGTGTTGACGAGCAGGATCGAGCCGATCACCGGCAGCGCCACCGCCGCGACCAGGGCCAGGCGGCGCACGGCCCGGGCGGCGGCGGCCGCCCCGACGACGGCGGCCAGGACGAGCAGCGGGCCGAGCCAGGTGCCCGCCAGGAAGGCCACGACGACCTCGCCGAGGGCCAGGACGAGCTTGGTGGTCGGGTTCAGCGAGCGGTAGCCGCCGCCCGCCGGGCGAAGGAGGTAGTCGGGCAGCGAGCCGCCGGAGGCCTCCCGTCCGGGCCCCGCCGTCGGCAGGCTCACCCGGCCTCGGCGGTCATCCGGCCTCGGAGCCCAGCGCCCGCTCGCCGTTGGGGAAGCGGGCGACGAACCGCCGCGACAGGCTGGTGATGATGAAGAAGACCACGAAGCTGGTGACCATCTTGTCGAGCGGGTCCGACAGGAGGCCCTGCTTGAGGGTCGCGGTGTAGAGGCTGTCACCGGCGGCCCGGAAGGCGGCCACCAGGGCATCCGTGCCGCTCCCGGTGACCCCGCCGTAGACGAAGGCCGCGATCGGCGCCGACACGACGGCCGCCACGATCCCCGTCACCAGCCCGGCCCCGATGGCGAAGACCGCCCCCACGTCACGGCGGAGGAAGAGCGCCCAGGCGATCAGCACGACGAAGGCGACCATCACCAGGGCGAAAAAGAGGCGCGACTGGTCGAAGGCGCTCGGGTCGAAGCCGGTGATGTCCTGGAAATTGGTCGGGCTGGCGTAGGCCCGGCCGTAGGTATAGAGGGCGAGCGCGCCTACCAGGACGACCGCGACCAGTGCCGCGACCGAGGAGCGGGCCTGGTCGCCCTTGCGATCGCGGAAGAGGCCGAGGTAGCCCCACACGCCGGCCAGCAGTCCGATGCAGGCGGCGGTGATGGCGAAGGGGCCGATGGTCGACGAGCCGATCGGCGCCGGCAGCAGGTAGCCCCAGATCAGGTTGGCCAGGGCGCCGGTCACCATCCCCGCCAGCGGCCCGGCCAGGACCCCGACCAGGATCGTGCCGATCGAATCGAGGTAGATCGGCAGGTGGAGCGCCTGCTGGACCGTCGCCCCGAGGACGATGTCGATCGCGATGGCGACCGGGATCAACGCGATGACCCGCGTGCTGAACTGCCGCGACACCCAATCCATGCCCTGCGATCCTCCTCCACCGGCGCCGGCGGTACGGGGTGTCCCCCCGCCCGATCCGCGCCGCCGCTCAGCTTGACACGGCGGCGCGGTCCGCCGCCAGCCCTCCCACCCGCTCGACGAAACGCTCGAAGAAGGCCGCGCCGTCCACCTCGACCCCAACGTCGAGATTGGCCGGCCGCTGCCAGGTCCGCCGCCAGTCGGCCACGGTCTCGCCGGTCGTGAGCGTACCGCCGAGCTCGACGTCGACGGCCAGCGGCTCGCTCCGGACGAGGGCCGGATCGAGGGCCGCGGCGAGGGCCAGCGGGTCGTGGACGAACGCGCCGTAGAAGCCGTCGTTGCGGCTGTGGAACTCCATGTAGAAGCGAAGCGCGTCGGTGAGGTAGCGCACGACCGGGTTGGCGGGGGCGGGGGCCGCCGCCGAGCGGACCCGCGCCTCGGCCGCGGCCGGGTCATCGCCGGCCCGCCCGGCGAGGGCGGCCAGGTGGCGTGGCAGCATCTTCGCCCGCTCGGTCACGTCGAGGCCCAGGGCCAGCGGCCGGCCCGCCAGCCCGGCCGCCTCGCGGGCCGCGACGACCTCCGGCGCGCCGAAGGCCGTGAAGACGATCCGGGCGGCCTCGGGGTCCACGGTCACGTTCCACTCGGTCGTCGGGGCGGTGTTGCCGGCGGAGCGGTAGCTGCCGCCCATCAGCACCAGCCGGCGAAGGAGGCGGGGAAGCTCCGGCTCGCGCAGGACCGCCACGGCCAGGTTCGTCAGGGGGCCGATCGTCACGAGCGTCACGGCCCCCGGCCGGCGCCGCGCCTCCGCGACGATCAGGTCTGCGGCGTGGCGGGCGGAGAGCGGCGCGCGGGCCGGGGGCAGCTCGGCCCAGCCGATCCCGCGCAGGCCGTGCGTCTCCGGCGTCGTCCGGAGCGGCCGGACCAGCGGTACCTCCCGGCCCAGCGCCACCTCCACGTCCTCGCGCCCGGCCAGCGCCAGGACGGCGCGGGTATTCTCCGCCACCTGCCGCGCGTCGACGTTGCCCGCCACGCAGGTGGCCGCGACCAGCTCGACCTCGGGGGAGGCGGCGGCGTAGAGCAGGGCCAGGCTGTCGTCGATGCCGGTGTCGCAGTCGACGACCAGGGGAACCCGGGTGGCCGCAGTGCTCATCGGGCCGATCCTAGCCGACCCGCCGCGCGGCTCGCCAGCGTCCCGGCCCCCGCCGCGAGTGGTCACCGGAAACGGCCCCCGCTCCGCCGGGCATGGCCCACGCGCTCCAGGCCCGTCCGGCCGGGGTGGTGGAGCGTATGCGGATCACCGCATGACAGTTTCCCACGGGCGCGAGCCGCGGATGCGAGCCGCGGATGCGAGCCGCGGATGCGCACGGCCGGATCTGCCGGTCCCGGGCGAGCCACCATCCGGGGATCGCAGCGGATATGCGGTGATCCGCATAACCGTGGTCGGGCCCCACCGGGCATTGGGGCCGTGGCCCGGCCGGCGGTGGTCGGCGTCTGCGGGGGGTCGCCGAGCATGTAGGATCCCACCGGGGCGACGGCCTGGGTGATCCGGCGATCCGGCCGCATGGAGCGCGAAGGAGGTACCGAGTGGGCGAGCAGGGGGCCGGCCGGCCGAGGGTCGGGATCGTCGTCGGCAGCCGCTCCGACCTGCCGACCATGGAGAAGGCCCAGGCCGTCCTGGCCGGGCTGGGGATCGAATCGGAGGTACGCGTCATCTCCGCCCATCGCGCCCCGGCGCTGCTGACGGAGTATGCGGCCGCGGCAGCGGGCCGCGGCCTGGAGGTCCTGATCGCGGCAGCCGGCCTGGCCGCCCACCTGCCGGGGGTGCTGGCCGCCCAGACGACTCTGCCGGTGGTCGGCGTGCCGATGTCGGGCCAGCTGCTGGGTGGCCTCGACGCCCTGCTCTCGATCGTCCAGATGCCACCGGGCGTGCCCGTGGCGACGGTCGGCATCGGTAACGCGGAGAACGCCGCCCTGCTGGCGGCCCAGGTCATCGCCCTCTCCGACCCCGCGGTGCGCGAGCGTTTCGTGGCGGATCGCGCGGCCCGCACGCGGAAGATCCTGGACGACCCGACCAACCGGTAGCGGCGTACCGGGTGCGACCGGCGACCCGCCGACGGCCGCCAGGGGGCCTCCGGCGTACACTCGGCTCCATGGACGACGAACGCTGGCTGCCGGGGATGCCGGTCCTCGACCGGCAGGCCGGTCCGCCCGGATCGTCCGCCCGACCCCAGCCGCCGCGCTCCGTCCCGGAGACCCGGCCGACTCCCCTGCAGCGCCACTACATCACCCTCTCGGCGATCGGGCTCGTCTGCGGCGCGGTCGCCATCACGGCGCTGGAGGCCGGCGCCGGGCTCGGCAGCCCGCTGGTCAGACTGTGCGTCCTGGTCGGCGCTCCGCTGCTGGCCGCCACCACTGTCGACAACCTCCTCCGCGTCTGGCGCGCTGCCCGGGCCTGGCTGCCGGTCGACCGGGGGCGCGGCCTCTTCCGGCTGGCCTGGACGGCTGCCGACGCGATCGTGCTCCTCCTCCTCGCGGCCGCAGTCTGGCTGGTCGTGACCGGATGACCGCCCGCCGCGGCCGGCCGCCGGAGCCCTCCGGCGAGCCGGCCGACCCGGCGCGCGGGCGTTCGATCCGGCCGACGCGCGGCGGAGTCCCGGAGTGGCTGGCCGCCACCCTGAACTTCTGCTCCCGCTGTGGCGGGCCGCTCACCTTCGGACCGCTGGCGGGCGAAGACCGGGAGCGCCTGGCCTGCGCCGCCTGCGGCTTCGTCGCCTACGTCAACCCGAAGCTCGTCGTGACGGCCCTGCCGGTCACGGAGGCCGGCGAGGTCGTGCTGCTGCGCCGCGGCATCCCCCCGGCCTACGGGGCGTGGGCCCAGCCCGGCGGCTTCATGGAGATCGACGAGACGGTCCACGCCGCCGCGATCCGCGAGACCTTTGAGGAGACCGGCCTGCTGATCGAGCCGGGCGAGATCGTCGGCATCTACACACGCCCCGAGGCGGCGGTCGTGGTGGTCGCCTTCGAGGCCCGGATCGTGGGCGGCACCGCGACGGTGACGCCGGAGGCGCTGGAGATCCGGACCTTCGCGCCGCCCGACATCCCGTGGGAAGAGATCGCGTTCACCACGAGCACCTGGGCGCTGCGCGACTGGGTCCGCCGCGTCCGGCCCGATCTCCGCCCGGGCGACTGACCGCCGGCCGAGATCCTCGCCGCCCGGCCCCGGCCGGGGCGCGCAACCGCCCGTGCCGGGAACCGGCGGAACCGCCGGGCAGCGCTTGCCGCCTCCCCGAATCGGCTGGCAGTCTTACCAGTAAGACCAGTATACTGGCGCCAACCTGTCCGATTGGTAAGGAGCGGGTGCAGCGTGCCAGATCAAGCCGATCCAGGTCTGTCGGGGGGGATGTTCTACGGCTCGGTCCGCCTGAGCTCGAAGGGCCAGGTCGTGATCCCGCAGCGCGTCCGCGAGGAGTTCGGCCTGAAGGCCGGAGACCAGCTGATCGTGCTCGGTCGGCCAGACCAGGCCGGTTTCGCGTTGCTCAAACCGGAGGGCTTCCTGAAGGTCCAGCAGGAGCTTGCCCGAGTCCAGGCGCAGCTGGAGGCGGTCTCGTCGGCCGTTGCCGGCAGTGCGCCGGCGGGCGGCCCGGGTTCCGGCGGCGCACCCCGCGAATGACCGTCCAGCAGGCGTCCCAGGGAGGATCCATGCCAACGCTCGGGGAGCTCCTGCCGTTCCTGATCCCGATCGTGATCATCCAGCTCGTCCTGCTCGTGGTGGCGCTGCTCGACCTGTTCAAGGAGGAGCGGCGGGTCCGCTGGTTCGGCAAGCCCGTCTGGGCCCTGATCATCTTCTTCGTCAACATCGTCGGCCCGCTGGTCTACTTCTTCCTCGGCCGGGAGGACGTCTGATGGCCGTTCCGACAGCCGTGGCTTCGGCGCCTGCCGAAGCGGTCGCCGGCGGGCCGGCGATCGTCGTCCGCGGCCTGGCCAAGCGCTACGGCGGCGTGGTTGCCCTCGACGGTCTCGACCTTGAGGTGCCGACCGGCAGCGTCTTCGGCTTCCTCGGTCCCAACGGAGCGGGCAAGACCACCACCCTTCGCCTGCTGACCGGGCTGGCCCACCCGACGCGCGGCACGGCGACCGTGGCGGGCATCCCGGTCACGGCGGCGGACGGCCGCCTCCAGCGTCACATCGGCTACCTCGACCAGGATCCCCGCTTCTACGGCTGGATGAAGGGCCGCGAGCTGCTCGAGTTCGTCGGCCGGCTCCACGGCCTGGAGGGCGCCGCCCTCGCGCGGCGGGTTGCCGAGGTCCTCGAGATCGTCGGCCTCGGCGAGGCGGGCAGGCGAGCCATCGGCGGCTACAGCGGCGGCATGCGCCAGCGGCTCGGCATCGCTCAGGCGATGGTGAACCGGCCGCGGGTCCTCTTCCTCGACGAGCCCGTGAGCTCGCTCGATCCCGAGGGCCGGCGCGACATCCTCGAGATCATCGCCCGCCTCCGGGGAGCCGCGACGGTCTTCATGAGCACCCACATCCTCAACGACGTCGAGCGGGTCTGCGACCGGGTGGCGATCCTGGACCACGGACGCCTGGTGACCGAATCCGCGATCGACGACCTGCTCGAGCGCTACGCCCGGCCGATCTACACCATCGATCCGGAGCCGGGACAGCGGGACGCCGTCGAGCGCCTGACCGGCGCCCTGCGCGGCCAGCCGTGGGTCCGCGACGTGCGGGTCGAGCACGGCCTGGTCCGCCTCTTCGTGCTCGATCCCGCCGTGGCCGGGCCGGCGCTGCTGCCGCTGCTCGCCTCGGCCGGCGTCACCCTGGCCGGGTTCGAGCGGGCCCGCCCGTCGCTCGAGGACGTCTTCCTCCAGCTCGTCGCCAACGGCGGAGGCCCGGGGGTCAATCCCGCCGGGGCCCGGCCGGCCGTGGTGGCCCCACCCGCCGCCAACCCTCCGGAGGCTGCCCGATGAACGGCTTCGGCCTGCTGCTCCGCAAGGAGATCCAGGAGCAGACGCGGACCATGCGGCTTCTCGTGGTGGCGATCGTCCTTGCCCTCTTCGGGATCACCTCGCCCCCGCTGGCGAAGTACCTCCCGGAGATCCTCAGGGCCGTCGCCCCCGGCCAGGTCCCGCCGGGCCTGATCCCGACGCCGACCACGGCCGACTCGGTCGCCCAGATCCTCAAGAACGTCGGCCAGTTCGGGGCGATCGCGGCGATCCTGCTGGCGATGGGCAGCGTCGCGACCGAGAAGGAGCGCGGCACGGCCGCCCTCGTCCTGACGAAGCCGGTCTCCCGGGCGGGCTTCCTGGTCGCCAAGCTGGTGGCCATCTCGCTGAACCTGCTGCTCGGGACCGTCGTCGCCTGCGCCCTGGGCTACGTCTACACGGCCATGCTCTTCGAGACGCTGCCGCCCGCGGGGTTCGTCGCGATGACCCTGGTCCTCTGGCTCAGCCTGGTGGTCTACGCCGCCCTGACCTTCCTGGGCAGCACGCTGGCCCGGTCGGCGATGGCGGGGGCCGGGCTGGGCCTGGTCTTCATGCTGGTGACGGGCATCGTCTCCGCGCTGCCGAACGTCGGGCGATGGATGCCGGAAGGCCTCGCGGCACCGGCCAGCGCGCTGGCCCTGGGCCGGGATCCCGGCGACCTCTGGGGCCCGCTGGCGGCCAACGTCGCCCTGATCGCGGGCTGTGCCGTCGTCGCCTGGCTCGTCTTCCGGCGGCAGGAACTCTAGGAGCGGCGGCCGGCGGCCGGCGGTCCGCGGCGGGCGGCGCTGAGCGGGTGGCGGTCATTCGCCGAGGGCTCCTCGTCCGGCCCGGGGGGCTGCTCCTCGCCGGGCTCCCGCCGAGAGGTCAGCAGCGCGACCGGGTGCGGGTCCAGGCGACGCACCCACGCCGGCCCCTGGCCCTGGCGGCCGGCATCGGCCCGCGGGCGCCTGCGCCGGCGTTCCTCGGCCTCGATGGCGGCCAGGAGCGGATCGAGCGGCGGCCTGGATGTCGCGTCGACGATGGCGGAGCTGCCGTCCGCCGCGCCGGACCACGGTCCCGCCAGATCGACGACCTTGACCCCGGCCGCCGCAGCGGCCACCTCCGCTGCGGCGGCGCGGCGTCCGGCGGCGTCGGCGGAGCGTCGCCGCAGGGGGACCAGCAGGAACGGGACGCCGAGGAGCAAGGCGGCCGCGGCGACGATCGCGACCAGCAGCAGCGGGCTCCCACCGCCCGCTGGGAAGGTCGTCCCGGCGCCCGACGCTGCAGGCGACGCGGCCGCGGCCACGCCCGCCCGGAGGGCGGAGCCGGCCAGGGCCAGCCCGGCCAGGGACAGCGCGGTCATCGCCCGCGTCCCGGGGCGCCGGAGCATCATCCTGCGGCCGCCTTCGCCCGGGGCGTGGCCCCCGCCGGCGGAGCCGTCCGCTTCGTGGCCGCGCCGCCCGGCCGAGCGGCCCCGGTCCGGCGCTCCCGGTAGGCGGCAAGCTCCGGCGCGCTGGTGGCCCAGGGCACACCGTCCGCGAAGAGGCTGGCAAAGACGCCGACCAGCTGGGGATCGAACTGCCCGCCGGCGCAGCGCTGGAGCTCCTCGATCGCCTCTCCGTGGCTCACCGCCTCGCGATAGGGCCGCCCGCTGACCATCGCCTCGTAGGCGTCGGCGATGGCCACGATCCGCGAGCCGACCGGGATCTCGTCGCCGGACAGCCCGTTGGGATAGCCACGCCCGTCGAACCACTCGTGATGGTGCACCACGATGGGGGCCGCGTCCCGGAGGGAGCCAGCCTGCTCGAGGATGAGCTGGCCGATCCCGGGATGTTCGGCGATCGTCTGCCACTCCCGGGCGTCCAGGCCACCTGGCTTCTGGAGGATCTCGTCGGGGATCGCCAGCTTCCCCAGGTCGTGGAGCAGGCCGGCGCTCCGGATCCGATCGACCTCGCCATCCGGCAGGGCGATGCTCCGGGCCAGGGCAACCGCGACTTCCGCGATCAGCGACGAGGGCCGGCCGGTCCAGGGCTCACGCCCGGCGAGCGCGCCCATCAGGGCGGCGCGGGCGGCGTCGTGAGCAGCCCGGCCGACGGCCTCGGCGTTCTCGCGCGCCGAGGAGCTGATCGGGACGCGACGGACGAAGCGGTCCTCGTCCTCCTCGCGGAAGACGTAGACCTGGTCGCGTCCGAGGGACTTGGCCGCGTACAGGGCTCCGTCGGCCTCGCGCACGATCCGCTCCAGCCGGAGCTGCTCGCCGACTCCGCCGGTGACGCCGGCGCTCAGGGTGACCGTCCAGCGGTGGTCCTCGGGCAGGTCGATCCGGGCCCCCGCCATCAGCAGGCGGAGCTTCTCGGCGAGGCCGGCCGCGGCATCCACGTCCGTCTCCGGCAGGACCAGCAGGAACTCCTCGCCGCCGTACCGGCCGAACAGGTCGACGGAGCGGAGGTTGCGGCGCAGCAGGTCGGCCACCCGGTTGAGGACCACGTCTCCGGCGGTGTGGCCGAACGTGTCGTTGATGCGCTTGAAGTGGTCGATGTCGAGAAGGGCGACCGAGAGCGGGCGACCGTAGCGGCCGGCCCGCTCGATCTCGGCCTCCAGGCGCGTCAGGAGGGCCTGGCGGTTGAGGACTCCGGTCAGGAGATCGGTGGTCGCCATGGTCCGCGCCTCGGCAAGGCGGTCGGCCAGGAGCTCGAGGGCGGCCTCGAGCGACGGATCACGGCGGCGGCCGCGGGCCGGGGCCGGGACCGCGGGGCCCGGGACCGCGCCGGCAAGTGCCTCGAGGCGCCGGACGACGGTGCGGCTCCGACGTCGCACGACCAGCAGGTGGGCGACGAGCAGCCCGAGCAGCGCTCCGGCCAGGAGGGAGGACAATCCCGGCATCAGCTCGCTCGCCAGCCTGCTCGGATCCATCCGGTCCTTCGCCGCCGTGCCCGGCGCCGGCCCGGCCTGCCCGGGACAGTCCGCCTCGTCCAGAGCCTGGGAACGGGGGCGTGGTGCTTGAATAGGCCGGAAGTCAGGCGCGGCGGGTTGGCGGAGACGGCACGCACCGGTGCGCCGGTGCACGGCCCAGGGATCGGGGGGCCCGAAGGTACCGCCGCGCGCACCGGCACCGCGCCGCCGGCGGTGCCCGACCGGAACCCGCGGAAGGCAGCCCCCCGGCGTCGGTCAGGAAGCCCGCTTCTCCCCCCGCACCAGCCGGGCGGGCTCGAGGGCCGTGCGCCGGCCGCGGTTGCGGAGTGCCTTGGCCAGGGCAACGTGGTGGGCCCGGCGCTCCAGCTCGTCGTCGAGCGGCGCCAGCTCCACCGGGCCGCCGGCGCTCCGCTCCAGGGCGATCCGGATCAGCTGGTCGGTCAGCCACGGGTTCTTCGGCAGGACCGGGCCGTGCAGATAGGTGGCCAGCACGTTGTCCCGGATCGCGCCCTCGGTGCCGTCGCGGCCGTTGTTGCCGGCGCCGGCGATGACCCGGCCGAACGGCCGGACCCCGGACCCGAGCTCGGTCAGGCCGGAGTGGTTCTCGAAGCCGACCACCGTCTCCTTCCGACCGCCCAGCGTCACCTCGCAGGCAGCATGCTGCATGAAGCGCTGTGCGCCGCCCCGTGTCTCCAGGTCCAGGATCCCGGCGCCCTCCATCGCGTCGCCGGCGGACGGGATGTAGCGGTGACCGAGCAGCTGGAGGCCGGCGCAGACGGCGAAGATCGTGACGCCGGCGTCGGCCGCGGCCCGCAGCGACGGTGTCTTGCCGGCGAGATCGGCGGCCGCCACCGCCATCTCCACGTCCTGGCCGCCGTGAAAGAGGATGATGTCGAAGCCGGTCATGTCGGGGGTCTCGCCCACCTCGACCGGCGCCACCTCGGTCCGGATGCCGCGCCAGGCGCAGCGCCGCTCGATGGCCGCCAGGTTGCCGCCGTCGCCCGCCACGTTGAGCAGCGACGGGTAGAGGTGGGCGATCCGGATCGTCGGGAAGCCGGTACCCGCCACGTCGCCGGGAAGCTCGCTCATTGCTGCCAGTACCTCCCCACCCAGCCGCGACGGTGCATCTCCTCGCGGAGCTCGATCGTCGGCGTGTAGCCGGCCAGGATCGTCAGCGTCCCGCCCGGCGCGATCGCCTCCAGCGCCGCCTCCAGCGCCGTCGGCCGGTCCTCCACGATCGTCATCCGGCCGGGGTCCACCCCGGCGTACTTGAGGCGGTTGGCCAGCTCGTCCGCCCGCGTGCCGCTGACCGTCACCCGCTGCACCCGCGGCGCCGCCGACTCGAAGTCCACGTCCCACAGCCAGGCGAAGTCCTCGCCGTCCACGAGCGTGTTGGAGGCGGCCACCAGGAGCTGCCGGGGCTCGCCCTCCGTCCCGAGCGCCCGCAGGTTGGTGTTGAAGGAGGTCGGGTTCTTGGCGAAGCCGAGGATGATCCGACGACCGCCGGCATCGATCTGCTCGAGGCGGCCGAAGGCCGGCCCAACCATGGCCAGGGCAGCCGCGGCGTGGACCGGCTCGACCTCCAGCGCGACCAGGAGGGCCAGGGCAGCGGCGGCGTCGTAGGCGATGTGGATCCCTGCCTGCGGGGCGGCCAGCTCCAGCGACGCCCCCGACGGGAGCCGCACGCGGAAGCGGGTCCGGCCGACCCCCTCGACCGCGACGTCGGTGACGGCGATGTCGAGCGCCGGCCGGGCGAAGCCGCAGGCGGGGCAGCGGTAGTCGCCCATGTGGCTCAGGTAGACGTGGCGATAGACGAGATCGGCCCGGCAACGGGGGCAGCGGATCGTGTCGGCAGCCCGGGTGATCCGGTCGGTGTCGCGGTCAAGGTCGAAGCCGAAGGTCAGCCGGCGGGCGGCGGCACCTTCGGCCAGCGAGGCGGTGAGCGGGTCGTCCGCGTTGACGATCCAGGTGGCGTCCGCCGGCAGGCCGCGGACGACCGACTCGATCGCCTCGGCGACCGCGTAGAGCTCGCCGAAGCGGTCCAGCTGGTCGCGGAAGAGGTCGGTGACCAGCACGACCCGCGGCGCCAGCTCCGGGGCGACCAGCGGCAGGGCTCCCTCGTCGACCTCGGTGACCAGGACGCCGGCCGGCAGGCGTCCCCGCAGGTCGGCGAAGTTGACGGCCAAACTGGTCACGCTCTGGACCAGGTTCGCGCCGGCCGGGTGGTAGCTGGCCGGCACGGACTCCGCCCGCAGGAGGGCCGCCGTGAAGCGGGCGGTGGTCGTCTTGCCGTTGCTGCCGGTGATCGCCACCACCGGCACCCCGCGGCGGCGCACCACGGTGTCCAGGACGGCCGGATCAATCCGCCGAGCCACCAGGCCCGGCAGGCTGGTCCCGCCGCCGCGGCCCAGGAGGCGAGCCGCCGCCCCGGCGGCCTTGCCGGCGGCGAGAGCGGCGAAGAGGCGGGGCGTCAGGGTCGATGCGGGGCCGGGGAGCGGCCGGCGCGAGACTCGGCTGGTCACCCCGGGAGTGTACCCGGCGTCAGGCGTCGGGCGGCCGGCGCGCTCCTGCGCCCGTCGTGGCAGAAGCGACGGCAGCCGTCAGGCCACGTGGCCGAGTCGGTCCGGGACCTGGCGGGCCTGGCCGCAGGCACAGACCACGACGATGTCGACGACCGTGGAGGCCGGGTCCAGCCGCTCCCGCGTGACGAACTCGTGGCGGTGACCGCGCCGGGCGAACGTGCACTCGTGGGGGAAGCCGGAGAGCACCATGCCGGGCCGGAAGGGTTCGCAGAGGCACCACGTGGCGGTACCCACCCACAGGATCGGCAGACGGCAGCAGGCGCAATGCTGGGCATCCATTGCGCGACCAGCCTGCGCCGCCGGCGACCGCCGGCGCATCCTCCGAAGGCACCATCTCCGGGGGCCGTTCGCCCGCCTGAACCTGCCCGGGCGCGCGCAACCCGGTCGGGTGGTCCGGGCCCACGGGCCGGTCAGGACAGGTCGACGTAGACGTTCTTGAGCTCCGTGTAGAGCTCCAGGGCGTGCATGCCGAGCTCCCGGCCGATGCCCGACATCTTGTAGCCGCCGAAGGGCGCCTCGGTGTGGACGGAGCTGTTCGAGTTGATGGAGAGGACGCCGGACTGCACCCGCTTGGCCGTCCGGATCGCCTTCCCGATGTCGCGGCTCCAGATCGAGCCGGAGAGCCCGTACGGCGAAGCGTTGGCGAGCCGGATCGCCTCGTCCTCGTCGTCGAAGGGGATGATCGAGACGACCGGGCCGAAGATCTCCTCGCGGGCGATCCGCATCTCGTTGGAGACGTTGTCGAAGACCGTCGGCAGCAGGTAGGCCCCGCCGGCGAGCTCGGCGTCCTCGGGGACCGTTCCGCCGACCACCAGCTCGGCCCCCTCCTCCTGGCCGATGCGAATGTAGTCCATGACCCGCTCGCGCTGACGGAACGAGACGAGCGTGCCGACCTCCGTCTTCTCGTCGGCGGGCCGCCCGACCACGACCTTGCGGGTGGCCTCGGCGAACAGCTCGACCACCCGGTCGTGGGCGGAGCGCTCGACCAGGATCCGGCTTCGGGCACAGCAGTCCTGGCCGCAGTTGTCGAAGACGCCGTACGGCGACTCGCGGGCAAAGCGCTCCAGGTCGGCATCGGCGAAGACGATGTTGGGGCTCTTGCCCCCGAGCTCGAGGGAGATCTTCTTGATATTGCCGGCGGCCAGCCGCATGATCTCCTGGCCCGTCGTCGTCTCGCCGGTGAAGGCGACCTTGCCGATGCCGGGATGGCCGGCGATGGCCGCCCCGGCCGTCCCACCGGGACCGGTCACGACGTTGACGACGCCCGCCGGGAAGCCCGCCTCCAGGGCCAGCTCGCCGAGGCGGATCGCCGTCATCGGGGAGTAGCTGGCCGGCTTGAGGATGGCCGCGTTGCCGGCGGCCAGGGCTGGCCCCAGCTTCCAGGAAGCCATGTTCATGGGGAAGTTCCAGGGGACGATCAGGCCCACGACGCCGATCGGCTCGCGCAGGGTGAAGTCGAGGCCGGGCTTGCTGGTCGGGATCGTCTCCCCGAAGAGCTTGTTGGCGGCGCCGGCGTAATACTCGAAGACGAGGCTGACCGCGAGGGCCTCGCCGCGGGCGGAGCTGATCGGCTTGCCGATGTTGCGGCTCTCGAGCTGGGCCAGCTCCTCGAGGCGGTCCCGCACCAGGTTGGCATAGCGCTGGAGCGTCCGGCCGCGCTTGGCGGCGGACCAGCTCGACCAGCCCTTCGGGTCGTCCAGGGCGCGCTGGGCGGCGGCGACCGCCCGGTCGACGTCCTCCTTGCCGCCCAGCGGGGCCGTCGCGATCACCCGGCCGTCGGCCGGGTCGACGACCTCGAAGGTCCGGCCGTCGGCGGCGTCGACCTGCTGGCCGCCGATCACCATCCGGAGGGCGCTGGGGGCGGCCGGCACCCCGGCTTCACCCGGGGTGCGCTGTTCGACGGTCATGGAGGTCCTCCAGGCGCGGCGCCGGAACGGGCCGGCGCAGGGTGCGGCGTTGGCAGGCGCCGATGATACGCCGGCTCGGGCGCGAGACCCTCCGGGCTGGAGGAGCCGGCTCGGCCCGGTCATCGGGACCGAGCC
>JAJYJO010000019.1 GCA_021789435.1 Chloroflexota bacterium
GCCAGACCCAGGAGCAGGGCCAGACCCAGGAGCAGGGCCAGACCCAGGAGCAGGCCCAGACCCAGGAGCAGGGCCAGACCCAGGAGCAGGGCCAGACCCAGGAGCAGGGCCAGACCCAGGAGCAGGCCCAGACCCAGGAGCAGGGCCAGACCCAGGAGCAGGGCCAGACCCAGGAGCAGGCCCAACAGCGGGGCCGGTGATCACCGCACCGGCGAAGACGCCGACACCCGTCCCGTCAGAGGTGACCGATGGCCATGGCCCGGACCCACCCCGCCATCCAAGCTGCACAAGCGGAGCGGCGGTGGGCCGACAAGCGGCACCACCCGCGCTCCCGGCAGCCAGGGCGGATCCGGGACGGCCGTGATGGCGTTGCATGCCTGACGACGAGATCGAGCAGCTGGTCGCCCGCGCCAGGGAGGGAGAGGTGGCGGCGTTCGCCGCCCTCTACGAGGCCTTCGCGCCGCGGATTGACCGGTACCTCCGCCACCGGGTCGCCGACCCGATGGTGGCCGAGGATCTCCTCCAGAAGGTCTTTCTCAAGATGATCGAAGCGCTTCCGCGCTACCAGTCGCGGGGCATCCCGTTCGCCGCCTGGCTCTTCCGGCTGGCGCACAACGCCGTCATCGATGAGCGGCGGACGACCCACCCGCGCCTGCCGCTGGAGGTGGCCGCCGACCGCCCGGCCGAGACGCCGGACCCGGAATCGGCGGCGGCGAGCGCGTTCGACGGAGTCCTGGTGCGGCGGGCCTTGGACGATCTCCGGCCCGACCAGCGCGAAGTGGTTTCCTGTCGCTTCTTTGCCGGCCTGACGCCCGCCGAGACCGCACATGTCATGGGCCGGAGCGAGGGCGCCGTGCGAGTCCTCCAGCACCGCGCCCTCGAGGCGCTTCACCGGAGGCTGGCCACTGACGGGATCGTCACCGCCCGCGAACTCGGTCAGGCGAGGCTGCCATGAGCTTCGTGGACGCTCTCCGATCGCTTTTCCGGCGACGTGCGCCGGGGGACTGGCACGACGCGCCGGACGATCCGTTGCCGGTCATCCTCGCCCACTTCGCGGACCTGCAGCCCGGGGCGGACCGGGCGACCCTGGACCGGGTTGCGGCGAGGCTTTTCCCGGCGTTCGAGGCCGCGGCCGGCGCCCGGCGTCCCGATGGGTCCCGAGCGGCCGGCACCCGGCCCGAGCGGCCGACCCCGAGGTGGCACCCGCGCCCCGCGACCGCCTTCGCCCTGGCCCTGACACTCGTCTTCGCTTCCGCGGTCGCCGCGATCGAGAGTGGCCCCGGCGAGCCGTTCTACGGGCTGCGGCTCGCCCTCGAAGCGGTGACGCTGCCCGCCGCCGGGTCCCCAGCCCGTGCCCTCGCCGATCTCGACCGCGCCTCCGCGCGGCTGGCCGAAGCCGAAAGGGCGGCGGGCCGCGGCGACGAGGCGGCAACGGAGGCCGCGCTGGCCGCCTACGACGACGTGCTCGCCGGGCTGACGGTCCCGGTCGACAGGGAGACGGCCGGGACTTTCGAAGCCGCGCTGGCCGGGCAACTGAGGCGCGTCGAACGGCTGAAGGCCACGGTCGGACCGGGCGCCCGGGCCGAGCTGGAAACCGGAGCTGCGCGCCTGGCACACCTGGAAGCGGCGCTGCAGGCCGGTCCGGCGGGCTCTCCGGCACCCTCTCCGGCGGCCTCGGGCCCGGCCAACGCGAGCCCGGCCCCTATCTCGCCGGCCGGCGGCAGCGGACCCGGCGCAACACCATCGCCCGGCGGACCGGCCGGCTCCGGGCCGAACGGTTCGAGCACGATGCCCACGCCGAGCGGCTCCGCGAACGTGCCGGGCGGCTCCGGCGGTCCGGCGGGGGCCCCGAACGGGTCTCCCGCACCCGGCCAGGGCGGCCCGTCCGCCTCGCCCGCGGGCGGCACCTCCGGCGGCGCGACAACACCCGGGCCGACCGGATCGACCGGTGGCCCGAACCCCTCCGGAGGCCGCTGAGCCGATCGACGGCTGGCCGTCCCCGTCGACCTCCATCGGTCGCGTCAGCAGATGCGGGGCAGCTGCTCCCCGACCAGCATGTCCACGATCCGCTCCGCCCCGACGAGGGTGCGCAGCGTCACCATCCCGGGGTGCTCCCCGGTGACGCGTCCGATCAGCGTGGCACCATCGCCCTCCGGCAGGGCCCGCATCGCCGCCACGGCAGCGTCGGCCCGTTCCGCCGGCACGATCGCCACGCACTTCCCCTCGTTCGCGACGTGGAGCGGGTCCAGGCCGAGCATCTCGCAGGCGGCCCGGACCGGGCCCGGGATCGGGATCGCAACGTCCTCGAGGACGATCCCCGCCCCGGAGGCGACCGCGATCTCGTTGAGGGCGGAGGCGAGGCCGCCCCGCGTCGGATCGCGCAGGACGTGCACGTCCGGGCAGGCGGCGAGCAGGGCGGCCACCAGGCGGTGGAGCGGCTGCGTATCGGAGGCGATCTCCACCTCGAAGCCCAGCCCCTCGCGCACGCTCATGACGGCGACGCCGTGCAGCCCGATCGGGCCCGAAAGGATCACCGCGTCGCCGGGCCGGGCCCGGTCCACCCCCACGGCGGCGCCCGGCTCGACGAGGCCGATGCCGGCCGTGTTGACGAAGAGGCGGTCGGCCGCGCCACGGCCGACGACCTTCGTGTCCCCGGTCACGACCGGCACGCCGGCCCCGGCTGCCGCCCGGGCCACCGACGCCGTGACGCGCCGGAGTTCGTCGAACGGTAGCCCCTCCTCGATCACGTAGGCGAGCGAGAGGGCGATCGGCCGGGCACCCATCATGGCCAGGTCGTTGACGGTCCCGTTGACCGCCAGCTCGCCGATGTCGCCGCCGGGGAAGACCAGCGGGCTGACCACGAAAGAATCGGTCGTGAAAGCCAGCCGCTGCCCGCCGAGATCCAGGACGGCCGCGTCGTTGAGCGGCCCCCCGGGAGCCGCCGGCGCCAGGGCCGGCCCGACGACGTCGCGCATGAGGGCCGCTGAGAGCTGGCCACCGGAGCCGTGGCCGAGCAGAACCCGGGTCTCCTCCGGGATGGGCGCAGGGCAGGCGGTGCCCAGCGCATCGAACCCGACCCGGGCGGACTCCGTCGCGGAGCGGTCGCCGGTCACCGGGAGCTCCCCGGCAGCGCGCCGGCCAGTCCCGGCCCGTCGGCGGCAGCAAGGGCCGTCTCGGGCACAGCCGCCAGCTCGACCAGCGGTCGGGCCGGGGCGCCCAGCCCCCGGCCCGCGGCGTGGAAGGCGGCGCAGGTGCCCTCGGCTGAGACCATCGGCGCGCCGAGCGGCCGGCGGGGCGTGCAGAGGGTGCCGTAGGCCGTGCACTCCAGCGGCGTCTTCGTCCCCTGGAGGATCTGGCCGGCGATACAGACCGGATGCTCGTTGACGCGGATCTCGCCGACCTCGAAGCGGCGCTCCGCGTCGAAGGGGGCGAACGCCGGCCTCAGGCGGTAGCCTGAGGCCGGGATCGGCCCGATCCCACGCCAGGTCCGGTCGCCGACCTCGAAGACGCGGGAAATGGTCTCCTGGGCCGCCCGATTGCCCTCGCGCCGGACCGCCCGCACGTACTGGTTCTCGACCTCGGCCCGGCCCTCCTCCAGCTGCCGGATCGCCATCAAGATCCCCTCCAGGAGGTCGAGCGGCTCGAAGCCGGTCACCACGATCGGCACCCGGTATCGGGCGGCGATCGGCTCGTACTCCGTCCAGCCCATCACCGCGCAGACGTGGCCGGCCGCCAGGAACGCCTGGACCTGGTTGGCCGGCGCTTCGAGGATCGCGGTCATCGCCGGCGGCACCAGGACGTGGCTGACCAGGACGCTGAAGTTGGGCAGGCCCAGCCGGTCGGCCTCCCAGACGGCCATCGCGTTCGCCGGAGCGGTCGTCTCGAAGCCGATCGCGAAGAAGACGACCTGGCGATCCGGGTTCGCGACCGCGAGCCGCACCGCGTCGAGCGGGGAGTAGACGATGCGGACGTCGGCGCCGCGCGCCTTGAGGGCCAGCAGGTCCGTCGTCGAGCCGGGGACGCGGAGCATGTCGCCGTAGCTGGCGAAGATGACGTCCGGCCGGGCCGCGATGGCCAGGGCCTTGTCGACCTGCTCGAGCGGCGTGACGCAGACGGGGCAACCCGGGCCGTGGATCAGCCGCACGCCGTCGGGCAGCATCTCGTCGATCCCCTGCTTGACCAGGGTGTGCGTCTGACCCCCGCAGATCTCCATCAACGCCCACGGCCGGGTGGTCGTCCGCCGGATCTCCGCCAGCAGTCGCCGGGCGAGCGCGCCGTCCCGGTACTCGTCGACGTACTTCACGGCACCCTGCCCCCGGGCGCCGGCTCGTCGACCACCGCCGGGACCTCCATGCCGGGCCCCATCGTCGCCAGCTCCTGCTGGACCAGGTCGCCCATCGTCGCCAGCAGCTCGATCGTCCTCAGGGCCTCCTCCTCGTCGACCTTGCTGATCGAGAAGCCGACGTGGACGACGACATAATCGCCGAGGCCGACCTCGGGCGTGTAGGCGAGGCAGGCCTCCTTGCGGACACCGCCGAAGTCAACGCGGCCCATCCGGAGCGGCCCGTCGTCGCGGATCTCGATCACCTTGCCGGGGATCCCCAGGCACATCGCCGCGCCTCCTTGGCGTCAGGACGCCAGACGCGCCGCTGCGACGGCCGCCTGTCCATAGCTGATCCCGCCGTCGTTGGCCGGGACCTGCTCGTTGAGATGGACCTCGAGGCCGTCACGCTCGAGGCGGCGGGCCAGTGCCGAGGCCAGCCACTGGTTCTGGAAGACGCCGCCCGAGAGGCAGACCGTCCGAAGCCCGCTCCGGGCGGCCACGGCCGCGACCAGCTCGCGGGTGACCGTCGCGATCGTCTCCTGGAAGCGCGCCGCGAGTCGCGGCGCGGGCACGCCGTCGTCCAGGCCGGCCAGCAGCGCCCGGAGCGTCGGCCGCGGATCGTAGACGAGCAGCCCGTCGCGGCGGGCGATGGTGTAGGGCAGCGAGCGGTGGCGGCCGGCCTCGGCCACGAGCTCAAGCTCCAAGGCCGCCTGGGCCTCGTACTCGGCCACGTCGCGGATTCCGAGGAGGGAGGCCGCCGCGTCGAAGAGGCGCCCGGCGGACGAAGCCTGCGGCGCGTTGAGGTGCCGGGCAAGCTGCACGCCGACCACCTCGACCTCGCGTGGGTCGAGACGATCGAGGAACGGCCGGGCCAGCTCCGGCGGCAGCCACGTCTCCATGGCCCCACCTTCCTCGACGCCGAGCAGGAAACCCAGAGCCATCCGGTACGGTTTGCGGACGGCCATCGCTCCCCCCGGGAGGGGGGCCGTGGCGAAGCGTCCCACCCGGCGATAGGAAGCCAGGTCAGCCACGAACAGCTCGCCCCCCCAGAAGGTCCCGTCGTCGCCCATGCCCAGCCCATCGTAGGCGACGCCGATGAACGACCCGCTCAGGCCCGCCTCCGCGGCGGCCGACGCGACATGGGCGTGGTGGTGCTGGACGGCGATCCGGCGCGCGGCCGGGAAATGGGCCATCGCGTACTGCGTCGAGAGGTAGGCGGGGTGCAGGTCGTGGGCCACCCATTCGGGGGCCAGCGCCAGCAGCCGCTCCAGGTGCCGGAGGTTGTGCTCGAAGGCCCGGTGGGTCTGGAGGTCCTCGAGGTCGCCGGTGTGGGGCGCAACGTGGGCCCGTCGCCCGCGGGCAAGGGTGAAGGTGTGCTTGAGCTCGGCACCGACCGCCAGGACCGCGGCCGGGGCGGCGACAGGCAGGGACAGCGGGTCGGGAGCGTAGCCGCGGGCCCGGCGGACGATCGACGCGCGCCGGCCCACCACCCTGGTCACGGAGTCGTCGTAGCGCGCCCGGATCTCCCGGTCGTGCTGGAGGAAGCCGTCGGCCAGCCCCGCCAGCCGCTCCAGCGCCTCGGCGTCGTCGGTCACCAGCGGCTCGTCGACCAGGTTGGCGGAAGTCAGGACGATCGGGCCGCCGAACCCATCGAGCAGCAGGTGGTGGAGCGGGGTGTAGGGCAGGAAGAGCCCGATCCGGCGGTCGCGGCCCGTCCCCGAGGCATCCACGACGGTGTCCGCCAGGCGCGGCCTGGCGTCCGGGCGGCGGTCGAGCAGGACGATCGGGCGGGCCGGCGAAACGAGCAGGGCGGCCTCCTCGGGCGAGACGCGGGCCTGCGCCCGGGCCGCCTCGAGGGAGCGGACCATGACCGCGAACGGCTTGGCCCAGCGGTGCTTGCGATCGCGCAGCCGGTCGACCGCCGACGGGTCGGTCGCGTCGCAGGCCAGATGGTAGCCGCCCAGGCCCTTGACGGCCACGATCCGGCCGGTCCGCAGGTCGGCCAGGGCGGTCGCGAGCGCATCCTCGCCGAGCGAGCGCGAGGCGGGCTCGCCCGGGCGGCGGTAGGCGAGGCGGGGGCCGCAGATCGGGCACGCGACCGGCTCGGCGTGGAAGCGGCGGTCGGCCGGATCCCGGTACTCCCGCTCGCAGGCCGGGCAGAGGCGGAACTCCCGCATCGACGTCGCGGCACGGTCGTAAGGCAGCTCGTCGATGATCGTCGCCCGCGGTCCGCAGTTGGTGCAGTTGGTGAACGGGTAGCGGAAGCGCCGGTCGGCCGGGTCGAAGAGCTCGCGCAGGCAGTCGTCGCAGGTCGCGATGTCCGGCGGGAAGAGCCGCTCAACCGCCGCGCCCGGCGCGCTCTCCACGATCACGAAGCCGGACCCCTCGCCCGGCCAGGCCTCGCGGGGCAGGGATTCGGCGACGACCCTCTCGACGCGGGAGCGCGGCGGCGCCTCGACCGCCAGGCGCCGGGCGAAGGCATCCAGGGCGCCGGTGGGGCCGGCGGCCTCGATCTCCACCTGGCCGGCCGTGTTGCGAACCTGGCCCTCCAGGCCCAGCTCGCGGGCCAGGCGGTAGATGAACGGCCGAAAGCCGACTCCCTGGACGACGCCGCGGATTTCGATGCGGCGCCCATCGCGCCCGTCGGGTCGGTCGCGCCCGGAGGGTCGGTCGCGCCCGTCGGGCCCCGCCGGGATGGCGTCGCGCGCAGGTGGCGCCGCCATCAGCGCAGCTCGATCTCGACCTGCTCCTCCAGCAGGGAGGGCAGGGCGCTTGCGCCGCAGGCCGGGCAGACGGCCTCCGGGGCCGGAGCCTCGAAGAGACGGCCGCAGCCGACGCAGAGCTGCTCGATCGCCACGTGGACGATCTCCGCGTCGTCCGCCTCCGTCCCGGGCAGCAGGGCAGACAGGTGGGCCCGCAGGGCCGCATCGAACGCAGCCGCCTCGTGGTGCCCGCCCCGGACCAGCAGTCGCACCGCGCCCACGGTCAGGTCGCGCTCGCGGAGCGTGGCCGCGACGGCCCGCGCCAGCCCGGCCTCGTGCATCAGGTGTCCCTCGCCGGCCGGGCCGGCCGGCCGCCGACGGCCCGGTCCCTGAGCTCCCACAGCAGGTCCCGCACAACCTCGGCCGCCGCGGGAATCGCCGCCCGCACGGCCGGCGTGGGCCCCAGGCCCACCGCGATCTCCCCCGGCTGGATGGCGACCAGGGCGACCCGGCGGGGGAGTCTCCCGGTCAGGCGAGCGGTGGCCAGGAGGTCGGCGACGCCCACCTGGTGGGGCGAGAAGTGACGATCGAGCATACCGGCCAGGCGGTCTCCCTCCAGGACGGCGATCGATCCGGGCTCCCGGCCCAGCTCGACGGCGTCGACCAGCACCGCGATCCCGCTCTCCTCGAGCATCGGCAGCAGGTCCAGCCCGAGCGTGCCGCCGTCGACCAGGCGCGTGCCCGGCGGGAGCGGGCCCATCTCGGGGCCCGCCTGGAGCGCGCGGACCACGTGGACTCCGACGCCATCGTCGCGCAGGAGGATGTTGCCGATGCCCACGACCAGCACGCGACCCTCCGGCTCGCTCACCGCGAGATCACCGCGAACATGACCCGGACCGTCCGCCGGCGAGGTTGCTCCGCCTTCGTGCCTGCCGCCGCGGCCGGCAGCGCGGGGAGCCGTGGCGGATCGCGGGTCAAGCATGGCCGCCCGTCGCTCCGTGCGGCAGGAGCCGAACGGCCCGATGATGCGCACGTGCGCAATCGTGGCTGCGGTCCACCCGGCCCGTGGACGGCGGTCTCGCGGACCGCCCGGGGACGGCCGTGGAACCCGCCGAAGGGCCGCGCCGGCGCCGGAACCCCCCGGTTCCGAGGTTCTTCCCGGCCGTCCCCGGGTGTCGACGAGGCGGTCGACGGTGAACGGGCCGCTCGGCTCTACCGCCGGCCGAGCGCCGGTGACACGCTCACGAATGGCCGCGATGGACCGCGGCAGTCCGCCCGCGTCGCCGCCCGGCGGCCGGACAAGGAGGCAGCCATGGACGTGGAAGCCCCGATCTCCAGCGGACCGCATCCCGGATTGCTGGACTGGCTGGCCAGCCATCACGTGGACTACGAACTTCACGAGCATCCCCTGACGTACACGGCCCGTGAGACGGCACGGGCGGAGGCGGTGAACCCGCGCTCGTTCGCCAAGACGCTGGGCGTGATCACCGACGACGGTCGGCGGGCCCTGGTCGTGATCGACGCCACCGACCAGCTCGACCTGGTCAAGGCACGCCACGTGCTCGGCGCCGGCCGGGTCCATCTCCTCACCGAGCCCGAGCTCATCGACCTCTGCCCCGGCTGCGACGTCGGCACCATGCCCCCGGTCGGGGAGCTGTTCGGGCTGCCGCTCTACGCCGATTTCGCCGTCCGCGAGGACCAGGAGATCACCTTCCACGCCGGGAGTCACCGCTTCGCCGTGCGGGTGGACCGCACGAGCTGGGACCGCGCCGCGCACGTCCAGTACGGCGACCTGGCGGAGGAACGCATCGGGGAACCCGCCTGGGCGCGATCGTGAGGCGCGGCCATGAAGACGCCGTTCGGGACGGCCGGCTGGCCGCCCCAGGGTCCGTCTGACCGCTTCGCCCTGGTCTGGATCGACTCCGAGCGCGCCAGCGTTGCCCGCTGGGCCGACGGCCCACACGTGACGACCGTGCTCTCGGACGTGCCGCCGCACCGCCGCTCCACCGGCCATGTCCATGTCGACCCGCTCCGCGGCCACGCCGGCGGGCGAGCGCCGGACACCCCCGACGCCCAGCGCCTGGCCCACCTGGAGCGGTTCCTCGCCCTGGTCGCGGATGCCGTCGAGGGGGCCGAGCCCGTCGAGATCCTTGGCCCCGGGACGGTCCGGGAGCACCTGGCCCGCCTCCTGGCGGAGCGTGACCGGCGGCATGGCCGCACGCGTCCGGTCGCCACGGCGCCGGCGATGGCCGTCACCGAGCGGCAGCTGCTGGCGCTCCTCCGCGAGCGCGTGGGCGAGCCGCCGCGTCGGCGGGTGGTGGGCGCGACCCGCTGAAGGAGCTCAGTCGAAGGCAACGGCGCCGTAACCGACCGTGCGCCGGGGGTCTCCGAACGGCACGTCGGCCGAGGTCGCCGTGGCCAGGATGCTGCCCCCGGTGGCCCCCATCGCGCGCAGGGCGGCAAGGGTGAAGAGGACCGCGTCGAGCCCGCACAGGCCGCAGACCAGGCCAGGCACTCCGGCCCGCCGCCAGGCGGCGTCCCGGCGCTCGAGCGCCGCCCCATCCAGGTCGACGACGGCCTCGAGCAGCTCGCGATCGGCCCGCTCGGCCGCTTCGGCAGGTGGGTAGTGCACGAGGTCCGAGCTGACGGCCACCGTCAGGCGGCGCCCGCTTGCCCGTTCGTCCGACAGGAGGTGGCCGAGGTGCCCACCGGCAGTCTCGGCCTCGGCCCGGGAACGGAACGAGGCGAGCAGGGGCACGATCGGCGTCACCGTCGGGTCGCCGGCCAGGAAGGGCAGCTGAACCTCCAGCGAATGCTCGGCCGCGTGAGCCGCCGAGTCGGCCGCGAAGGGCGGCCCGAGCGCGACGATCCGGGCGGCCAGCCCGGCCTCGACCGGCACCGCCCCGAGCGGGCAGGTCCAGCTCCCCGCCGGCCAGACGGCGATTCCGTCGAGGCCGGAAACGTAGTGATTGGTGCCGACCAGCACGATCGCGGCCGGCGGGTTCGCCAGCAGCGCCCGCCAGCCCGCGGCTGCGACGCGGCCCGAGTAGACCAGCCCGGCATGGGGGACCAGCAGCCCGAGCGGCGGTTCCACCCCGGCCTGGTCTCCGCCCGCGCGCGTGCCCGACGGCCCCGCCCATGCGGCCGACCTGGCAGACTCGCGCAGCAGCGCGTCCACCAGGCGCCGGAGCGCCTCCGGGTCCGCCGGGTAGAAGCTCCCGGCGTGGGCCGGTGGCCGGACGATGCCGGCGGCCGAAGCCTGCTTCGGGCCGAACGGGTCCGCCACCGGATCAGCCGGTGACGGCCGCCGGGCGGTCGAGCCCGACTCCCGCCAGGTGGGTGTAGCAATCCGGGCACCGCCCGTCGACGAGCGCCCAGCCGACCACCGCGAAGTCCCGCCGCCGGATCAGCCAGCGGCCGCAGCCGGCGCAGCGGGTCTCCTCATCGTGCAGTTCCGGCGCGTTGCCGAGGTAGACGTGGGCCAGGCCCGCTCGCCGGCCCGCATCGGCCGCCCGCTCGAGCGTCGCGGCCGGCGTCGGCGGGAAGGCAGCCATCCGGTTGGCCGGGTAGAAGCGGCTCAGGTGCCACGGGGTTTCCGCCCCGAGCTCGCTGCCGATCCACTCGGCCATCGCCTCCACCTCGGCGGTCCCGTCATTGACTCCGGGCACGAGCAGGGTCGTCACCTCCACCCAGATGCCGGCCCGCTTCAGGCCGGTCAGTGTCTCGCGGACCGGCTCCAGGCGGGCGCCGCAGATCCGCCGGTAGGTGGCGTCGCTGAAGGACTTGAGGTCCACGTTCGCCGCGTCCAGCACGGGCGCGATCAGGTCCAGGGCCTCCGGGGTCTGGTATCCGTTCGTCACGAAGACGTTGCGGAGGCCCGCCTGGCGGGCCAGGCGGGCGGTGTCGAGCGCGTACTCGAGGAAGACCGTCGGCTCCACATAGGTATAGGCGATGGTCCGGGCGCCGGTGTCCAGGGCCCGGACCACCACCGCCTCCGGCGGCAGCGGCTCGGCGCGCGGGACGATCCCGGCGCGATGCCCCTGGGCGAGCTCCCAGTTCTGGCAGAAGTCGCAATGGAGGTTGCAGCCGCGGGTCGCCAGGGAGAGTGCCAGGCTGCCCGGCAGGAAATGGTAGAGCGGCTTCTTTTCGATCGGCTCGACGTGGACCGCGGCGGCCTCGCCGTGGACGGTGCTGACCAGCTGCCCGGCCCGGTTCTCGCGAACGCCGCAGATCCCCACCCGCCCGACGCGGAGGACGCAGCGGTGGGCGCAGGCGTCGCAGCGGACCGTGCCGACGATGAAGGCGTCGTCGACGGGCACGCCGAGCAGGGCCGGCACGATCCCGCGCCCGGCCCGGCCGGCCGTAGGCCGCTGCCCGTCGCGCCCGGGAGCGACGGACAGCGCCAGCTCGGCCGGTGGCGCCAGCGTGAACGTCTCGACCGCCGGGCGAGCCGGCAGGCGCGGATGAGATCGGCGGCCACGCGGGGCCGGCCCGGGAGTGGGTTCGTGCACGCTGCGATCGCTCCTGGCGTTCCTTCCGAGCCTGCCCCCGCCCGTGGACGGCGGCCAGTGCCCTCCGGACCGTTCTCAGCCGGCCGGCGGCAGGCCCGGCACCGGCAGGTAGCGATCGAACCACGCGGCGGCCAGCTCCGCCACCCGGTCCAGCGCGCCGGGCTCCTCGAACAGGTGGCTGGCCCCAGGCACCACCACCAGCTCGCGCTGGCAGCGCAACTGCCGGTAGGCCGCCTCGTTGAGCGGGATCACCGGGAGGTCGACGCCGCCGACGATCAGCAGGGTCGGCGCCCGGACACGTTCCAGGACGTCACTCGCGAGGTCGGGCCGGCCGCCGCGCGAGACGACGGCGCCGATCCCGCCCCGCCGAACCGCGGCGACGAGGGCGGCCGCCGCCCCCGTGCTGGCCCCGAAGTAGCCGACGGGCCGGTCCGCGAGGTCGAGCTCGCCGGCGACGCGGTCGGTCGCGGCGATCAGTCGCTCCGCCAGGGCGGCGATGTCGAAGACAAGACGACGGTCGCCGTCCTCGTGCGGCGCGAGGAGATCGACCAGGAAGGTAGCAAGTCCCGCCTGCTCCAGGTGGGCGGCGACCCGGCGGTTGCGCGGACTGCCCCGGCCGCTGCCGCTGCCGTGGGCGAAGACGACCAGTCCCTCCACGGGGCGGGGCACGCGCAGGTCGCCGGTCAGGCGGAGGCGGCCGAGGCGGACCTCGAGCTCGCGGACCGCCGGCGACCCGACCGTCATGGCGCCCCTCCTTCCCGCCGCCGGGCGCGGTCTGCGTCGGCGAGCGCCCGGATCACGCTGGCATCGTCGACCTGCTCGAAGCGAAGGTACCACTGGCCGACGGCATAGAAGTCGGGCGGCTCGGCGAGGGCGATGACCGCGTCGGCGACGCGGCGGAGCCGGTCGACGGTGTGGGGCGGCGCCACCGGCACGGCCACGATCGTCCGACCGGCTCCGGCGCGCCGGGCGGCCGCGACGGCGACCTCCGTGGTCGCCCCGGTAGCGATTCCATCGTCGATCACGATCGCGGTCGCTCCCTTGAGGCTGAGGGGTGCCCTGCCGGGCCGCAGCCGGTCCTCCTGCTCGCGCGCGAGGGCCGCCTCCGCGGCGACCGCGCGGTCCAGGGCCGCGACGGAGAGGCCGGGCTCCTCGCCCGCCCAGGGCTCGACGAGGCTCGTGCCGTCCGCGGCCACGGCACCCACGGCGAACTCGGGGTTTCCCGGGGCCCCGACCTTGCGGACGACCACGAGGTCCAGGGCGAGCCCCAGGCGGCGGGCCACCTCGGCGGCGACGGGGACGCCGCCGCGCGGGATCGCCAGGACAACGGTACCCGCCGGCAGCGGCTCTCTTGCCAGCCGCTCCGCCAGGAGGCGGCCGGCCACGGCGCGATCGGCGAACGGCAGAGGCACCCCCGGCACGCCCTCCTTCGGCCTCCCCCGACCAAACAACCTCATCGCGCGATCAGCACCGCTCGAACCGATCGGGTCCGTCCCGAACACAGATCGCAGCCGGCGCGCCGGCGTTGACCGGCGACGCGGCGCACTCGGAACCAGTCTGCGCCGTCTCCGCTCGCGCCGGGCAACCGGGCATGGTTTGCAGCGGCGCGAGACAGTACGGCCAGTGCCGGACGGCCTATCTTGTCGCCGGATCCGCAGGCAGGGAGGATGGCGGGCGCGAGCGCCGTCCGGCCTTCACCCGCCGCAGCCGGAAGCGATCCTCCCGCTCGCGCTCCTCGAGCGTGAAGGCCAGGGCGCGGACCTCGGCCTCGAGGGCTGGCACCAGGCGGAAGCGGAGCGCGTTCACCCGGCGGCTGGTGCGGCGGATCTCGCGAGCCAGGCGCCGGAGCCGCGCCTCCGTGGTCGCCAGCCGGACCGCCACGGCGAGCTCCGCCTCGAAACGCTCTGCGGCCAGTTCCACCGCCGGACCGCCCGCCTCGACCGACCGTCCGCGTCGGCCGACTGCGCTGCCGCCGGCCCCCTGCGTGACGATCGGGACGGGGACGCCCATCACGGTCGAGGGCGTCACTCGCACCGACCGCCGGCCCGCGACGGCCGCCGCCGCCTCCACCGCCTCCCAGCCGTAGCCGACCTGCGACTCGGTCAGCGCGGCCGCAGCGGCGGCGGCGGCCGTGTCCAGTTCGCCCCGATCGGCCTCCACGTCCCCCACTTCGCGGTAAACCTCCCGCAGCAGGGCGTCCCGTTTCTGCTCGAGGAGCGCCTGGCCCTCGCGCGCGAGCGAGAGGTGAGCCCGGGTGGCGAGCAGGGCCATCCGGGTTCGCGGACCCTTCACGGCGGCGGCCGCCGGCTCGACGAGCGCGGCTCACCGGCCCGTTCGGCCCGGGGCCGCCGCGTCGCCCGGCGCTCGGCCAGCAGGGCCAGCGGGATCCGGGTCAGCTCCTCGGCCGGCAGGTCCGCCAGGAGGCTCCAGCCGAGCTCGAAACTCTCCTCGAGCGAGCGCCGGTGCTCGCCCTGGCCCACGAGCTCCGCCTCGAACCGGTCGGCGAAGGTGAGGATCCGGCGCTCGGCGGGCGAGAGCGCCGCCTCGCCGATCACGACGACCAGGCGTCGCAGGTCGCGGCCGCGGGCGTAGAGCGCGTAGAGCTGGTCGGCGAGGGGCCGGTGCTCCGGGCGCGTGCGGCCCGCCCCGATGCCGGCGTTCATCAGGCGCGACAGGCAGGGCAGCGCGTCGATCGGCGGGAAGACGCCGCGGTCGTGGAGCTCGCGAGAGAGGACGATCTGGCCCTCCGTGATATAGCCCGTCAGGTCGGGGATCGGGTGGGTGATGTCGTCGTCCGGCATCGTGACGATCGGCAACAGCGTCAGCGAGCCGGGCCGCCCGCGGACTCGGCCGGCCCGTTCGAAGAGCCGGGCCAGGTCCGTGTAGAGGTAGCCTGGGTAGCCCCGCCGGCCGGGGATCTCCTCGCGCGCGGTGGCCAGCTCCCGCAACGCTTCGGCATAGGCGCTGATGTCGGTCAGCACGACCAGCACGTGCATCCCCAGCTCGAAGGCCAGGTACTCGCCGAGGGTCAGCGCACAGCGCGGCGTCAGCAGGCGCTCGATGGCGGGGTCGTCGGCCAGGTTCAGGAAGAGGGCCACCCGGTCCAGGGTGGCGGCTCCGGCAAAGGCGGTCCGGAAGAGGTCGGCCTCCCGGCGGGTGATGCCGACGGCAGCGAAGACCGTCGCGAACCGGTCGTTCCCGGCGATCCTGGCGCCGGTGGCGATCCGGGCCGCCAGCTCGTCGCCGGGCAGGCCGGCACCGGAGAAGATCGGCAGCTTCTGGCCCCGCACCAGCGTCGCCAGCAGGTCGATCGCCGTGATGCCCGTCTCGATCGGCTCCGACGGCCCCAGGCGGGCGGCCGGGTTGATCGCACTGCCGTTCACGTCGAGACTGCGCCGCCCGACCGGCGCCGGTCCCCCGTCGATCGGCCGGCCGCGACCGTCGAGAGTGCGGCCGAGTAGGCCGGTCGAGACGTCCAGCCGGAAGGACTCGCCGGTCAGTTCCACCACCGTCTCCTCCAGGTCCAGCCCGAAGGTTCCCTCGTAGACCTGGACGACCACGAACGACTCGTCCAGCTCGAGGACCTGGCCGTGGCGGAGCCGGCCATCACCGCCGTGGACGAGGACCTCCTCGCCGAGAGCGACATCGGCGACGCGCCGGAGCACCAGCAGCGAGCCCGCCAGCCGGTCCGCCCCGCGGGCGCGGCGCACGGAGAGGTTCACGGGACGGCCTTCCCAGGTGGGTCGGCCGGGTGGTCCGGGGGATCGGCGACCGGTGCGACCAGCTCCTCGCCCAGGGCCGCCAGCCGCTCGGCAACATTCGGGCCGGTCCAGGAGCGGGCTCGTCGCAACTCGGCCAGCGGCGGGGAATGGGACAGTGTCTCGACTGTCGAGCCGGCCCGCAGGCCGGCCTGCAGCCCGTCCCGCGCCCGGAGGACCGTGCGCAGCAGGGCAAGTTGGTCCACGGGGGGCCGCCAGGCGTCGGCCGGGTCGAAGGCGTGCTGCTGGAGGAAGGCCTCACGGAGCAGGTCCGCCGCGGCAAGGTCGATCCGGTCCTCGTCCGGCAGGGCGTCGGCGCCGACCAGCTGGACGATCTCGAGGAGCTGGCGCTCGCGGGCCAGGAGGCCCAGGGCGTCTCGCCGGCACGCCTCCCAGTCGTCCCCGACCCGCGCCCGGTACCAGGCGGCCAGCGCATCCACGTAGAGCGAGTACGAGCCGGTCCAGCCGATGGCCGGGAAGTGACGGGCGTGGGCCAGGTCCGTGTCGAGAGCCCAGAGCGTGCCGGCCAGGCGCAGGCTCGCCTGCGTGACGGGCTCGCTGAAGTCGCCACCCGGCGGCGAGATGGCCCCGACCACCGTCAGCGAGCCCACCCTGCCGGGCCGGCCGAGCGGGACCACGCGACCGGCTCGCTCGTAGAAGGCGGCCAGACGACTGCCCAGGTAGGCAGGGAACCCTTCCTCGCCGGGCAGCTCCTCGAGCCGGCCACTGATCTCGCGCAGCGCCTCCGCCCAGCGGCTCGTCGAGTCGGCCAGCAGGGCGACGCCGTAGCCCTGGTCGCGGAAGTACTCGGCGATTGTCATCCCGAGCGCCACCGAGGCCTCGCGCGCCGCGACCGGCATGTTCGACGTGTTCGCGATGAGGACCGTGCGGGCGAGCAGCGGACCGCCGCTCCGCGGGTCCTCCAGCCCCGCGAACTCGGTCAGCAGCTCGGCCATCTCGTTGCCCCGCTCGCCGCAGCCCACGTAGACCACGACATCCGCATCGGACCAGCGGGCCAGGGTCTGCTCGACGACCGTCTTGCCGGTCCCGAAGCCGCCGGGGATGATCGCCGCGCCGCCCCTGGCGACCGGGAAGAGCATGTCCAGCACGCGCTGCCCGGTGACCAGCGGATCGAGGACCGGCAGGCGGTCGCCGACGGGCCGCGGAGTCCGCACCGGCCAGGCGTGGGCCAGGTGGAGGAGTCCCGGTCCCCGCTCCGATTCGATCTCCCCGATCGGGTCGCCGGCGGCGAACTCGCCCCGGGTCAGCCGGCGGAGCCGCCCCGCCGGCGCCCCGGGCGGAACCAGGATGCGGTGCTCGAACGGGCCCTCGGCCACCGCGCCGAGCACGTCCCCCGGCACCAGGTTTTCGCCAGGTTCGCGGAGCGGCGTGAACCGCCAGCGGCGCGCGGGATCGAGGGCCGGTGCTTCGAGGCCGGCCCCCAGAGTCCATCGGCCGCGCTCGGCGAGTGCCCCGAGGGGCCGCTGCAGGCCGTCGAACGTGGCGCCGAGGAGGCCCGGTCCCAGCCACGCGCAGAGGGGGCCGTCGCTCGCCTCGACCGGATCGCCGACGCGGAGGCCTGCGGTCTCCTCGTAGACCTGGATCGTCGCCCGCTCCCCGTCCAGGCGGATGATCTCGCCGAGGAGGCGGCTCGGCCCCACGCGGACGACCTGGCCCACGGTCGGTCGCGCCAGGCCGCTGGCCCGGACGACCGGTCCGGCCGCGGCGACGACCTCGGCCCGGCCTCGCGGGCGCGGTCCGGGGCCACGGACTTCACGCTCAGCGCTCACCATCGGGCGGTCACCCCGTCCGCAGCACGACACGGTGACCGATCGCCCGCTGGAGCGTCTGGCCCAGCAGCCACCGGCCCGCGGATCGGTCGCCGGCCCCGGCGGCGGGGATCGCGAGCACCACCGGCCGGGCCAGCTGCTCGAGTCCGTCCCGCGTTCGCTCGTCGAGAGCGGCCCAGAGGTCGGCCGTGACGAGCAGGAGGCCCGTCTCGAGGTCGCCCGTCGCCTGGCGGACGGCACCGGCGACCTCGGGGCCGGGAGCCACGACGCTGACCGAGGCGCCGGCCAGTCGGAACCCGGCGGCCAGCTCCGGGGGAGCCAGCACGACGATGCGGTCCCCGGCGGTCATCACGCGGCCCGGCGGCCGTCGCGGCCCGGCTGGCGGCCTGTCTGGCCGGGCAGGCCGGCCAGGATCGATCGGAGCCGGAGCGCCTGTGCCTCGACCGCCGCGACGTAGCCCGCGACCGTGGCGATGCCGAGCGGATCGTGGTGGCCCCGCCGCTCCAGGCGCGCCAGGCGCTCCCCCAGCAGCTGCCGCTCCCGCCAGGCCGCGTCGGCGGTCGCGCCGGCCTGGAGGGCCTCCCGCACCCGGCGGCGCTCAGCCACCTCGCCCCGCATGAGATCGCGCACCGCGGCTGCATCCTCGCCCGAACCCTCCGCGCGGCGCCACCGAGCGCGCCACCAGGCCTCGTCGAGCCGGGCCTCCAGCGCCTCCGGCGCCGTTCCCGCCTCCGCGGCGCGGGCCAGCGCGCGGGCCGCCCGGCCACCCAGGATGCCGAGCCGGCAGAGGACCAGGAAGGGCCCGCCTTCGCCCGGCGCGGCCGCCACCAGCCGCATCGCACGGGCATCAAGCAGCGCACCCGGCGAGACCTGGCCCAGGATCGTCACCTCCAACTGGCCTGCCCGGCGACGGCGCAGCACCTCCAGGGCGCGCTCCTCGTCCAGGTGGAGGACAAGCGCTTCCACGAGCTCCCGAATCGGCGGCCCGTACGATCGAACGAGGCCCCCCAATCGGCGCGAGCGGTGGCGCTCGATGGCCGCCTGCAGGACCTGGACCGGCCGCCGGAAAGCACCGGTCGCGCTCGCCTCTGCGATCGGAACGCGCCAATCGTCGAGGCCCGCGAGGAGCTCAAGGACGGCGTCGACCGACGAAGCCGTCCTGGCGGCGCGGAGGGTCGTCGCGTCGAGCAGGCGGCTGCGGAGGGCGCCGATCCGGGCATTGCCGAAGTCGTAGCCGATCAGCGCCCGACCCTCCCTTCGCACGCGACGGGTGCGCCGTGCCAGCTCGTCGAGGCGGCGTCCGGGCCACGCTTCTCATTCACCTCGGGCCCCAGGAGCCGGGCGACCTCGCTGGCCAGCGCCGCGCGGGCACGCCTCAGGCGAGTCGGCAGGGTCCCGTCCACCTCGAGCCGGCCGTCGGCCGAGCGGCAGACGAACCCCTGCGCTGCATCCGCTTCCACCTCCAGCCGGACGGCTGTCCGGTCGAACCGAACGTGACCGTCCTGCAGGGCCGCCGCGTCGGCCGGCCGCACCCGGACGGTCGAGCCGGGGCCGGTGAACGCCACGGCCTCCTCGACCAGCCGCACGAGGGCCCACCTCCACCGATCACCCGACGGGTCGTCGGCGAGGGTGGCGAGCCGCTCGGCCGCGAGGGCGAAGGCCCGATCGACGACCGCCACGTCGGCTTCGGTTCGGTCCCGGACCCGTCGGAGGCGGGCGGCGTTGACGAGCCGGCTCGCCTCCCTCTGGAGCGCCGGCTCGTGCTCGGCGCGGGCGCCCCGGACCTCGGCGTCGGCGTGGGCCCGGGCGTCGGCCACCATCGTCGCGGCACGCTGCCGGGCGGCGACGAGCAGCGCCGCGGCCTCGGCGGCCGCCTCGCGCTCGATCGCCTCCAGGATCGCGGTTCCGCCCATGCGGCTGCCCCTCCCGTCGCGCTCGGGGAGGCTCAGCCGCCCAGCAGGACCATGGCGGCGACGACGAAGCCGAGGATCACCACCGTCTCCGGGAGGGCCATCATCAGCAGGATCCCGCCCAGCAGCTCGGGCTTCTCGGCGATGGTCCCGGCGCCGGCCGAACCGATCCGCGACTGGGCGAGGCCGGTCCCGATCGCCCCGAGCCCCACTGCCAGCGCCGCACCGATGAACCGCCAGCCATCGTCCACCCGTCACCTCCCGACTGGACGGGCCTGCCCGTCCGCGCGTGCGATCGCCGCCGCGAACGGCCGGAAGCGCCGCCCGCCGGTGTCGACGAACCTGCCGAAGAACTCCACGTAATGGAGCCGCAGCCCCTGAACGGTCGAGTCGAAGAAGCCGAGACTGAAGTTGAGGGCATGGAGCAGGCCGCCGACCAGGAGACCGGCGAGGATGCTCCCGCTCAGGCCCCCGAGCTGGTTGGCGACCGTCGCCAGCATCACCGACGCGAGCCCGATGGCCATCAGCCGCGCGTAGCTGAGGACGTTGCCGAAGATCCCCACCAGCTCGATGGAACCGGCAAGGCCGGCCAGGACGACCAGCCCGACCGCAGCCGCCGCCAGGCTCACCGCCAGCAACCAGCCGGCCGGATCCGGGATCCAGCCGCCGGCCCGGCCCGCCACCAGCGCCACCATCGCGAAGAGGCAGGTCAGCAGCAGGACGCGCACGGCCGCCTCGCGCCGTTCTCCGAGGCGGATCGCGTTGGCGACCCCCAGACCGAGGCCCAGCCCGACGTGTGCGATGCCGATGCCGAGCGCCAGGACGAGCATCGGCAGGATCGCCTCCCGCCGGTCGAGGGCCAGCGGGTGGAGGCCGAAGACCAGGTGGCCCGCATCGCCGAACCATTCCCCGAACAGGACGCCGAAGAAGACCGTGGCGGCCGCGGCCGGGATTCCGATCGGCACGACCAGGCGGACCGCCGCGCTGCGGGGCCAGCGGAGTCGCACGGCCAGGAGCAGGCCCAGCATCACCAGGCCGTACCCGGCGTCTCCCACCATCAACCCCACGAAGGCCGGGAAGGTGACGGCCAGGAACGGCGTCGGATCGAGCGAGCCGTAGCGCGGCAGGCCCAGGAAGGAGGCCAGCGGCTCGAACGGCCGCAGCAACCGGGGGTTGCGAAGTGCCACCGGAGCCTCCGCCTCTTCGACCCGCCGTTCTCCCGGGCGCACGTCGAGCAGAGCCTCCGGGCCGAAGTCGGCGGCGAGGCCGGCGCGCAGCTCCGCCAGGCGATCGTCCGGCACCCAGCCGCCGAACGCCACCAGGTGGTCGCTGGCCGCCGCGCCCGCCACCGCATCGCTCTCCGCGAAGCGGTCGGCGAGTACGGCGGCCAGGGCCGCGCTCTCGGCGCCGTGTCCCTCGGCGAGTGCGAGCAGTTCGGCGCCGGCCGTCTCGAACGCCGCCGCGTCGGCCGACTGCTCGCCGTCCAGCCGGGCCAGGGCCTCGGCCAGGGGGAGTCCGGCGCAGGCCTCGGGCAGATCCGCCTCGGCGATGCCCCGCCGGCCGAACAACTCCTGGACCGGCCCAAGGGCCTCCCGGGGGAAGAGCGCCAGGAGCGCGATCCGCTGCGCATCCAGGTCGGCGGTGATCAGCTCCGACCGTCCCCCGGCGACCAGTTCCAGTTCCGGGCGCAGCAGATCCAGCAGGGCTTGCGCGCGGGCTGGCACGAGCGCGGCTATCGCGCCGTAGCCGCGCAGCCGCGGGATCAGCCCGGCGACCGGCGCCAGCGCCCCGATCAGCTCGCGACACTCGCCGATTCGCCGCTCCTCGGCCGCCAGGCGCCGCCGCCGCTCGGTCAGCGCGGCGGCCCGCTCGTGGACCGGCCGAAGGGAAGCCACCCGCTCCGCCAGCGCGGCGTCGTCCAGCTCCCAGAGCCGGGAGACCAGATCGTGCGGCGCCGCCTGGCGGCCGAGCAGCCCCGCCAGTTCCGAGGCCATCCCCAGGGCGGCCTCCCGGTCCGCTCGATCCGGGCAGTCGGGGCAGGGTCCGAAGATCGGGGTCGGGGCCGCTTCGGCGGGCCCGACGCTCCGTTCGAACGGGACGAGCTCCACGACGCCGGCCCGGTGGACGGCCCGAAGCAGCTCCAAAACCCGCCTGCGCGGGGCCACGATCTCCACGCGCCGCATGCGGGTCAGCACGGTTCGTCCCCCGGCGCTGGGTCGGTCCCGCTGGCCGGGCCGGGCTCGGCCAGGACGGCCGCGACGATCCGGTCCGCGGCCGCGTCCAGGAGGGGTGAGGCCGGCTCCTCGGGGTCGGGACACGCGGCCGGTCCGGGGGCGGCGTCGAGACCGGCCAGCTCCGCCCGCGCCTCGGCCAGGACGCGCCGTCGGAGCCGGGCAACGGCCCGCGCCGTGCGCCCGCCCACCGCCGCCTCGATCGCGGCGACTTCGGCGGCCGCAACCTCGAGGAGCCGCTCGGCCTCCACCTCGGCAGACCGGCGTCGCTCCTGCGCTTCGCGTTCGGCTCGCTCCAGGGCGAGCAGGATCGACGTGTCCACCCTCACCCTCCAGGCGCCGGGGCGCTCTGGACGGCCCGAGTCTGAAGCCCGGCAGGCGGCGCGCGGTAGAGCCGCGGGACCCCTCGCCTGTGCCGTTCGGCCCACCGGCCCGTCACGCCCGGCGGGCGCCTCCCCGCGCTGCTCCGAGGGGAGCCGGAGCGCCCGAAAGCCCCGGCCGTTCGGCACTTGCCCACCCCCGCCGCCCGGAACGAGGCTCGGGCCAACGAGTCCGGGCCGACCCAACGGCCCGCCCGGACGCCAGACGCCTTCCGGGCGACAGTGTGAACAGGGGTTCCTCACGAGATGGCGATCGATCCCTTAGCCACTCGGGCCCGCGCACCGCTCCCGCCGTGGACGCCGCTGGTGATCGCAGAGGACAAGTGCAAGGGCTGCGAGCTGTGCGTCGCGGCCTGCCCGAAAGCGGTCCTGGCGCTCGACGAGGGGGTGGTGAACCGGCTCGGCTATCACCCCGTCCGGCTGACGGACGCCTCGCGCTGCACGAGCTGCGCGTTCTGCGCTCGCGTCTGCCCGGACGTCGTCTTCACGATCTACGCTCCCCTTCGCGAGGTCTGACGGATGACGGTGATGCACGGCACGTCCGAGCGACGGGCCGGGGCGCGACGCGCCCGTGTCCTGATGAAGGGCAACGAAGCGATCGCCGAGGCGGCGATCCAGGCCGGCTGCGACGCCTACTTCGGGTACCCGATCACTCCCCAGGCCGAGCTCCTCGAGTGGATGGCCCGCCGGATGCCGGAACTCGGTCGGACCTTCGTCCAGGCCGAATCGGAGTTGGCGGCGATCAACATGGCCCTGGGCGCCGGCGCGACCGGCGCCCGCGTCATGGTCTCGTCCTCCAGCCCCGGCATCAGCCTGATGGCGGAGGGGATGAGCTACATGGCCGGCTCGGAGATCCCCGTGGTCCTGGTCAACGTGATGCGCGGCGGACCGGGCCTCGGTTCGATCCAGCCCAGCCAGTCCGATTACTTCCAGGCCGTGAAGGGCCATGGTCACGGCGACTACCGCACACCGGTCCTTGCCCCGGCCTCCATCTCGGAGGCGGTCGACCTCGTCGCCCACGCCTTCGAGCTCGCGGAGCGCTACCGGACGCCGGTCTTCATCCTGGCGGACGGGACGCTCGGCCAGGCCATGGAGCCGGTCGAGCTGCGTTTCCGGACGCCGGAGCGGCGCGCCAATGACTGGGCGCTGACCGGCGCCGACGGCCGGCCGCCCCGGGTGGTCAAGTCGCTCGACCTGCTCCCGGAGAACCTCGAGCGGCACAACCTGGCGCTGCAGGCCAAGTTCCAGGAGATCGCCCGGCGCGAGGTCCGCTGGGCGGGCCAGCAGCTTGAGGACGCGGAGTTCGCCATCGTCGCCTACGGCACGGCGGCCCGCGTGGCCCGGACGGCCGTGGCCCGCGGGCGGTCCCGCGGGATCAAGGTCGGGCTCTTCCGGCCCATCACCCTGTGGCCGTTCCCGGAACGGGAGCTCGCCCGCCTGGCGGCCCGGCTGCGCGGCATCCTGGTGGTGGAGCTGTCGGCCGGCCAGATGGTCGAGGATGTGCGGTTGGCCGTCGAGGGTCGCTGCCCGGTTGCCTTCCACGGCCGGATGGGCGGCATGATCCCCACCCCGGACGAGGTGGTCGAGGTGCTTCGCTCCTTCCAGGCTCGGGTCGGTCGGCGGGCGCGCCGGAAGGCTCTGCTGCCGCTGCCCGCCGAGTCGAAGGTCGAGCCCCCGAGCGGCAATGGCCATGGAGCCGTGGACCGGGCCGGCTGGGCGCCGGTGGAGCCGGTCGAGCCGTCAGAGCCGGTCCTGGCCGGCGGCCACCGCCGGCGGCTCCGGGAGGTGGCCCGATGAGCGTCGCGACTCCGCCGAGGGCGCCGGCCAGCCCGCGGGTCATCTACCAGCAGCCGGAGCTCCTCTCCGAGACCTCGACGCGCTACTGTCCCGGCTGCGGCCACGGGATCATCCACCGGCTGATTGCCGAGGTGCTCGGGGAGCTGGGACTCGGTCCCCGGACGATCGCCGTGGCCCCGGTCGGCTGCGCCGTCTTCGCCTACGACTACCTCCTGCTCGACTTCGTCGAGGCACCCCACGGCCGGGCCCCGGCCGTGGCCACCGGAATCCGCCGAGTCCGGCCGGACAACTTCGTCCTCATGTACCAGGGCGACGGGGACCTGGCCGCGATCGGCACGGCCGAGATCGTGCACGCCGCCGCGCGCGGCGAGCGGATCACTGGCATCTTCGTCAACAACGGCATCTACGGCATGACCGGCGGCCAGATGGCTCCGACGACGCTGCTCGGTCAGCGGACGACCTCCTCGCCCACGGGTCGCGAGGCCAGCCTGGCCGGCTATCCCATCCGGATCACCGAAATGCTGGCCCAGCTGCCGGGGACGGCCTACGCGGCGCGGGGGACGATCATCGATCCATCGAGCGTGGGGAAGACCAAGGCCATGATCAAGCGCGCCTGCCAGGTCCAGCTGGAGGGGACCGGCTTCGCCCTGGTGGAGATCCTCTCGAACTGCCCGGTGGGCTGGGGCCTGACCGCTCAACAGTCGATGGACCACATCCGGGCCGAGGTGATCCCGGCCTACCCGCTCGGCGTGATCATCGACCGGGGCAAGCGAGCGGTTGCCCCGACGTCCGGCGGGGAAGGCTGAGATGGAACGCTCGGTCATCTTTGCCGGGTTCGGCGGCCAGGGACTGCTCTTTGCCGGCCAGGCGCTTGCCCGCGGCGCCCTGGAGGACGGGCTGGAGGTCTTCTGGATCCCGTCCTACGGGCCGGAGATGCGGGGCGGGACGGCCTCGTGCACCGTCATCGTCGGCGACGAGCCGATCGGGTCGCCGGTGGTGGACCGCTTCGATGCGGCGGTGGCGATGAACCTGCCCTCCCTCGAGAAGTACGGCCCGCGCGTTGCGTCGGGCGGCCTGCTCATCGTCAACGCCTCGCTCGTGGAGGAGACGGCTCGCCGGCCGGACATCGACGAGCTCCACATCGCCTGCACCGAGCTTGCCGGCGAGGCCGGCGACGACAAGCTGGTGAGCGTCGTCGCGCTCGGCGCGCTGGTCGGCCGACTCGACTGGGTGACGGCCGACGCGATGGAGGCGGCCCTCCGCGAGATCGTGGGCAAGAAGCGGTCGGCTGCCCTGGCAGCCGACCTCGCGGCCTTCGAGGTGGGCCTCGCCGTCGGCCGGGGAGAACGCCTCGAGGTAGCGGCCGCCTCGCGCTGAGGACCTGGGGACCCCGGACCTGCTTCCGGACCAGGCGCGAACGACCCGCGCGGGTCGCCGATAGCCGGCTGCGAGGCGGATCGCCCCGACGGAGACGCGCCTGTCTGGCGGCGCCCGGCAAGGTTTGCCCATCGGTCGTCACCCGGGCGGCAGAGACTGCCGCCTCCGGTCGCTCCCACCCGGATCGCGATCGCCGATCGGCCGGCCCTCGAGGGACTCACTGTTGCTCGACCGATCTCTGGCCGCCTCCGCAACGCTCGTCGTCCTCCTGACTCTGGCCCTCCTCCGCGGGGGCCGTCGGCCCATCGGGTGGCGGATCGCACGCCTCCCGGCCGTCCTTCTGCCGGGGGCGGTCGCCAGCTGGGTGAGCGGACCCATCGCGCCCCTCGCCCCGGGCGTCATCGTGACCGCCCTGACGCTGCTGGTCGCCCTGGTTGCGCCGAGGCGCTGGTGGGCAGTCGGGGCGGCGACCTTCGGCAGCGTCGTTGTGGGCACCGCCGTCTACTCCGTCTACCTGGCCAGGGTGACCCTCATCCTGGACCGGTCGCCGCTCGGGCTGGTCCTGGGCCTGCTGCTCCTCGGGATCGAGCTGGGTGCGCTCGCCCTGATGCTGGCGGCCGTCTTCGAGATGCTCGACGCGCTCTGCCGCCCCGTCAGCGTGGAGCGGCCGCCGCCGCCCCCGGGGCGCTGGCCGACGGTCTGCCTCCAGGTCCCCGCTCACCAGGAACCACCGGAGCTGGTCCTCGAGACGATCCAGAGCCTGCTCCGGATCGATTACCCACCCGAGGCGCTGGTGGTCCAGGTGATCGATAACAACACCCCCGACGCAAGCCTCTGGCGCCCCCTGGAGGCCGAATGCGGTCGCCTGCGCCAGGCTGGTCGGCGGGTGGAGTTCGCCCACCTGGAGCGCTGGCCGGGCTTCAAGGCCGGGGCGCTCAACTGGGGCCGCCGGCACCTGGATCCCGACGTCAAGATCGTCGGGATCGTCGATGCCGACTACCTGGTGGAGCCGGGCTTCCTCAAGGCCACCGTCCCCTACTTCGTCGATCCGGCGGTCTCCTTCGTCCAGACGCCCCAGGAGTACCGGGCCTGGCAGGAGAGCGCCTTCTTCCGGGCCTGCCATACCGGCTTCGGCTACTTCTTCCGGGTCGGGATGGTCAGCCGGTCCTATCGCAACTCGATCATCTTCGCCGGCACGATGGGCCTGATCCGGCGCTCGGTCCTGGACGCCATGGGCGGCTGGGACGAGGCGATCATCACCGAGGACGCCGAGGCCAGCCTCCGGATGCTGGCCCGGGGAGGCCGCGGAGTCTATGTGCCTCGTCCGTACGGCCGGGGCCTCATGCCGCTCACATACGAGGCGCTGCGCGGCCAGCGGTTCCGCTGGGCCTTCGGGGGGATCCAGATCCTTCGCAAGCACTGGCGCGCCCTGCTGCCCTGGTCGGACAGCCCCCTGAGCCAGCGCCAGCGGCGCGACTATCTCCTCGGCGCGCTCTGGTGGTTCAACGACGCGCTGACGCTCGGTTTCGCCGCGTTCATCGCGGCCACGGCCGCCGGCGTCGTCAGCGGCCACCCCTTCGTCATCCAGCGCCTGGCCGGGCTGGGCATCGTGCTGCCGCTCCTCTACGTGGCCCTGGGGCTGGTCCGCTACGTCTGGGGGATCCGGGTCGCCACGCGCGTGACGAGCCTGGAGGCGATGGACGCCCTTCGCGTCAACCTCAGCCTCTCCTGGGTCGTCACGCTCGCCTGCGTTCGGGCGCTCATCGAGGAACGCGGCGTGTTCCTGCGGACGCCGAAGTTCCGAGGCGGCTCGCCCGCCATCCACGAGTTGCGAGTTGTCGCGGTCGAGACGGCGCTGGCGGCGGCGGCCGTCGGCCTCGCCGGCTGGGTCGCCCTGGTGGCAGGCTTCTCCCTGCTGACGATCGCGGTCGACCTGCTCCTGCTGTGGAGTGCCTTCATCTACGGCTCCGCGGCGCGGTTCGCCCTGGGCGACCCGGACCGGCCGCCGGCCGGACTGCGGACCAAGGCGGCCATGGAGCTCAGGCCCGATCTCGGCCAGGCGCTCGTCAGCGGGCCGGTCCGGCTCGGGGTGACGGCCGCGATCGCGGCCGTGGCCCTCTTCCTGGGCCTCTCGCTCGCGGGCGAGGCTGCCCGGCCGCCGGTCGGGGGGATCCTCCCGCTCGAGGGACCGCTCGGCTCCCCCGCGGCTCCCGGCCGGCTGATCGGGGGCCGGAACGGCCTGCCCGCCCCATCGCCCTCGCCGCCGCCGAGCGCACCGGCGTCGGCGCCACCGTCTCCTTCGACCGGGCCGAGGGCGTCGCCGACTCCTCTGACGACCACCCCGGGCCCAACCACCCCACCCAGCGCGACGCCCGCCGCTCCGGCGCCCTCCGCGGTGGCGGCGCCGTCAGCTCCGCCACCGTCAGCTCCGCCACCGTCAGCTCCGCCGCCGTCAGCTCCGGCCGCGTCGCTCTCATCGCCATCCGTGCCCTCCCCGCCCGCGTAGAGCCGGCGTGATCCGGGGGATCGGCCGAATCGGCCCGAGGGCCGCGCGATTCGTGACCTCAGCCCCTTCCGGGAAAGGCCACCTTGGCGCGATCCTCCGGCCAGGCGTAGGTCCGCAGCCAGGAGGTGACGGATGACCGCGAAGCCGGGCGACCGGATCATCGTCGAGTCGGAGCGGGTCGGCAAGGCGCCCCGCGAAGGCGAGATCCTCGAGGTGATCGCCTCCGCCGCCGGGACTCGCTACCGGGTGCGCTGGGACGATGGTCACGAGACCACGTTCTGGCCGCACGCCGGGAGCGCGACAACGGTCCCGGCCGGCGCGCGTCGTCCGGCCTAGAGCCGGAGCCCCTCGCGGACTCGCGTCGGGGCCTCGCGGACGGACAGGACGGAACCGGGCCCAGTGGGCCCGGTTCTCTCGTGTCGCCGACGGAGGATCGCTCTCAGCGGATGCCGGCCAGTTCCTGGAGCAGCCGCCAATTGGCCAGCCGATCAGCCTGTGAAGCCTGGATCTCGGCCGACGGGTTGCCCTCCCGGTCGAAGTGCTGGGAGAAACGCATCTCCGTCCGGGCGAAGGAGAGGAAGTCCACGACCGTCCCGTCCGGCAGCCTGGCCCAGTCTTCCTTGATCGCCGGGTTGCCCTGCAGTGAGAGACGCTCGGTCATGGTGGCGCCCCGCCGAGGGTCGTACGTGAAGAGCGGGAAGGCGCGCGACTCCACGGCCAGCTGGGACTGGCGGTAGGCGGCATCGTCGGCGATGCCGTGCTCGGGCATGCAGGGCGTGTAGGCGACCACGACGGCCGGGCCCGGGTACGAGTTGGCCTCCATGATCGCCCGGTAGAAGTGGTTGAGGCTGGAGGGCGTCGACTGGGCGACGTAGACCTCGCCGTGGGCCATCAGGATCCGGCCCAGCTCCTTGCGTCGCTCCTGCTTGCCGTGCTCGGATTTGCCGTAGGCTGCGAGCTTGGCGACCTGGCCGCCGAACGTGGCGGTCGAGGCCTGGCCGCCGGTGTTGGAATAGGCGCCCGTGTCGAGCACCAGGACCTTGATGTCGGCGCCGGCGGCCACCATCCGCGAGAGCGACTGGAAGCCGATGTCGTACATCGCGCCGTCGCCGCCGAAGACCCACAGCCGGCGCTCGGGATGGCCCGCCTGGTCCCAGCGGAGGCGGATCCCCAGGGCATCGGCGGGCCCGTTCTCGAAGAGCGAGTTGGTCCACGGGACCAGGAAGGGGTTGAAGGGGTAGGTGCTGCCGTAGACCGTGTTGCAGCCCGTCTCGGCGACGATCCCCATCGAGTCCGGCCCGTAGACCTGGAGCGTGGCCGCCATCATCATCCGGATGGCGCTGGCCTCGCCGCAGCCCGAGCAGGAGCCGGCGCCGCCCACGTAGCCAAGGGCGTGCTCGCCGAGCATCAGGTCGGCCAGCGCCTTCTCGTTCCGATACTCCGGCGGAGTCACCGGCAGGCCGCGGAAGAAGGCGATGTCCCGACGGTAGCGGTCGAGGGTGCTCTCGCCCGAGGGCTCTGCCGGCGCCTTGTCGATCATGATCAGGGCGTCGTGACCGAGCTCGTGGCAGACGTCCACGCACTCGGCGCAGCCCTTGCAGTGGACCGGGTCGACGAAGATCCCGAACTGGGCCGGCTCGAGACCGCGCTTCCGCGGCACCTCGGCGTACTTCTGGGTGGCCATGAAATGCTGCCGGGCCGTCGCCCCGGCGAGGACCGGGTCCGGCTGGTCGGCGGCGAAGGCGGCGACCTCCGCCTCGAGGGCGCTTGCGGGACGGGCGATCGCCAGGATCGCCGTGTCAGGGCAGGCGCTCACGCAGGCCATGCAGCCGACGCACTTCTCGGCCAGAAGCTCGGGGATCTGGGGGGCCAGGCCGCTGAAATCGCGGACGGCGGCCGTCCCCGGCGGGATGATGCTGCGGGCGACCCCAGGGTCGGCCGGCAGCTCCAGGTCGGCGATGTTGCGGCGGTAGGCGCCGACGACCGAGGCGTTGAAGTCGTCGACGTAGGCCTCGATGTCGAAGACGACGTGGGCCTCGCCGACGGCGGGCTCCTTGACGGGGACGGCAACCTCGCCGTCCGGAGTCGGGATCGTGATCGTGGTCATCGCTCGCTCGGTCACTCGGCCGTCCCCGCCATGGCCCGCACGAGGTCCGTGGTGGAGATGATGCCGATCGGGGTGCACCCATCGTCGGCCACGACGACGAGCCTGTGGACGTGGCGCTCCTCCATCAGCCGGGCCGCCTCCTCGAGGTCGGCCGCGGCCGGGATGGTGAGCGCCGGTTGGGTCATCAGGTGCCGGACGGCCAGCCCGGGCCAGTTCCGCCAGAGGTGTTCGGTGGCACGGGCGCGGACCAGGTCCGTCTGGCTCAGCACGCCGATCAGCGCGCCCGCGGGGTCAACGACCGGCAGGCCGCGGATCCGGTGCCGGTCCAGCAGCTGGGCGGCCTCGTGGAGGGAGACATCGGCCCGGATCGAAATCGGGTCGCGGGTCATCAGTTCGCCGACCGTCTGGCCGGTCACCGTTCGGCTCATCGGACCGCCTCTGCCGGCACTGGAGCCTGGGCCGGCGCCCGCGCCTCGACCGGTGGCGTTCCGGTGACGGCGGCCGTGACGTCGATCACCGCGTCGTAGGCCGCCGAGATCACGGCCAGGTTGCCCTCGACCACGGAGCCACCGCGCTTGCCGAAGAAACGGGTGAGCGCCTTGCGGACCTCGTCCTGCAGCCTGTCGCGGTCCAGGCCGGCCTGTTCGACGAAGGGCGAGACACGCAGGAAGACGCCGACGAGCGCGACGCCCTGCATCCGCACCACGAGGTCCGCCCGCGGTGAATGCTCGCGGGCGAGAGCGGCGGTGTCGAGCGCGGTCAGCCGGATTCGGCGAGCCAGCATCTCGGCCCTCGTGGCCGCCGGGAGCGAAACCCAGATCTCCTCCGGGTCCGTCAGCGAAGACTGGAGGAAGACGGTGCCGCCGTCGACGAGACCGGCCAGGGGGTCGCCCTGGCGGAAGGCCGCCACGTCGTAGAGCGGGACGAACTCCACCTGCTCGAGCTCGGAGTGGAGCCGGATCGGCTCGTCGGCGATGGTCAGGTAGTAGGTGGTGGGCAGGCCCTTCTTCTCCGAGCCGTAGCGCGGGTAGGCCTGGACGTACTTGCCGAACAGCTCCCCGATCACGGTAGCCAGGACCTTGTTCGTGGTGACCGAGCCGAAGCCGCCGATCGAGTGGCCGCGCAGGCTGTAGGCACCGCGGGGGCGCAGCGAGACGGGTTTCCGCTCGAGCGCCAGCGGGTGTCGCACGCCCAGCACAACGTGCCGCCTCTCGCGGAGGGCATCGCCATCGGCCAGCCAGTCGAAGACGGCGACGAGATCCCCGGGCGCCACGTCCCGGGAGCCCAGCCCGGCCGAGGCGGAGACGACCCGCGGCATCGGGGCGCCGTTCATCGCCGCGTCGGCGAGAGCGGCCTTGATCTCCCGCGTCAGCGGGTTGTCGGCCGCCGCGGGCTCGTCCGTGCGCTCGACCACAGCCACCGCCCGGGCGTTGCGGAGCGCTGCCGCGAGCTGGGCCGCGGGGAACGGTCGGAAGCTCGTCACGGTCACCGTGCCGACCTTCCGACCCCCGTCGCGCAGAAGATCCACCACGGCCAGCGCGGTGTCCGCGATCGTCCCCATCGCCACGACGATCTCGTCGGCGTCCTCGCAGCGGTAGGCGTCGATCAGGTCGTAGGAGCGGCCGGTCAGCCCCGTCCAGTCGGCCATCGCCGAGCGTGCCGCTTCGAGCATCCGGTCATAGAAGGCGCGTTGGGCGATCCGGCCCTTCATGTAGCTGTCCTGGTTCTGGACGACACCGGTCATCAGCGCCTCGGCCGGGTCGAAGAAGTCCGTCAGCCGCTCGCGCGGGTCGCCCACGTAACTCCGGAGCAGCTCGTCCTCCGGCAGCAGAACGTTCTCCAGGGTGTGCGTGGTGAGGAAGCCGTCCTGCACGCACATCACGGGCGTCTCGGTCTCCTCCGCCACGCGCCGGCAGATCGCGGTCAGGTCCGCAGCCTCCTGGGCGTTGCGGGCGAAGAAGATGCCCCAGCCGGTGTCGGCCACGCCCATCACGTCGTCATGGCCGGCGTGGATATTGAGCGACTGGCTGGTCAGGGCCCTGGCGCCGATGTGGAAGACGGCCGGCAGGCGCTTGCCGCTGATGACGTAGAGGACCTCTTTCATGAGGATGAGGCCCTGGCCGGAGGTGAAGTTGACGACGCGTCCCCCGGCCAGCGCGAAGCCCTCCGACGCCGAGGCGGAGGAATGCTCCGATTCCGGCTCGATGAACTTCAGCTTGGTCCCCCATAGGTTGGGGGTGCCGTTGGCGACCGCGACCTGGAAGATCGCCCCCATGTTCGTGGAGGGGGTGATCGGGTAGGCGCAGGCGCCCTCGCTGATCCGCGTCTCGACGTGCGCGATCGCCTCCGATCCGTCGATGATCGCGGGGATGCCGGGGTAGGCAGGTTCCGTGGTCGGCGCAGCGGTTCTCGTCACGATGGTCGGTTCACTCAGTGCGCGCAGCCGGCGGGCCAGTGCGCTTCCGTCCAGGTGCTTGAGCAGGGTGGCGCCGATCCCGCTGGCGATCGCCTCGCGCTGCTCGTCAGACCGCCAGTAGGCCGCCAGGACCGCAATCCGCCCGCGATCGAGCAGGCCGTCCAGGGCAGCGACGACGGGGCGCCAGCCGCCGGGCACGTCGGCATCGACGAGCACGACGTCCGGTCGCGCGTCGCGGACCTCGTGAGCCGCGGTGCCGGCGCAGGTCGCCCGGGCGACGACGACGAAACCGTGGCGGGAGAGGTGATCGCTCAGCGCGTCGGCTGCCGCGCGATGCTGGCTCACGATGAGCAGCCGGCGCGGGGGGAGCTGGTCCGTTGCGAGCATGTGCCAAGGGTGGGGCAGGCTTCCGGGGGCCCGTAGCGACAGGCCGCCCGAAGAATCGGTGCCATATGGCCCGAGGCGGCCCGGGCCCTTCCGGTATGCGGCCCCACCCTTCCGGGCTGGGCGGCGCCGAGCGACCCACCGGGGTGCGGCGCCGGCGAAACACCGATCCGACAGGCTCGCTCCGGGCCGGCCGGCCCCCGAAAGCCGGGCCATTCGGCCCTACGGAGCGCGGGCGGCGCCGGACAGACTCCTTGCGTGACGAACGCCGGAGGGGACGCCCGGCGTTCGTCCTTCTTTTATGCCCCTCAAATTTGACGCCCCTCAGAAGGCTTGCGGCCGGCGTCGCGATCTGCGCGGCGCTCCTCGTCTCGGGCTGCGCCAGCGGGACCGCGACCATCACCGGGACACTCGTGGGCGCCGACGGCGGCTGTCTCTACGTCCGTGGGCCGGATGCGAACGGCACTGATCTCTACTGGCTTCGGCATCTGCCGTCCGACTACGTTGCGGACGGCGACGGTGTTCGCAAACCTGACGGGAGCCACATCGGGATCGGGGACTCGCTCACGGTCTCCGGGGCTCTGTCTTGGGTGCCAGTCGACAGGCGATGCGTCAGCGTGCACACGCTCGACGCGACGGCGATCGAATGGGGTCTCGTCCTCACCCAGAGTCACCGGCCTTCCCGCGGCTACGGCCTGATCGGGAACTGCGTCAGGTCGCTCGCTCCCCGGACGACGGAGAGCTGAGCCGGCGCGCGTCCGGTGCCGAGGCCCGGGCAGCGTCTGGAACGCCGCCTGCGGGTTGCCGCGTCGATCGTGCCGGAACACGAACTCGTCGAGGTGGACCTGGAGCTGCTCACAGCTGACGCCGTGGAACATGCCCGGCAGCCACTGCTTCATGTTGCCCTTCGCCCGCTCCGCGAGCGCGACGACATGGTCGTTCTCCTCGATGATCTTGCCCTGTTCGGCGGGCCGATGAACGAAGCCGGCCGCCGTGAGGCCATCGAACCCCGCCATCTTGTCGGTGATGATCGTCGTGCCGGGCTCGATGTTCGCGCAGGCGAAGGCCGTCATCGTCTTCTGCGCAAAGTCGGGGATGACCTTCATGGGCGCGCGCCCGGTCGCGGTTCCGCGACGCTCGACTGCCACGATCACGAGGGCAGCCTTCCGGCCCTTGAGCCGGCGACCGCCGCGCAAGCCCGTCTGGAGCCCACGGCCCCACGTCTCGGGGAGCCGCTCCTGGCCAGGATTGGCGTGTGCTGGCACGCCAGCCTGGCGCTCCCGGACGCGGGCGCTCTCCGACTGACCGGCGCCCCGCACCTGGCCGCGGGCCTCCTCTACAGGTAGTGGTGGAGTCGCGCGAAGGCCGCCAGCTCGTCCCGGAAGGCCGGGTGGGCGATGGCGATCAGCGCGGCCGCCCGCTCGCGGAGGCTCTTGCCGAAGAGCTCCGCCACGCCCCATTCGGTCACCACCGTCCGCACGTGGGCCCGGGTGGTGACGACCCCGGCACCCTCCTTGAGCGTGGGGACGATCCGCGACTGCTGCCCGCCGGCAGCCGTCGAAGGGAGGGCGATGATGGCTCGCCCCTCGTCGGCAAGGGCCGCGCCCCGCATGAAATCCATCTGGCCGCCCACGCCGCTGTAGAGCCGGAAGCCGATGGAATCGGCCACCACCTGGCCCGTCAGGTCGACCTCGATCGCCGAGTTGATGGCCGTCATCCGCGAGAGCCGTCGGATGACCGCGGTGTCGTTCGTGTAGTCGACCGGGCGGAGCTCGACCATCGGGTTGTCGTGGACGAACTCATAGAGGCGCCGGCTGCCCATCATGAAGGCGGCCACGATCTTGCCGCAGTTGATCTCCTTGCGGCGGCCGGTCACGACTCCGGCCTCCACCAGGTCCACGATCGGGTCCGTGAACATCTCCGTGTGGACGCCCAGGTCCCGCTTGTCCACCAGGTGGTGGCCAACGGCGGTCGGGATCGCCCCGATCCCCATCTGGAGGGTGGCCCCGTCCGGGACCAGGTTCGCCACGAACTCGCCGATGCGGTCCTCCTCGGGCGAGACCTCTCCCGGGTGGAACTCGTAGGGCGGCTGGTCGACGTAGACCCCGTAGTCGATCTGACTGACATGGACGAACGAGTCGCCGAGTGTCCGGGGCATGGCCCGGTTGAGCTGGGCGATGACCGTCCGGGCGCGACGGATCGCGGTCAGCATCGTGTCGACGGAGGTCCCGAGGGAGCAGAAGCCGTGCTCGTCGGGCATGGTCATGTTGGCGAATACGGCGTCCAGCGGCAGGATCCCGCGGTCGATCAGGCGGGGGATGTCCGAGAGGAAGACCGGCACGAAGTCGGCCCGCCCGTCGTTGACGGCGGCGCGCGCGTTCGGCCCGATGAAGAGCGCCCGGTGGCGGAAGTGCCCTTCCATGCCGGGTGCCAGGTGCGGGTGGGGGCCCTCAGCGTGCATGTGGGCGAGGGTGACGTCCTCCAGCTCCGCGGCGCGGGCTGTCAGGGCCTCCAGGAGGACCGAGGGCGTCGCCGCCGCGCCGTGGACGAAGATCGTGTCGCCGGAGGAGATCCCCGCGACGGCCTCGTGGGCGGTGACGATTCGCATGGCCGGAGTCTGAGCGGCACCATCCGGGCCGGGTAGGTCCGTCCGGCAGGGGTCCGAGGGCCGCTCGGCGGTCAGCCCCCGCCCTTGATCCGGTGGCGGGCGACGAAGGCGGCGGCCTGCGCCCGGCGCTCCAGGTTCAGCTTGGAGAGGATCGAGCTGACGTAGTTCTTGACCGTCTTGTCCGAGAGGAAGACCTCCTGGGCGATCTCCTTGTTGGTCTTCCCCTCGGCCACCAGCAGC